>CAZPHK010000060.1:0-24097 GCA_964586015.1 uncultured Acidobacteriota bacterium | reverse complement strand
TCATCCGGACACTATCGGAAGCCAGGCCGCACGCCAACACACTTTCCATGCTGTACGCTCTTGTCAAAAAGCATCCGGCTCTTGTCGCTGATTTTCTCGATTTACTGTGGACGAAAGGCTAACGGATTAATTCTTTTCAAGAACCGCGTCCCAGGGCTTGCGGGGATTGTGAAAATCAGTTCAGTGGATGGATCCTTCGCAACTACGAATGACTTGAAACTGCAGAATCCGGCTGGTAACGACCTTGTTTTCAAATTCCAGATGCAGCCCGCGGGCCGCCAGAATGTCTTCCTTAATGGCGTGGCCTCCCCAGGTACAGCCGTTGATGGCAACCTTTACCGGCGACAAACCGTGCCGGTCAAACCAGCCTCCGGAGACGGTATAAAAGCCTTCCTGGAAAGCATCGATGTAGTAAGTAGAATTCCTGGTGGTTACGACCAGCCGGTCTCCGGCTTCCAGCTCGTTTTTGTAAACCGCATCCAGACGCCCGCTATGATCGACAATAGCGTCAAGCGTTCGGTATCGTGAAGTTGTCTGTTCTCCACTCTCCATGGAGTGCTCCTCTTAATGTCTGATATAAGCTTAGCATAGGACTGTGCTTTCGACATCATAACTCTGAGGGATTTCCGGATTTCGTCTCCAATATCCGGTGACGGAAAAATTATCAGTTTGCGGGGACAAGCCCGGTTCCCGTCATTTTTTCCACCCAGCGCACCATTTCGCCGATGCTGCTGTCTTTGCCGGAGGCTTCACCCGCGAACATCCAAAGGCGTTGGGCCAAATCCGCAATAGGCAGAGAAAGCCCCAGGTCGCCGGCAAGTTTCATGGCGATGCCGATATCCTTGATCATCAGGCCCAGCTTGAAACGATCGTCGAATTTTCTGTTGAATCGCATCCTGAACGTGTTTTCCTGTCGGCAGCATTGTGATGACGATGTCGGAGAACCCGGCCACCATTTTAGGGGATTCTACGGCACACACCTTTTCGAATTCGCCCGCTATCCGTTTCGCCGTGATCGGTTTTAGGTCGTAAACCGCCAGGGCATATCCTGCTTTGGCGAGATTCCGCGCCATGGGCGCGCCCATGGCGCCGAACCCGATGGATCCGATCGTTGGTTTTTTCATTCTGTTTCTTTCCCTGCGATTGCCTTTTTATATTTGTCTGCAGGCTCTGTCGACAATATTCTTTGCATATTTTCCTTCGGACATAAAATTACCCTCCTGTCGCAGACCCCTGAAAATCCCGGGGGCAACCGCGATGGATGGGGGAATGGAATATTCTGTCCGTTCCGGCTTCCGGTTCCGGCAATTCCTTCACTGAAAATTAGTGTGGGTATATTGTGAAGTATATCGTTACCATGCCGGATTTTTCTGCCCCGCCTTGTGGCGCCCTTCCAGTCCCTCGTTATAGATGGTGCGTTTTTTGAAGTACCATTGACCGTCAATCTTTGCCAGCTCGTCTTCGTAATGGCCGAACAATCCCAGAACCATAGTGCGGCGATCGGCGGTGTTGTTTGTCGCCTGGAACCAGTATGTTAAAGCTTTTGCCGTGTTGCCTTCCACCTTGATTACCTGGTTTGTAATAAAATGCCGGGAAGCCGCCGGCCATGGACCCTCTTCGGCGTTGCTGGCAGGATTATACGTGCCTGAGGCCATAAATTCATAAATCGCTTCGCGGCCTTTTATCTCGCCTTTCGCCCAGTCTATTACACCATCCTCCGCAAAAGTGGATGCATACGTCCCGGCATCCAGAAAATCGAGAGCGAAAAGGTAGCGGCCCTGCAAATCTACGATTGCGGCGCGATCTTCCGCGTAGTTATCGACGCATGCCGTAGTGACGGTGAGAAAGCCGATAAGGATTAAAAAAACCGGAGCGGCTGCTGAGTTCTTCATGGGGTTATTCCTCCTCGGACGCATGGAAAGCATTTTGCGAGCATACAGTTTTTCAGTTTAAAAACAGAAACGTCTACAACGGGGAGCGGTCTTCTATGTTTGTTTGAAAGCATTATATACTACTGTTTTTTTGGAGGGGCCGCCGGAATTTCCGCAAAGTAGTTCGTGATCCCGTCCGGATCGTCCAGCCATACAAACCGGAGCCCGAAGCCGCTGAGCGTGTTGACCGGCTGATCGATCCTGACGTTTCTTGCCTCCGCCAGATCCTGAACCGCTTTCACGTCGGAAACCACATATTGAATGCCGCCGCTTCCCGTGTCTGCCGGCACCGGATGGCCGAAACACCGCAGGCTTACAGTCACGGAGCCACGCCTGTAGGGATACTTTATGGTATCGAAAACGGGGTCTTCGACAGGCTGGAGCTCTTCAAGCCCGATGAAGTCGCGATAGAACTTCCGGCTTGCGTCGAGGTTTGAAACGACCAGTCCTATCTCAATCTGATCGTATGCGGCGCCGGGCTCATCCGGGGCAATGACCAGTTCGACCCATTGCCCGGCGGGATCCCTGACAAGCGCACTGCTCCGTTTGGACCCGGGAAGCGGGCGAAACTCGGGAACCTCAAGGCCATTGTCGCGGAATCTCTCTGCAACAGGATCCAGACTTGGATAAAAAAATGTCAGCAGGCGAAGACCGGTGGCATCCTGCACGGCGCCCTGTTGATATTTCCGGTTCGGAACAGTGGCGCTGAACTTGAGCTGTGTCGGTCCGATCTCGAATCGCGCGACATTGGTATTCCCGCCCAGGTTGTACGTTGTCAGCTGTTTGAGCCCCAGTACACTGCCGTAGAAGTCATAAATCGGCTTGGCATCGCCCGGAAAACGGCGAAATACGTTCATAGGATAGGTCATAATTTCCGCCGTCGACTTGATCGCGGGAGTCTGTGCCTGTTCCTGGGCATGTAATGTCGCAGGCAGGATGCAACAAATTGCCAATAAGAATCCTAAAGCTGTCTCTTTCATGGTTCCCTCGTAAATCTATGGATTGCGAATATCCGCAACCGATCCCCGGAATCATCTCATATGTTGAACGGTTTTTTCTCTTTATTTATTTCCGGAGAGCACCTGCCGGGCTTTCAGGGAAGCTTCCGTTACATTGCGGCTGCAATACCGCGAACATTTTTATCGGAGATATCGTATAGGGATTAAAAAGGAGGGAATTCATATGAAGCGTGCCGGGATTTATGCAGTAATTGTGTTTGTGTCGTTTATGCTCTCCGGATGCATTATTGCCTTTCCCGCAGCCGAGGGAGATTTGGATCACCGGCTCACGGTGGACGGTCCCGTCAACCTGGATGTAATGACGGGGGCCGGAAGCATCGAAGTTACGGAAGGCGGCGCAGGCGAGGTCATGATAGTGGCATCGATAAAGGCCCGAGGAGGTTCCGGTGCCACAGCGGAGAAAAAGCTGGAGTATCTGCGGGCCAATCCCCCGATCAAGCAGGACGGCAACAGTATCACGGTTGGCCGCATTGAAGATGAGAGGTACAGGAACAATGTTTCGATCAGCTACAAAATAATTACGCCCTACGATACCAGTCTGGAATCGAGGAACGGGTCCGGAAGCCAGAAAGTGGTCGATATTCGGGGCCCGGTGAACGCATCAACCGGTTCCGGATCCATCTCCATGAGGAAAATTGGAGGGGACGTCGATGCTTCAACGGGTTCGGGCAGTATCGATGTCGATTCCGTCGACGGGCAGACCCATCTCCGGACGGGCAGCGGCTCCATCAGGGCGGAAAGAATCTCCGGATCGGTAAAGGCCAGCACCGGATCCGGCAGCATAACGGTAAATCAGATCGAGTCGGAGTTGCAGGAACCACGGAGAGTGGAAGCCAGCACCGGATCCGGCAGCATTGATGTCGATGGCGTCTCCGGATTCCTGAAAGCAGGGACCGGAAGCGGAAGCGTAACGGCAAGCGGGAATCCGGCGGACGACTGGAATATTGGAACATCTTCCGGAAACGTTACTCTCCGGATATCACCGAATGCTGCGTTTAATCTGCGTGCCCGCACAGCTTCGGGCAGGATCAACGTAGATCACCCCGTGACGATAAGCGGAACCGTCGGGCGTGGGAGCCTGAACGGCACCGTGCGGGGCGGCGGCAGCCTCGTCGATATCCATACCAGCTCCGGCAACATTACGATTCATTAGGAGACAGGATCGTATGGAGTTGAACAGAATCCCGGATTGGTGAAGATACGGGATTATGATATTGAATTCCTAAAGTATTAGTAGACAGATTTTTCGCTTCACAGTATATTAGCCAATATTCTTGATTTGTGGTTACCAACGGGGCCCCTTAAACGGGCCCTTATCTTTTCATAGCCTGTTCTTCCATTTTCTCTTGAGTTTTTCAAAAACTGGGCCGAAACTTAACCGTTGGGAGTTTACAACTACTATTGAAATGGAGACTATAAATGCGCTTTACGGTAATAGCCTTGATAACCGCCACTTTAATGATTTTCTCTGCTGCATTCGGATTGGCCGCCGAAAAGGGAAGCCTGATGGATCCTGCCCAGTTGGACGAAAAGGCGCCCGATAAATATCAGGTTCAATTCGACACCACAAAAGGTGGATTCGTTGTAGAAGTTACGCGGGACTGGGCACCCAATGGAGCGGATCGCTTCTTTAATTTGGTAAAAAATGGATTCTATGACGACTGTCGATTCTTCCGGGTCATTAAGGATTTCATGGCACAGTTCGGATTAAACGGAGATCCAAAAGTCAGCATTGCATGGTACAAGGCTAAAATAAAGGATGATCCTGTCGTCAAATCCAACAAGCGTGGTTACATAACGTACGCCATGGCGGGACCGGACACACGCACGACGCAGCTTTTCATTAATTATGCAGATAACTCTCCGCTGGACAAGCAAGGCTTCGCACCTTTCGGCAAGGTAATCAAAGGCATGGATGTCGTTGATTCCCTTTACAACGGTTATGGCGATGGGGCCCCGAGGGGCAATGGTCCGGATCAGGGCCGTATCATCCAGGAAGGAAACAGTTATCTGAAAGCTTCTTTCCCGAAGCTGGACTACATCAAATCGGCAACTATTTTAGAGTAGTCAATGGAATACGTCCGTTCGTTCGGGATGTTGTATGCTGCAGTAATTATTACAGGATTCCAGTAAGCTCCCCTCCTCAACCGGGAGGGGAGCCTGTCTCCTTTCCTTTTTTCAGAGATCCGGTCTGCGCCGCTTCCCTGTATCTTTCTCCGAGGGGGGGCGGCCATTTTCCGTGCCGTCGCGGCGCGGGCGTTTTCCCTGTGCAGACATTCCCCCCGAAGTTCTTACCCGCCTCCCGGACCGCCGACAGCGCCTCAGGCTGTTTGGCGAATTTGGATATATTCTCGTACCGTTCGCCGCTATTGAAAACAGGATGGAATCCATATAGTCTTACATCGTTCACAATTATGAAGCCGGGTTTGACGATAAGCGCATTTCCTGGAGCGATCGATTCTTCTCTGACAGTATTTCATGAACCACCACGAGACTCTTGAATTCCTGAAACAACGGGGCAACGAAGTACAGACGATGCACCTTGGGCTGCACCGCACGTTCGCCGTCATGAAAGCACTGGGAGATCCTCATAACAGCTATGCGTCTGTTCATATCGCGGGAACGAACGGGAAGGGAAGCGTCGCTGCTATGGTGGAGTCGATCCTGCATCACGCAGGTTATCGAACCGGCCTTTTCACTTCACCTCACCTCGTGCGGGTTGAGGAGCGATTCCGTATAAACGGGCGCCAGATTTCGCCGCCCTGGCGACGCGCATACAAAAGACCGAAAAAAAGCTGCTGCGGAACAAGAAGCTGGATCGGTTCCTGACCACTTTCGAATTCCTGGCCTGCTGCGCCCTGCTTCATTTTGCCGAAGAGAAGGTTGACATAGCGGCGTTTGAAGTCGGCCTGGGCGGCAAGCTGGATGCAACCAATGTGATCCGACCGATGGTCAGCGTCATCACCAGGATATCCTACGACCATCAGCATTACCTCGGCAATTCGCTGACTAAGATTTCGGGAGAAAAGGCGGGCATAATTAAAGAAGGCGTGCCCGTGATATCGGGTTGCCGGGAAACCGTGCCCCGAAGGGTGATCCGGAGCCGCGCGAAAAAAGCTGGCGCTCCACTCCTGGAGAGCTTCAAGGAATGCAGGATCAAAATCAACGGGGAAACACGCGGGTATTATTCAATAGATCTGCAGACTCCGCTGAGACACTACCGCAATTTAAAGCTTCCCCTTGCCGGAGAGTACCAGAAGCATAATGCCGCCCTGGCCATTATGGCCGTCGAGTCTTTAAAGTCCTTTCCGGTTACACCCGGCGACATTCGCCGCGGCATGGCCGGCGTGCGCTGGTCGGGCAGGCTGGACGAGTACCGGTCCCGCAGGCGAACGCTCCTCGACGGGGCGCACAATCCGGATGCCGCCCAAATGTTGCGCGATTACCTGGTTCAGCGGAACGAATCGGAGGTGCATTTCGTGTTCGGAGCCGTTCGGGACAAGGATATCCGGGAAATCGGGGCGCTCCTGTTTCCGGCTGCCGCGAGCATCCACCTGACGCCGCTGACAAATACCCGGTCGGCTTCCACGGAAGAGATAATCGATCTGAACAAAAGATTCCGTTCCAGGATGAAGGCTCACTCCAGCATGCGGCGGGCGCTGTATGCCGCCTGGGATCAGTGTTCGCCCAAAGGCCTTGTCGTCGTAACGGGATCTCTCTACCTCGTAGGGGAACTCCTGCCCATAATACAGTCTAAGGTCAAAGGTCCAAAAACATCTTCATATTAAAGTCCCCTATGGACTTTCCAAATACCATTCATTCATCGCATTTTCTCATTCCGGGTCGATGGCTTTAACGTTCGCCTTGGACCTTAGATACGATTTAAACTGCGGACTGCCGACTATATTGTTAAAAGGGCGAACCCGAGTTTCGCCCGGGATGGATCCAGGATATCCTGAAGTAAGTGTGGGAACGAAAAGCTTAATGACATGACTGCGAAAGTCGGGCGAACACAAGGTTCGCCCCTGCAGCCGATTAAAGCGTCGTTGCACGTTTCGGGCTGACCGGCAAGTCTATATGGCCTGTTTTGACGTATTTAACGATTTAAATAAGGGTTGGCTTTATTTATATATTTTATGTTTGAACATTCAACGATCTTTTTGGTTTTAACGTGCAACGTGTAAACGTTCAACATGCAACGGTTTTTTTATAGGGCGAAGGCGGAAGGTTCGCCCCTACAATCTTGATCGCTGCTTAATCGGAGTTTGAATCTGAAACAGCGCACTGCCGACTGTCGACTGCCTACGGTTTTTTCACTTTTTCCCAGTCCTTAAGAAAACGTTCCAGTCCGATATCCGTCAACGGATGGCGCAGAAGCTGTTCCAGTACTTTATAGGGCATGGTTGCCACGTCCGCGCCAAGAAGGGCGGCTTCCCGGATGTGCAGCGGACTACGGCAGCTGGCGACCAGGACCTGCGTCTGGAATTCGTAGTTGTCGTAGATCTGGACGATTTCTTCGACAAGGTTCATGCCGACTTCGCTGATATCGTCAAACCGCCCGACAAAGGGAGAAACGAACGTTGCTCCGAGCCTGGCGGCGACCAGGGCCTGGTTGCAGTTGAAGATGAGGGTGACGTTCGTCGGGATTCCGTCCGCGGACAACTGCTTGAGGGCTTTCATTCCCTCCTTGATCATCGGGATTTTTATTACGATATTCTTATGGATTTTTGCCAGATCGTAGGCCTCTTCCAGCATGCCCGTCGCCTCCGTGCTCACAACTTCGGCGCTGATCGGGCCGTCGACGATCCGCGTGATTTCGCGCAGCATTTCCTTGAAATCCCCCCCCTCCTTGCTTACCAGGGATGGATTGGTCGTGACCCCGTCGATAAGGCCGTACTCCGCTGCATCTCGAATCTCTTCAATATTGGCTGTATCCAGAAAAAACTTCATAACGTCGTCTCCTATCGGTAATAAAACTTTAATGTACGGCAGATATCCGGTTTTCCCTTCGCCCTCGCGGCGAACTATCGTATTGTCGTCTCGGCTCTAACGGCTGTACTCTTGTTCCCATGCGAATCCACCGCGATAATGGAGTATTCATATTCTCCACCGGGGGCTATATTTTTGTCGCGGTAGCTGTGAACGGTTGTTATCAGCTCTCCCGGTATTTGTTTCCAGTCGTCCGTTCCTTTCTCCTTCCTGCTGATCCGGTATCCGGCGACATCGGTCGACGGTGAAGGATTCCAGAGAAGAAGGGCGGCGCCGTTTTCAAAAATCACATTCAAGTTTTCGACGGGCAGCGGCGGGAAGGTATCCTTCGGCGCTACCTCCAGGGTATCCGAAAGGAGGCTTTCGACGGGCGATTCCCGGGAACCGCCGAGTATGCTTACCCGGTAGTAGTATGTCCTGTCGAATTGAAAATGAGTATCCCTGAATTCCGGTTTTTGCAGCGGGCTGGAATTGACGGGCGTTGTTGCCGCCGCATCCGGTTTCTCCGACCGGTAGACATTATATCCCAGTATCCGGGCGGGGCTGGAGCCGTCCATGTTGTCCGTCGGTACGGGCCAGGTTATATTAATCGAATTTTCCGTGACCTCGGCGGCAATCTGCTTCGGGGCAGGGGGGATTGCAACGGGCAGAACCACTGCCTGGTTGCTGAATCCCGCCGCCTGGTTTTTATCGTTGACGAAGAGCACCGCGTAGCGAAACGCCCGGGTGTATATCATGGATGGTTTCAGGCCTGAAAACCTGTCTTCGATTACCAGGAGGTCCTGGTGCCGGTATTCTGAAAGCCGGTTTGCCGGGATCGAAATAATGGGATCCGCTTCCCGCTGGAAACGGTTTTCCGGAATCTGTTTTCCGCTGCTTTCTCCGGAAGCATTTTCTGATAGCCGATAAACCTCCACACGCTGCAATGTCGTGACTGCCGTTCCGTTGGTGTTCAATTTCGGGAAGGTAACTCTGAGTACGACAAAATCGGCGCGCTGCCGTGCCGTCAGATCGACGGCAGCCATGGGTACAAGTGTTTCAGGCGGCAGCGGATCCGCGATTTTCGCGCATCCCGCAACGGACAGGAGCACGGCAACTGCCGCAGCCGCAATGGCAGGAAGCGGTGTCGGGGCCGATAACATAGTCTTCCGTAACATTTTCTCAGGTTATTCCGTGAATCGGTTGTGTGCCTTTACAGGATGTACCGGCTGAGATCTTTATCCCTCACGATATTCCCCAGCTTCTTCCGCACGTATTCCGCATTTATTCGAACATTCTTGACACTGCGCTGTTTCCCTTCAAATGAAACGTCTTCCAGAAGCGCTTCAACGATAGTATGCAGGCGCCTCGCTCCAATGTTCTCGTTGCTTTCATTGACTTCGCACGCCAGTTTTGCAATTTCCCGTATGCCGTCCGCCGTGAAACGAAGCTTCAGCCCCTCGGTTGCCAGAAGAGCCGTGTACTGACGGATCAGGGCGTTCTTCGGTTCCTGCAGGATCCGTACGAACTCTTCTTCTCCGAGAAGATTCATTTCCACACGTATCGGAAACCGGCCCTGCAGTTCCGGGATCAGATCCGTCGGCTTCGAGCCGTGAAACGCTCCTGCCGCAATGAATAGAATATGATCCGTCCGGATCATTCCGTACCGGGTTATGACGTTGGTTCCCTCAACAATGGGAAGAATGTCCCGCTGCACTCCTTCGCGGCTGACATCGGGGCCGTGTCCAGATTCGCGCCCGGCGATTTTATCGATTTCGTCGAGGAATATGATCCCGTTCTGTTCCACGCGGATCATGGCCGTGCGGGCGACCTGATCCATGTCGATCAGCTTCTGTTCCTCCTCCTGCATGATGTAGTCCACGGCTTCGGATACCGGCATGCGCCGCTTTTTGGCTTTGCCTTCAACCATTCCCGATATGATGTCCTTCATGTTGAACTGAAATTCTTCCAGTCCCGAGCCTTCAAAAACCTGAAACGAAACCGGAGGCAGGGAGTGTTCCCGGACGTCGAGTTCGATGATTCTCTGATCCAGCCTGCCGCTGCGGAGCTGTTTCCTCAGTTTTTCCCGTGTTTCTTCTATTCGTTCCAGGTCCTTGCTGCTGTCGAGGGTATGCTCATCTACGGGAATTTTCCCAACCGTCGTCAGAAGAATATCCAGCAGGCGTTCTTCGGCATTCTGTTCGGCCTTTTCCTCGATCTCCAGGATCTTTTCCGCCCGGACCATGTCGACCGCAATCTCCACCAGGTCCCGTACCATGGATTCCACGTCCCTGCCGACATAGCCCACCTCGGTGAATTTGGTCGCTTCCACCTTAATGAAAGGGGAGTTGGCAAGTCGCGCCAGGCGCCGTGCTATTTCCGTTTTGCCCACGCCCGTCGAGCCGATCATGATGATATTTTTTGGGGCCACCTCTTCCGCCATTTCCTCGTCCAGCTTCTGGCGGCGTATGCGGTTGCGCACTGCTATGGCCACGGCCTTCTTGGCTGCCTGTTGCCCTATTACATACCTGTCCAGCTCCTTGACGATTTCTCTCGGAGACATTTCGTCCAGCCCGCGTGCCCGGAATTCCGAGCGTTTAGGGTTCTTTTTCATTTTATAGCCTGTAGGTAAGAAAGGAGGTTCACAGCTCTTCCACGATGATTTCCCTGTTGGTAAATATGCATATGTCGCCGGCAATTTTCAGTGCTTCCTGGGCGATTTTTTTCGCCGGCAGTTTCGTGTGGTTGAGCAGTGCGCGCGCGGCTGCCAGAGCGTAAACTCCACCGGACCCTACCGCCAGCAGACCGTCATCCGGCTCGATCACGTCTCCGGTTCCCGACAGGAGATAAACGGATTTGCCGTCCGTTGCCAGAAGATGCGCTTCCAGATGGCGCAGCGCCCGGTCCGTACGCCATTCCTGGGCCAGTTCAACCGCAGCCCTGTTGAGGTTGCCCTGAAACTGCTCCAGTTTGGCTTCGAGCCTGGAAAAGAGAGCAAAAGCGTCGGCCGTGGCTCCGGCGAATCCTACGAGCACGGAATTGTTGAACACACGCCGGATTTTTTTGGCGCCTTTTTTCAGAATGGTGTCGCCGAAAGTAACCTGGCCGTCACCGGCTATTACGGTGCTGCCGCCCCTCTTGACTAAAAGAATCGTGGTTCCGTGAAAAACATTATTGTCTGAATTCATAAGCGGGCAGTATAGACACCCGGTCGAACGGGTGTCAAATTTGTATTGTGTCCATAAATCTTTCGGGCGGAAAGCCGCCGGGATTCATCTTCTTCTGGAGGATCGGCTGCCTAAAAAATCCAGTTGTAAAACCCTGAAATCGTCCGCGAAATCAGGCGATCCGAGATTCAGACGATTGACTTTCAGAACCAGGGTTTCAAAATCAAACTTGGACAGCGGATCCAGTTTGAACTGTTCTTCGTCCAGGCTGATCTCTACGCCGTACAGCTCTCCGGCTTTGTCGAAATTTCCCTCCAGCCGGAATCCGAATGAGGATCTGCGGCGCATCCTTAAGGTAGTCACCATTAACGGCTGTTGATTCCGGGCCGCCTCGATATGAAAGAGATCGGTGGCTACATGCCGGTTTCCCAGTACCAGTCGGATGTTTTTAGCCTGGAGCTTCTCTTCGCGATCCACGAGGGATACGAAGTTGAAAATGGGAACGCCGGGTCTTACAACTTCTACGGTAAAAATGAATTCACGATCCACATAGGCAAAATAAGCGCTCTTTTCAAGCGGCGCATCCTCCTCCACGGTTATCCCGCTTGCCGGCATCAGGAGTAATAGCAACAATGCAAAAAGTTGTGCCGTGTAGAAACGCATGGTGCCGTCCTTACCGGTAGAGTATCAAAATACCGTAGTTTTTTTCTGACCTCCGGCCTGTGACTCCGGAACGTTGGCAGGTTGTCAGGTTGGCAAGTTCGCAGGTTCTGTTGTCAGGTTACAAGTTTAAGGTTTCTGTAAATCTTCAGCCTATTATACTCTGGCAGTGTTTACTATCGGTTCGCCAATATCTGTATTTTCCGGGCTCGGGATTTAAACTTCAAACCGGGAACTTGTTAACAGAACCTGTAAACCTGACAACCTGCCAACTGTACCTAGTTTTTCGAGTCACTGGTTGTTTAATCCAGCCAAGGCCGGGTTGAGGGCGAACACCAACTTGTCCGCCGAAGCCCGCAGGGCGAAGGCGGAAAGCTCGCCCCTGCCATCATCAACTTTCTCTGCCATCTGAGTCCGCATCCCGATCAGAATACTGCGGACTGCCGACTGTTTTATTCTGTCACTTCCTCGAGAATCCGGCCAGTATTTTCAGAGCATTATCCTGGGCGGTTTCCGCCTCCGATTTCGGGACCAGAAAGTTGTTGGCCAGAATGGAGAAAGCCAGCATTTCGCCGTCCGCGGTCTTCAGGTATCCGGAGATCGAGGAAACGTTGGACATCGTTCCGGTTTTCGCCCGTAAGTTATTTTCAGCCATTGTGCCCTTCAGCCTGTTTTCCAATGTTCCGTCCCGTCCCGCAATAGCCAGGGCGTCGTAAAAATGGAGGAAGTGAGGGCTTCGGTACAGGGATCTTAATATCCTTACCAGGATCTGTGCGCTGGACAGGTTCCGGCGTGAAAGTCCGGAGCCGTCGGCAAAGCTGTAGCGGTCTTTATCTACAGCCATACGGCTTAATGTTTCTTCGACAACCTCCTTTCCGGCTTCGAAAGATCCCGTGCTTTTAAGCTCCATACCGAGAATCCGTACCAGGGTTTCGGCATGGAGATTCAGGCTTTCCTTCAGCAGCGGCTTCAGGATTTCCGACAAGGGCGGCGATGTATGCGTCCAAAGGGTGTTCAGGGACTGGGACGGGTGTGCCCGGCTTTCTCGAATCCCGCATGCCAGGACGTCGATGTCTTCGTGGCCGAGAACATATTTGAGTGCGGAAAGGTAATAGCGGACAGGGTCCTGGACGGCGACGGCTTTAGTAATGGAGGCTCTGTCGCCGGGAATAGTGCCCGTAAGCACGATGCTTTCATCGGCGCGGCCGGGTTCGATATCAATCTTCTCCGTTTCTTCTTTTGCATTTATCGTCAGTTTGTTGTCGATAATCCAGTAGTCAGGCAGTGGCTTCAATTCCACGACCGGCAGGGTGCCGTATTTCCGGCCCGGTTTAATCCGCAGCCAGAGCCGGTTTCCGTTGAATTGCAGGGCGCTGACCGGGGCGGCATATCCTTCCGTTAAATCGTCCCATGCCCAACCCCGGCCCAGCATGGTTTTTTCAAAGGAACTGCCGTCGCCGATCAGGTCGCCGTTGATCTTGCGAATTCCTTTGCTCTTAAGAATCGATGCCCAGTGGTGAAAAACCCGGAAGGGGTCCTCATCCGGTTTTTCGACCGTTATGGACGGATCTCCGAAGCCGGTTACAACCAGGTTTCCTTTCAGGGTTCCATCGACGACGGGGCCGTCGATCCCCAGAAGCGTGCGGAAACGGTAGTCGGGGCCCAGGCGCAGCAGGGCTGCGGCGGCGGTAATTATTTTGTTGTTGGAAGCAGGTATAAGCAGCCGGGACGGATTCTTTGCATAGAGTTCCTCCGAACGATCGAGAGAAAATACCAGGACGCCCCATTGTCCGCCGGTGAACTTTCGGTCGGAAAAGATACGGTCAAGGTCGGAATGAAGGCGCTTAATGGGTTCGGATTCGGTTCCGGCCGGTGCAGTCGAATAGGCGACATACGTCGATAAAAAGGCCGCCGCGATCAATGCGGCCAGGAAAATAATAAGTGCTCGAAAAGGCTTCCTCATAACGTCCTATTTTAAACCAGCAAATAAAAGAGCGCCATTCCGTTTCCCGTTCAGCGTCATTTCAAAAATATTGTAGGGGCGAACCTTGTGTCCGCCCTGTAAAAAAACCGTTGCAGGTTGAACGTTTGCACGTTGCGGGTTAAAAACAAAAAGATCGTTGGAACGTTTCAAACATAGTCCTGTTCCCGAAGCGGAATATATAGAAGGGACCGGGACTTTCAAATCGTAAAAACACTCAAAACACCACCATGACATTCCGGTAGGCCCACAACGTGCAACGACGCTTTAATATCTTTTGGGGCGAACACAAGGTTCTCCCCTACATTGTTGCCAAGGCCGGTTCAAGGGCGAACACAACTTGTCCGCCGAAGCCCGTAGGGCGAAGGCGGAAGGTTCGCGCCTGTTGCGGACTGTTTTTTTTGACTCCGTTCTTTTTCAGGGTATAGTGCACAGGTCATCAATTGTTACGAACAGGTTGAATTTTCCCGCGCACGCCGCGGGACGCTTTATATAAAGGATATCCCGATGTCGTCCTTAACATCCATTACTCCAGTCGTTCTCGCCGCGGGGGGGTCCATGAGAATGGGATATCCCAAAGCCCTGCTTCCACTGGAATCCGACTGTTTTCTGACCTGGATCCTGAAAGTCGTCCAGAATTCCGAATTGGGCAAACCGACCGTCGTTCTGGGTAATAACGCCCAGGATATTCAATCCCGAATTCAGGAGTGGCATATCGACATATTGATCAACACGGAACCCGAACGGGGCCAGCTGTCTTCGATACAAATGGCGTTGTCTTCACTGCCGCCGGAATCTGTCGCTGCCATGATCTGGCCTGTCGATCAACCGCTTGTTCCCGTGAGTTTAGTCGATAATCTCGCACGCAAGTTTCTCGATTCGAGCGCTTTAATTGCATATCCGGTGTATGGGGAGAGATTGGGGCATCCGGCTGTCTTCCACCGCAATCTGTTCCCGGAATTCATGGAGGCTCCACTGGAGGAAGGACCGAAAAGAATATTACAAAGCCACCGGGCCGACACAGCGGTCCTGCCGACGGATGAACCCGGAACAGTGTACGACTTCGACACTCCGTCGGATTATGAAGACGCATTCGGCAAGCGTCTGGATTCGTTGGTAACGGTGAAACAATCTGGCTGAGTAATCGGGGGAAGATCGTACAGCGTTTATTTATGGTTCGGAGGAATAGAAATGAAAGTTGTGGCCGTCGGGCGTTTAGCGATTCCGGAAATCAGGGTAATCCGTTACGGGAGATTTTCCGATGACAGGGGATTTTTTACCGAGCATTTCCGGAAAAGCGATTTTGCAGCGCATCCACAGCTTGATTTTATGAGGAATGTCGAGTTTCTTCAATGCAACGAGAGCTACTCGAAACCGGGAACGGTCAGAGGGATGCATTTTCAATGGAATCCATATATGGGAAAAATGGTGCGGACTCTGCAGGGCCGCATGGTCGACCTTGTTCTGGATATTCGAAAGGGCTCTCCGACCTTCGGCAAATTAATCGGCTATGATATGCCCGCCGACAACAGCTCGGAATATGCGGAATGGATCTGGGTGCCCCCGGGATTCGCGCACGGGAATTTTTTTACGCAAACTTCCCAGATTGAATATTTCTGTTCGGGCGAATACAGCCCTGGCTGCGAAGCCGGCATTTCGCCTCTTGCCTCCGATATCGACTGGTCGTTGTTCGATGCCGGATTAAAGGAAGAATTCAACGGGATCATTTCCGGCAATCCACTGATTACGGATAAGGATCGCAACGGGCATACCCTCGCCTCCTGGATGGAAAATCCTGATTCCGATCAGTTTGTTTATCAAAAATAGCAGAATATCCATCGGACCGCAGGCGGGAAACTGCCTAGTGACTGAAGAGTTTTAACTTGAACAGATAAATTGCAAAAGAATGAACGGTTTTCGGTGAGTCAATGTCTCGGGATTAAGCTTTCATACCGATGTCCGCGTTCCGGCGAAGGCACGGCATCAGCTTAGAAACCAAATAATGAATTTGTGTGCAAGATCCTGAATTGCGCTAAAACCTAAATGCAACTGTAGTAAAATACTCCCCTAGAAATTCAAGGTACAGCATACCGATACGCCGGTATTGGAAATAATGACGGCCGCGATACTGAAGGTGTTTCGAAAAAGAGTAGTCATTTTCCCTACCGACGCACAGGAGGTTTTTTTATGAAAACGTTTTTGCTTTCGGCGCCCCTGTTTTGCTTGTTTTGCGTTCCGGCTTTTGCCCAGAATGAGCCGCAAGTAGAGATTTTTGGAGGATACCAGTTGATATATGACAGCGGGGATGATTTTGAAATCGATGGCTTCAATTACAATGGATTCACCGCCGCTGTTGAGGTTGATATAACACCCTATTTCGGAATTGTTGGTGAGTTCGGCTATTTCCGGCATACTATAAATGCAGAAGAAAGCGAAGCTGTCCTATCAGGCGTTCCATTCCTTTTTGGTCCCCGGTTCAGCTTTCGAACCGAACAGGTCCGCGTATTTGGCCATTATCTTCTCGGTGGTACAAGACTCAACATTGATACAACTCCGGACGCTGCTGAATGGGAAGGACACGATACATTTTTCACTCAAGCTATCGGCGGCGGCGTCGACATTACAGTCAACGATATCGTCTCAATCCGTCTCGCGCAGATAGATTTGATGGGCACCCGATTTACCGAAGATTCTATGGCTGAATGGAGACATCATTTTAGGTATTCCGGCGGTATTATCTTTACATTCCGATCCGAATAAATACCGAATTCCAGTGCCCTGTAAACTAGCTGCGCAGATAGCAAGGAGCGCACCTTACTTCTAATCCCATTTGGAACCTGCATAACCAGCTCCCGGCACTCCACACATTGGTTTTGGATTCCTATAACGGATCAGAGAGCAGCAAACAGTGTTTGGGATCAAAAAAGAAATGATTTTAACTGCAACCATGCTTTTTATTATCATGACGCTGATGTATTTAAATTAAGTCACGGATTGTTCGATCCGGTTTCGCCACTAGTGGCGCCGGAGACCGTAATGGCTTCTGATTCCTGACTTTTGATCTTCGACTTTCGATCCGGGACCTTAGACCGATTGGGATGTTGTGAATCTTCATCCTTCATGATAAACATGAGTCGTGGATCCATTAGCGCAGCGAAAAATCTATACCGTCGGCGAGATTACGTCCGAAATAAAACAGTCTCTGGACCGGTTCGGCATTGTCTGGATTCAGGGGGAGATCTCGAACTGCAAGCACCATTCATCGGGGCATCTGTACTTTTCCCTCAAAGACGCACGCGCCCAACTGAAGGCGGCCTGCTTCCGAAACAACAACCGTTATTTAAAGTTCCGACCGGAAGACGGAATGGAAGTCCTTGTCCGGGGTCGATTGAGCGTTTACGAACCCAGAGGGGATTACCAGGTTATTGTGGAGTATATGGAGCCCGTAGGCGTAGGGTCTCTCCAGTTGGCGTTTGAGCAGCTGAAGGAGAAGCTCCGGAAGGAGGGCCTGTTCGACGAAGCTCACAAAAAGCCCCTGCCGCTGCTTCCCAGGAAAATAGGCATCGTTACGTCCCCGACCGGCGCGGCGATACGGGACATGCTGCGCATCCTTAAGAGGCGGAACGCATCTCTGAATGTCTTAATTTACCCTGCCAGAGTACAGGGCGCCGGAGCCGCGGAAGAAATAACCGCGGGAATTCGATATTTAAACGGTCGCGACGACATAGACGTCGTCATTATCGGTCGGGGCGGCGGTTCCATGGAGGATTTATGGGCCTTCAACGAAGAAGTTGTCGCCAGGGCCGTCTACGAATCTGCATTGCCCCTGATTTCCGCCGTGGGACATGAGGTGGATTTTACGATTTCCGACTTTGCAGCGGACCTGCGGGCTCCTACGCCGTCGGCGGCTGCCGAGATGGTTTCGGGGGCCAGGGAAGATCTGCGGATCGGCGTTCAGTCGCTTCACGGCAGACTGTACCAGGCGATAAGGAGCGGAATTGAAAGGCGCCGGCTGCATCTGGAGCGGTTGGCTCACGACAGAGCATTCGCCGTTGCTCCCAACAGAATTCGGGATCTCCAGCAGCGTTTTGACGAAACAACCCTGCGCCTTTACCAGTCGGTGCAACGCTTCGTTTCCAACGTGCGCCACCGGGAGCATATGGCTTCCGCCGGACTGAAGAAAGCGGATCTGCGCCGATTCATCCTCCATAGGAAGGACGCATGGAGGCACTGTCATCGGGGATTGACAGCCGGTATCCGGGCGTGTCTGAAGCGCGAACGTGCCCGATTCGAGCTTGCCGCCGGCAAGATGGATTCGCTCAGCCCCCTGGCCATCCTGAAGCGGGGATTCTCCCTTTGTCGCGATGAAGATGGGACGATAATCAAAAACGCTGCTGACGTATGCCGGGGGGATTCCGTTCGTGTAACCCTGTCAAAGGGAGAACTTGAATGCATGGTCCAGGAAACCCGGCAATCGGAATGAATGATGCGACTGCAAAAACTCAAATTTTAGCCTGGAACGGTAAACGCTGAACCCTGAACGGTTTTAGTTTAGGAGGTATTCCATGGAGTTGAAGGTAAAAGATTTTGAATCGGCGCTGAAATCCCTCGAGGATATTGTGGTTCAACTGGAGGGAGGGGATTTAACCCTCGACCGCGCTCTGGAGCTTTTTGAAGAAGGCGTTAAAATCAGCCGTTTCTGCAGTTCGAAGCTGGATGAAGCGGAACGCAAGGTTGAAGTTCTCACAAAATCAACGGACGGGACACTGACGGAAGAGCCATTCTCGGAAGAAGGAGAGGGGATCGAGTCCTGACGCATAACTGGCGACGGAAAACGATGGATATCCAAACGTACATCTCTGAATCGAAAGAACTGGTGGATCAATACCTGGAAAAACTGCTCCCGAATGAAAATGAAGAGCCGCCAACCATCCACAAGGCAATGCGCTATTCGGTTTTCGCCGGGGGGAAGCGTGTCAGGCCCATTCTGGTTCTGGCTTCCGGTGAAAGCCTCGGCGGAGAACGATCGGTTCTGCTGCATCTGGGTGCGGCCGTCGAAATGATGCACACCTATTCCTTGATTCACGACGATCTTCCCGCGCTGGATAACGATGATTTAAGACGCGGCCGGCCTACGTGCCACAAGGTTTTCGGGGATGCAATGGCAATCCTGGCCGGTGATGCGCTTATGACACGGTGCTATCAGGTCCTTGCCGTGCTGCCCGGCGTGTCGGATGCAATAAGAGTCCGTGTTATGAGCGAGATAGCCGGTGCTACGGGCACCGTCCGGGGCATGATCGGAGGGCAGGTCGTCGATTTGGAATCTGAGGGCAAAAACGTTGGTCCCGATACTCTGGAGTATATTCATCATTCCAAAACAGGGGCATTGCTGACGGCATGCGTCCGTTGCGGCGCTCTGGCCGTAGGGGCTGACCCGGGAGAACTGAATGCTTTGACGGGATACGGCTCGAAGGTCGGACTGGTCTTTCAAATTGTGGACGATATCCTCGATGTGACCTCCAGCAGCGAGGAACTGGGAAAGACCGCGGGCAAGGACGCAAAGGTTGAAAAAGCCACCTATCCGGCCCTTTACGGACTGGAGGCTTCCCGTGCAAAAGCGCAGGAACTCGTCGAGTCCGCCCTGGAAGACATAGCGGAATTTGGAGAAAAGGCTGAAAATTTGCGGAATCTCGCCCGATTTGTCGTGCAGCGTACTGCATAACTCTTGTATTCATAAGAATTGTACCGTATTTTTACTCCTCGCCTGATTCCCCTGGGATTGAAGGAACAGGAAAAGGATTATTTCAATAAATTACCGCGGACTGCGGTCTGCGGACTGCAGACTGTTTATTTGCAGTGACGCAGTCCATGTGGTAACTTAAAATCTTAATATTTTTAGACTTGTTCGGAGGATGCATTGTCACTTACAGTCGAAAGAAAGACGGAAATCGTCAATACGTATAAAACCCACCAGACGGACACCGGATCTCCCGAGGTGCAGATCGCGATTCTCAGCGAAAAGATTGCGTACCTGACCGAGCACTTCAAGGTACATGCCAAGGACCATCATTCCCGCCGTGGATTATTACGCATGGTAGGCAAACGGCGCCGACTTCTCGATTACCTGAAAGAAAAAGATGTCGCGCGTTACAAAACTGTAATTGAGAAGCTTGGTATCCGTAAGTAAAAGGAAGGTTTATCTATCTGCGGGTTTGTTGCCGGTGGATGGAATCTTTTAATAAAAATTATTACCGATTTTGATCGAAGAGTTGCAGGATTTTTATTAGATTCGAATTTCGGAAAACGCAGTAAGAAATGTATGAGTGCTGATGCGGCATATGAGTCTGAGTAATTTCAATTTTCTTTAGTGATCACCGGGAGTGGGGGAATTTGAATTATGAGTTATGAGTTAAGGATTACATCTCTGTAATCTTTAACTCAGGACTCATAATCATAATTCCTAGTTCAAAGTTCCCGCCTGCGAATACTCCCGAGTAATCCCAGTCATGGAGGAAGCAATGGTGCATCGAGTTTCTGCCGATATTGGCGGACTTGAATTCGCAATAGAAATGGGCAAGATTGCCAAACAGGCCGATGGCGCGGCCTATGTTACCTATGGAGATACCGTCGTACTGGTGACCGCCTGCGCATCGAAAGAAACCAGGGAAGGCCAGGATTTCTTCCCGCTTACCGTGGATTACCGCGAATATACCTACGCGGCAGGTAAAATTCCGGGAGGATTCTTTAAAAGAGAAGGGAAGATGACGGAGAAGGAGACCCTGACGTCCCGGCTGATCGATCGTCCTTTACGCCCCCTGTTCCCGGAAGGATACAGCAACGAAACACAGATCATTGCCATGGTGCTGTCCGCGGACAAGGAAAACGATCCGGATATCATGGGAATAACGGGAGCGTCGGCTGCGGCATACTGCTCCCCTATTCCGTTTTTCAATCCTGTCGGCGCCGTCCGGATCGGTTATATGAATGAAGAGTTTATCGTAAATCCCCCTATCAGCAAGCTGAAAGAAAGCGACCTGAACCTGACCGTGGTCGGTACAAAAGACGCGATCGTCATGGTGGAAGCCAGCGCCAATGAATTTTCCGAAGGCAAAATGGTGGAGGCCCTGGATTTTGCGCACGGTATTATCCGCAAACTGATCGATCTGCAGGAAGAGATGTACGCCAAGATCCAGCCGGTTAAGCGGGAGTTTACCAAACCCGAATTCGATCGAGCCGAAGTTGAGCGTATCGAACGGGAATTTTCCCGGAAGATTTCCGACGCCCTGCATGTCGAGGGCAAGCTTGCAAGTTATGCGCAGCTCGACAAGGTGAAAGAGGAAATCATCAACTCCGTTCCGGAGGAAGAAACCGAACGCCGGGATCAGACGGGTAAAATTTATGAAAGCGTGATGGAAAAAATATTCCGGAAGGAGACGCTCGAAGATAAACAGCGGCCTGACGGGCGGCAGTTCAATGAGATCCGTCCAATTTCGGCCGAAGTTTCACTCCTTCCCCGGACGCATGGTTCCGCCCTGTTCACGCGCGGAGAAACCCAGGCAATGGTGACGGCGACTTTGGGGACGGCGGACGACGAGCAGCGGTTGGATACGCTCGAAGGGGAATCCTTCAAAAGGTTTATGCTTCACTATAATTTTCCACCGTTCAGCGTGGGAGAAGTGAAATTCATGCGCGGTCCCGGAAGACGCGAAATCGGACACGGGGCCCTGGCGGAACGAAGCATACTGCCTATCATGCCAACGGAGGAGAACTTTCCCTATACCGTTCGAGTTGTTTCGGACATTATGGAGAGCAACGGATCCTCTTCAATGGCTACGGTCTGCGGCGGAATCCTTGCATTGATGGATGCGGGTGTGCCGATCAAAGCGCCGGTGGCCGGAGTGGCCATGGGGCTGGTCAAAGAAGGCGAAAATTACGCCATCCTCACCGATATTGCCGGCGCGGAAGATCACTATGGGGACATGGATTTTAAAGTAGCCGGTACGGAAAAGGGCATCACGGGCCTCCAGATGGATATCAAAATCGGCGGCATCGATAAAAAGATCATGGCCGAAGCCCTGGAACAGGCCAAAGAAGGCAGATTGTTCATTCTGAAGAAAATGACCGAGTGCCTGGAGACAGTCCGTCCGGAGATATCGGAGTTCGCTCCACGAATCGTTACGATCACGATACCGAAAGACAAGATCGGTGGGGTCATCGGCCCCGGCGGTAAAATTATCCGCGGGATCATTGAACAGACCGGCGTGAAAATCGACATTGATGACGACGGCAAAGTCAATATCGCTTCGACCGATACCGATTCGGCCCAGAGCGCTATTCGGATGATTGAAGATCTGGTCATGGAAGCCGAGGTCGGCAAGACATACCTGGGAACCGTTACGCGACTGGTGGACTTCGGAGCTTTCGTGGAAATATTCCCCGGAACGGAAGGGTTGCTGCATATTTCGGAGGTCGCCGATTTTCGCGTTCAGGACATCAATTCCGAACTGAAGCTGGGCGATCAGATCCCCGTGAAAGTGCTCAGTATCGAACCTCCCAATAAGATACGGTTGAGCCGTAAAGCCGTACTTCGCGAGCAGGCCGGATTGCCGCCCGAGGAGCCGTCGCCCAGACCGCCCCGGCGGGACCGTTCGGATCGCAGCCGCTCCGGTTATCGGAGAGATGATCGCCCAAGGTCCAGACCGCGGGGAGATCGTAGTGGAAGTCAGAGAAATAGATATTAAACGATGGCGGGGTATTTGCGCTGATTGTTTAGGCCGGATAGTATTTTATGCCTAAAATATTAATCAAAAAGATTAATATTTTTCCCGTCCGGTTTAAGTGGATTATTTAAAACGATCCTCATATGAAATCAGAACAGATATTGGATCTTTTAAAAAAGATCCGTGAAGGCAAGCTAACCCCGGATCAAGGCCTGGAGAGACTGAAACACCTGCCGTTTGAAGATCTGGGGTTCGCGCGTGTGGATCACCATCGAACTCTTCGCCAGGGATTTCCTGAAGTCATATTTTCCCCGGGAAAAACGCCGGAGCAGGTGGCGAAAATTGTCCAAAGCCTTCTGCGGCAAAAATCGAACATCCTTGTTACCCGTTCCAATAAGACCACATACAACCGCGTCCGCAGGCTGACGACGAAAGCCCGGTATCACGATCTCGCTCAGGCTATAACCATTGTTAATGACAGGAAAACATACGGAGACGGGAAAATTTACGTTGTATGCGCCGGCACCTCCGATATTCCCGTAGCCGAGGAAGCCGCACTGACGGCAAAGCTGATGGGGAATACGGTAGAGACCACTTATGATGTAGGGGTGGCCGGGATTCACCGGCTGTTGGATATTCGCGAATCTCTGTCTCAGGCCAGTGTAGTGGTGGTCGTTGCCGGGATGGAGGGAGCTCTTGCAAGCGTCGTCGGAGGACTGCTGAGCGTTCCCGTGATCGCCGTCCCGACAAGCATCGGATACGGAAGCAGTTTCGGCGGGCTCTCTTCATTGCTTGCGATGCTCAACAGCTGCGCGTCCAACGTTGTGGTCGTTAATATCGATAACGGATTCGGTGCCGGGTATGTCGCCAGCCTCATTAATCGAAAGCGCAGCGCGTGATCCGGAAAAATCGGGTTTTAGTGAGCGAGGCAAAGGAAATTTAGTTAAATTAATCTGATATTCTTCGGACTTTTATGCCTTTTTTTTCAGACAGCGTATTGGACGAGGTCAGGAACTCCGTCAATATTGTGTCCCTTGTCTCCGAATACGTTGCTTTAAAAAAGCGGGGACGCAATCATGTGGCACGGTGTCCGTTTCATAACGAGAAAACCCCCTCGTTCAACGTCAACGAAGAAAGACAGATTTTCATGTGTTTCGGCTGCGGTCTCGGCGGGGATGTTTTCAAGTTCATCATGCAGATTGAGAATCTTACCTTTCCAGAAGCCGTTCGTTTCATAGCCGAAAGGCGCGGCATTACCCTGCCGGAGTCTTCCGTTCCGGACGGGGAGCCGGCCGGTATACGCGTCAGAGATCTTCGGGAAATCATGACTGCCGCGGTCGATTTCTACCACCACGTCCTGGTGGGCTTGCCGGAGGGGCGGGCCGCCCTGAAATACCTGCACGGCAGGGGGATTGAAACCGGGACGATTGAGCAATTCCGCATGGGATTTTCGCCGGCCGGAGGAAACAGCCTGATTCAGTTATTGAAGGGAAAAGGCTGCAGCATGGAATCCCTGCAGGAATGCGGCCTGGTGAAGCACTCGGAGGACGGAGAACGGTTCTACGATACTTTTCGGGACAGGATAATTTTCCCGATAACCGATGTTCAGGGGAGAGTCATTGCTTTTGGAGGCCGCGCCATGGGAGACCGG
>CAZPHK010000059.1:19937-24249 GCA_964586015.1 uncultured Acidobacteriota bacterium | reverse complement strand
GATTAGTCCTAATCCCCATGCAGCCTGACCTTCGCTTTTCTGTTTTTAAATAGGATCCCCGTGTACTTCCATGGTTTCCGATGAAAGGGATTGTGATCCTTCCGGATTAATGGGGGAAGAGGCATGAATTAAATGCGGGTTAAGGGTTCCCTTCTCCGGAAGGCGGAGAAGGACTGTCGTCGATGGCAAAGCTTTCCGTGTCCGAAGATTCATCCGCGCGTCTGTAACGGAACCAGTCCTTGATGATGAGCCTGCGGATATTCTTGAACATCATCACTCTCAGGTCCAGATTGAGATGGAAATGCAGGGGAAGCCAGACATTTGAATCCACCCTGGTGTAATCCACCCAGCCGTCGGTTTTACGAATGACGGCCAGGAATCCGCCCCAGTACTTGAACGGCTTACGCAGGGTGAATTCGACGCGCACCAGGCCGTAATCCTCCTCGGATACCCATAAGGTGCCCGTCATCTGGTTGAGCGCGCGGTCCATTCTGTTTCGCACGGGAAGGTCCCCGGGCTTTGGTTTAAAAGAGACCGCCCAACAGGTGTGTTCGCGAATCGTTTCGGTCCCCTCGATTTTGTACAGATACCGCTCCGTAAATTCCCTGTTGAACCGGATTCTTTCTTCTTTAGTGGGCTGAATGTAATCCCCGCGTGTTCTTCTTATTTCAACATCACGGATAAAATCCCGCTTCCTCTCTTCCTCTTTTTTAATTTCTTTTTCGTTCAGGGGGCGGCCGTCTTTTTCTACGAGTTCCTCAAATACCGCTCCGTGGAGAGGGTACTGGATGGATTTGATTGTCTCCGTGTCGGTGATCCGGCCGCTGGCGTCCAGGGACCGGGATTGAGTCACGGCTTCGGATTTATAGTGTGCTTCAACCATGGAACGATCCTGCCTCTCGGCCCGATCCACGGCCCGTTCCACGATTTCATCCGCCGACAAATTTTCTTCGGCGGCAACGGGACAGGAGCAAAAAGCGATTGTTGCGGCCAGACATAAGGCGGATGGCAGAAGCCTCTTTAAAGCCGAATGCATGAATTTCGCGGGATAAATTATGGTTTTTAGGATAATGGATTTCAGGGGGGCTGAGAATTGAACGGCAGGGATTGTCCTATTTCCTGTAAGCATCATATTTATCATATAATGTATCATACCTGATCGGCAAGAGTATGCAGGATAAGCACCGCCTCGCGACGAAACCTGATGATAAGTGCGGGCTATAAGGGAAGGTTCAAATCGATAAATTGCGATTCAACCCCGTACTTACTTTCCACCGCCGCGCCGAGAGCCTTAACGCCGAATGATTCGGTTGCATAGTGCCCCCCGAAGATTACGTTGATGCCGCAATCTCTTGCCGTGTTGTAACCCGCCAGGGACGTCTCGCCCGTGAGAAATACATCTATGTTCAACCGGTTCGCTTCCTCTATCCAGTCGGAACCGTCTCCTGAAACAATGCCTACTGTTCTGACGGTATCCCTGCCGAATTCCAGACTCTGCACGGAAGTTGCCAGGATTTTTTCAACCCGTTTTCGAAAAAGCTTAAGTTTCTGACTATGCGGCAGCGAACCATAATACCCGATCAGTTTGCCCCGATAGTCGCCGAACAGTTTCCGCCCGACTAATCCGAGCGACTTAAAAAGAAGGGCGTTGTTGCCGAGTCGGGAATGGGCGTCCAACGGAATATGGCATGCGTAAAGGGCCATATCGTGTTTTATGAGAAAGGAGAGGCGGCGGTAGTTCAATCCTGTAATTTGTTTCAGCGAGTCTCCCCAGCTGATTCCGTGATGGCAGATCAGGAGATCGGCGCCCTGTTTTCGAGCCCCGTCAAAAAACTCCATGGAAGCGTCCACGCCGCAGCAGATTTTTTTGACACGGCCGCTGTTTTCAACCTGAAGGCCGTTGTGTGACGAATCCGGATATTCTTCTATGTGCATCTTCCCGTTAAGAAATTCAACGATTTTTTTCAGGTCAGTCATGTCTTTAATACTCCTCAGAGCGTTGTTCGTCTGCGCATAATCCACAGAAACAGCGCCGTTACCGTAAACATACAAACGCCGTAGATGGCGGGCAGCGTAGTGAATTCCGGACGATGGAGAAGCGTGCCGGCTATCAGGAACGACATCGCAACATTCTGGACTCCGATCTCGACCGAAATGGTAATCCCCTGTTTTTTATTCAGAGAACAGATCCGGGAAAGACTGTAGCCAAGCCCCATGGTTATACAGACAAGCAACAGCGAAGCGATTATGATCAGCCCGAGCTGATGAGCCAGAAGATTTATATTTAAAACGGTCCCGTGAGTAATCATAGCTACGAGAAGAACAATAGTGGTCCATCTGCAGCCGGTTTCAATCCGGGCTTTTACGCCGGGCAGAAAGTGATGCGTCGCCATGCCGATGGAAACAGGCAGAACCGTTACCCGGAACAGCTCTTTCATAGTATGCAGCAGCGGCAGATGCAGTTCGGTAGCCTGGCCGAATACGTATACGAGACCGAAGGAGACGATTAAAGGTAAGGTAAACACTGTGATCAGACTGGCGGATGCCGTCAAGGTGATGGACAACGCCACGTCCGCGCGCACGGCGTACACGATACCGTTGGATGTTACGCCGCCGGGGCAGGCTGAAAGAATGATCAGGCCGATAGCGGCTTCCGGAGGCAGGCGCAGCGCGGTGATGATAAGAAAGGCAACGGAGGGGAGCAGGAAAAGCTGACCGGCCAATCCAAGGCCGACGGCTTTGGGCTCCGTGAAGATGCTGATAAAATCCCTGATCTTAAGCGTGAGTCCCATGGAGAACATCATGATCGCCAGGGCAACGGGGTATAGGAGATCCGGGCCGAAGTTTTTAATATCCATATTAAATTGTCGTCTGTTCCGGCGCTTTTTGGGATTTTGCCTGTGAATTATCACGGAACCGTCAACGGCTACATTAACCTGCGTAAACAGGGAGACACAATACTTTATTTCTCGGGAAATATAGTAGCGTGTCCCCCTGTTTACGAGAAAAGATCGATCCGGAGATAGGAGAATCCAAGCTTAAGGAGTTGCTCGTCATCTTTTTCGATAAGGGATCGAGTCTGTGTATCTACAGGAAAGACATCCATAAAATTTGTCTTGAATATGAATTCCCGGAAAACGTCCAGGTTATAAAGGGAAACGAATATTTTCCGGAGCTGTTTCTCGTTTAAGGCCCGATCCCTGCTGCGCCGGGGATGAAACAGGAGGTGCAGCATGTTGTCGTTTACTGCCCGATATGGGTCCATTCCCTGTTCCAGCAGCCACCGTTCGACCGTTAGAAGCCTTTCTTCCATCATTCCGAGGCAACCCGGTGCGGGAAGTGTGTAAAAGAATTCGTTGTGAGACGTGGAATCCTGTTCGAAACCCGAAACCCGCGCCAGTGGGAACAGGCGGCATACGGTTGGCCTGTCTTCATAAACGCTGCAGCCGTCCGGGATCAGGAAAGGGCACAGCTTTTCTGGCGCGGGTCCCAGTTTGATTGAAATAAGGGGAAATCCCGAGGAAGGATCCAGCCTGTATTGCGTGTGTCGTGTCAGAAAATCGTCGGAATGCACCCGCAGGTTGTTTTTCAACCTGAGAACATCATAAGGTGTCAGTATCAGATCTCTGTTCCGGCAACAGGATCCGAAACAGCCGAGTTCTTTGCGGCAGGAAAAGTGGAAAGTATCGGTGAGTTCCAGCCTCTCATGCATTTCGGGAAGATTATGAATGCGCATGGGAAGTGCTCCTCGTTCATATAAATTAAAAATAGATTTTAAGATTAACACGCCGGCGTTTCTTCCCGGGTAGTAGAATCTTCGTGTATGTTCCTGATCCGTTAGTGAAAGACAAGAAATTAATCCGGAATGACGGGGCCGAAATAACGGAAACTGTAAAAAAATGACAGGCAGGCAGGTTTTATGAAGATACCCAAACTGGTCCAGGCCGAACTCGCTCTGATTTTTATCACGGTCATTTGGGGAAGCACTTTCACTATTATTGCGAAAGGGCTGAAACAGGTGTCCCCTATATTCTTCGTCGCTTTAAGGTTCTGGATAGCAGTTGCCGTAGTGACTGTCCTTATGCGCGGGCGGTATCATGAGATCCGGTGGAAGACACTCCTGCAGGGATTTCTATTGTCGGTCGCGTTGTTGGGAGGGTTCATACTTCAGACACTTGGGTTGCGCGATACATCGCCCTCGAATTCCGCTTTTATCACGAGCCTGTGTATTCCGCTGGTTCCGATATTAGGCTTCCTGATTTATAGACATAAGGCGTCGTATCGTACCGTTTTAGGTATAGCCATGGCAGCT
>CAZPHK010000059.1:0-19927 GCA_964586015.1 uncultured Acidobacteriota bacterium | reverse complement strand
GCTCTGGGAATGGCGCTTCTTCTGGCCGATAAGAGCGACTTCAGCCTGCAATCGGGCGATTTCCTGACGCTCCTTTGCGCATTCATGTTTGCATTTCATATTCTGTTGCTTGGAGTCTTTGTCCGGAAAACGGATTATAAATTGCTTATATTTGTGAAAATGGCGTGCGGGGCAATTCTGTGCTCCATAATGGCTGTCGTCCTGGAAACGCCGTATGTCATATGGGACGTTTCCTTTACATTCTATATCCTTGTCCTCGGCGTTTTTGCCACCGCCGCCGCTTTCTGGATACAGGGGTGGGCGCAGCAATATTCCAATCCCACTCATACCGCCCTGATTTTCAGCCTTGAGCCGGTTTTCGCCACAATCTTTGCTTTTTGGATACTGAACCAGGGGTGGACCGTGAAAGAGTGGGCCGGCGGAATCCTGATCCTGGCCGGCATACTGATTTCCGAGATCAGAAAGACGCGGAAGCCGTATGCATTCCAGAAAAGCCGTATCCCGGCTGCTTAAATCCTTATTCTTCCGGATGCCAGTAAACAAGGGCGGACCGAACTTCCGGCGGCCAGATATAACGGCCGTTTTTCAGCGTAAGCCTGCGTTGCAGCAGTTTCAGCAGGTAATCGTCGTGTTTGCCGACTGCGTTTAATCCCAGAAAACGTTTCATGCTTTGGAGCGCATCTTCCAGATTGTCGCTGGTTCTGGATTTCCATAAACCGGTATTTTCCATCTGGACATGGGCGTAAATCCCCATCTGCAGGAGGATATTGTAAGCTATCGTAAAATTGGGACTGTCCATCGGTTGTCCCCAGATGTGTCGCGCCGCTTCGGATCGAACTCCGTCAAGAGAAGGGGCCCGGAGCAGCAGAAAGCAGGTATCCCGGGTGCATGCCGCCATGCGGCGGATAAACAGGGGCAAATCCGTGTAGCCGTACATGGCGTGAGAGCAGAGGGAAAAATCGTGGACATCCACCGCGACATCCGGCCATGCTCCCTGAACGATATCGACATTGGTTGCGCCTTGTTCGTTGAGGCTTTCGCGCATTACGCGGATCATGGAAGGGGATGGTTCCACCGCCGTGACACGACGGACATGAGGCGCCACCAGTCCCGTCCAGGCGCCTGTCCCGGCTCCGATATCCAGGAACGTCGCATCGGGATGCATCTTCGACAGGATGAAATCGCGGCTGGAATCGGGTCTCTTCCAACGTCTCTTTACGCCTTCCTTGAAATCTTTGGCTTTTTTGCACCAGGCATCGTTATTCTGTTCCTCGCTTGAGGCGCTGTTCAGGCTTTTGGCCTTTATATCCACAAGCTCCCGCCATAGTGCATTCCAGTCGGTCATCTTTTCCATAAATCTCTTTCGTCGGTTTCATCCGCGATATTCAATCGCAACGCCTTTTTTGTTTGCTGTCAACTACAATCCGGAAAGGGTATTATACCCGGAGCCATCCGGGTAAAGTACGATGAAGATGGGGAAATGGCCATTATCTGCAGTCTACAATCATTTTCTTTGCCCGGTCGGCCGTTTTAAGTGTTCCCATTCGGACGAGTTCCACCCGTGGTTCGTCCATAATTCCCGTGTCTCTGTTTCCTGCGATAACCGGTGCCGAGAGGAGTTCCCGTTTTATTTCCGCTAGAAGGTCATTGTTGACGCGGCCGACTTCTATTTCGAATTCCAGACTATCTCTCCCTTCATGTCTCAGGAGTTTCACGCGGTAGTCGATAACGCCTTTGATGCGGAAGAGCAGATCGTCGAAAAGAGTTGGGTACATCTCCGCCCCGTTTCCCAATGTTACGACCGATTCGAGCCTTTTTCTTACCGCATCGAATTTCAACAGGCTCGATGCGCCGCAAGGGCAGGGCTTTTCAATCAGGCGGGACAGGTCGTGGGTGCGGTACCGGATCAGCGGCATTGCTTCACGGGTTAATGTCGTGAATACCATCTCGCCTTCCTCCCCCGGTTTTGCCCGTTCCCCGGTAACGGGATCGATTATTTCCAGAAGAAGATCGGCCTCGTTAAAATGGTATCCGTCCCCGGCTTCACATTCGACGGCGACTCCAAGTCCCATTTCCGTAAGACCGTAATGGGTGTGAATCCGGCAATCCCAGATTGTTTCAAGCTCGCGCCGTCTGGCCGCGGGCAGATATTCCCCTGCCAGGAAAAGCACTTTCACCCCTTTTGACCGGAGGTCGCGGCGGGGCTGCAGTTCCTTCGAAATCCTGTAAAGTTGTCCGGTATATCCGAACAAAACGGTGCTGTGGTTCCTGACCAATATTTTTAACTGTTCTTCGGCGCTCGATTCGGCGCCTGATACAACGGGCCTGGCTCCATATTTGGCGACTCCCTGGCGCAGAAGATCCGCCTGGCTGTTGGGTCTGCCGTCGTGTAGAAGAATCTGGACGGTGTCGTCCCGGGCTGCAACCACGCCGATTCCCGCCGACATAAAGTCGGTAATTAGATCCAGGTCCCTTTGGGACCAGAATATTTCCTTTTTCGGCCCCGTAGTGCCTGAGGTCACGAATATGCACGGCCTTGCGACGGCGGCCTGCGAGGTGCATAAAAATCTGTAAGGATGCCGGGCCAGGTGCCGGGGTTCCGTCAGGGGGAATTTTGCCAGGTCTTCAAACCCGGTGATGTCGGACGGTTTCAGCCGGGAACAGTCAAATTGTTCCCTGTAGAAATAGCTGTTTTCATAGGCGTATCGAAGCGTCCGTTGCAGGTGATAATCACGGTAGGTTTCAACGTCGGAACGCGTGACGGGATGCCCATGGTCTTTGCCGTAGAAACGGCGGAATTCCGCATCTCGATGAAGATTGTCCTCAATGATCCCATGCAGCCAGGATTCCAGGTGAAAAGCTGTCACATCAATCCTTTTTCTGGACAGGGTACAGACGTTGTCCGTGCGCCCCGGTCATGTAATAGGCGCAGAAAGGAACAAGGTCCCCACCGGTTGTTGCCACATGAACGCAGCAGCGTTTCAGGCGCTCCAGATCGATATTCCATGCATCCTGGAAAGCCATGCCCGAAATGCACAGGGAGTGGCTTTGAATTCTTTCGAACAGATCTTCCTCTGGGGACATATTGCAGGAGCGGTCGGAGCCGGGCCGTGGTGCGGGTCCCAAAACCGTTAGCTCCGATTCCCTGTATTTCCAGCGGCTGCGAACATAATTCATCGATCTCCGGGCGTATTCTTCACTGCAGCAGGGGGTGGTCTGCCGAACGGAATCGAAACGGGTTGTAGGAATGAGGCTGCCGCTGCTTCCCCGAATGGCAAGTGCGGAAAAGGAACAGTGGGATTCCTCGCATCCGGGCGGAATAAAATTTTCAACCTTCAATTCGCCCAGGGTCTGGGTTTCTATGGCATCCAGAATATCAGGAATCAATATACGTTTCTCATTTCGAGGCCTTTCGGGGTACCTCCCGAGGTAAGTCATAGGTTGGAAATGCACCCCCTTCACCACCGGTACCCATTTCCCGGCAAAGCGGATGATAGGACCTATCTGGTTGTCGTTGACCCCTTTAACCAAAGTGGGAACCAGTATGACGCCGAGTTTCAATTCAGCGCAACGCTCGATCGTTCTTAATTTGGTCTGCAGCAACTCCGCTCCACGGATACGGGCATAGACGGCATCGGTCAAACCGTCGAACTGGAGAAAAACGACCGTGGCACCTGCGTCTTTCAGCGCCCGCCCGTAGTCGGCGTCCCGCGCAAGCCGGATACCGTTGGTATTGACCTGCACGTGATCGAATCCCATTTCCCTGGATCGCGCAACAATCTCCGGCAGGTCGTCGCGCTGGGTCGGTTCGCCTCCACTGAACTGGATAGGGCAGGGGTCGCCCCGATCCAAAAGGGACTGGAGCGTCCGGGCAATTTGTTCTTTTTTCGGGTTTGCGGCGGAAGATTTTCCGGATGAAGCGAAGCATACGGGACAATGCAGATTGCACTGATCAGTGACTTCAATGATTGCCGTGCAGGTGCCCTGTTTGTGATCGGGACAGAGGCCGCATTCGAAGGGACATCCTGATGCTGATGACGGACCCGTTACCGGATCGTTGTCGATGCATTCTTTATTTTGCCTGGTCCACTCGGAATAGGAATGAATCGAATTTTTCCACAAAACCACCCGATCAAGTTTGCCGTGTGTCGGACAGGTTTTTACCAGGAATACGGAATTGTTATCAGTAATCCTGTGGGCGGGAATGCGGCTTAAACAGTACGGACAGAGGCTTTCTGTCAGGCCAGGCGGATCCGACATGGATTGTTCCTATTTCCCGTAGATTAAGTCTTCCGCTTCCTTTACTACGTTTACGACGATATCCTCGGTAAGGTAGCATTTGCCGCAGACCGGGCACCGAAGCCCCGGGATCCGCTGAGAAAGCTGCATATAGCTCAGTTTGACGTCGGTCTCCAGCATTTTTACCTTGTCTGTGTAGCAATACCAGTCGGCCATTACATTCCTTCCTCAAGCAAGAAGCGGTGAGAATACGTATTGTGGATCCTGTATCCGCCTTCTATCGGCGAGTACTCCGCGTAGAAATAGACTTCGTCCATTCGCAACTTGGCCAAAAAGCGGTCGCAATCCTGCCGGTACAGTTTCACTCCGGTTTTTTCCGCATGATCGATTACCTTTATCAGGTCGTCTTTCAGGATATGCCGGTCCACCATGATCCGGCGGACCTCGTCCGAAATGTCGAGTTTAAAAGCCGGAGCGTCCGCGGAAACATCGGCGAATGCCGCGGAGCCGGATCCGATGGCGGCCATGGATCCGATTGTGAAATCCCTGCGGGAGATGCGACCGATGCCTTTGTCTTTCTTGCGGGCATTTTTCTGCTTCTTCTCTTTTTCGGGCATTGCGGTTCCTTAATTAGAGTATCGCTCTAAACATTAATTTCATGCTAAAGTGAAAAAAGGCGCGTGTCAAAAAAATATCCGTTTGGGTCGGGTTTTCCGCCGTAATCAACCAGGACTTTGAAGAAAGATATGCCCTCGACACTTGAGATAATCATACAGTATTCGAGACCCGGCGACCTCTTTGAGAAGCTTGAGAAGAATCGGGTGCGTTGTGTCGCCTGCGGGCACCGCTGCCGGATTGAGGAAGGAAAGTCGGGTGTCTGCAAAGTTCGCTTCAACCGCGGGGGCGTGCTGCAGGTTCCGTTCGGATACGTGTCCGGCGTGCAATGCGATCCCATCGAAAAGAAGCCGTTTTTCCATGTGCGTCCTGGTTCTCCTGCTTTAAGTTTCGGTATGCTGGGCTGTAATTTTCATTGCGGCTTTTGCCAGAACTGGATTACGTCCCAGGTTCTGCGGGATTCCAGATCGGTCCCTTATCTGTCGCCGACGACCCCCGATGCATTGATACAGGACGCCGGAAGGGAATGCGCCGGGATTGTCGTCAGCACCTACAATGAGCCCCTGGTATCGGTCGAATGGAGCGCCGAAGTTTTCAGGCAGGCGAAAGCCGACGGTTTGCTGACCGCCTATGTTTCCAATGGTTACGCGACGAAGGAAGTGCTGGAGTACCTTCGCCCGCATTTGGATTTATTCAAGGTTGACCTGAAATGCTACAGCGACAGGAAATACCGGCAGCTGGGCGGCCGGCTTCAGCCGGTCCTGGAGACAATCCGCGAGCTCTATGAGTCGGGAATATGGATTGAAATCGTCACCCTGCTGGTTCCGGGATTCAACGATTCACCGGAAGATCTGTCCCGGATGACCCGATTCATAAATGGCGTATCGCCGGATATCCCATGGCACGTAACCGCCTTTCATAAAAATTACAGAATGACGGATACCTCCAATACAGCGCCGGCTGATCTGCTGCGAGCTGCGGAAATCGGCAGGGAAAATGGCTTGCGATACGTATACACCGGGAACCTGTCGGGGAATACCGGCGACATGGAAAACACCCGCTGCCCGAACTGCAGGGAACTGCTGGTCGAGCGTATCGGCTTCCGGATACTCGGGATTAATCTGACATCGGAGGGGAAATGCCCCTCGTGCAAAACCGCGATTCCGGGAAGATGGGCGTCGTCGAAATAGGTCCGAATCGGTTTATTCTACAAGATATAAAATGTCGATGCCGTCGCGAGTTCCCGCCAGCGCTTTTTCCAGCAGCGCAAGCAGGTTTTTATCGGCGTTCTGATCCTTCAGGAAATCGAGCGTTCCGGCGTTCAGAAGATATTCCTCGTCTTCTTCAAACTCTACTTCCAGGTTCTCTATGAGGAAATCCAGCTGATTTTCCGTGATAGTACCGAGAACTTCACGTTCGTATGTTTGAGGATTTTCCTTATAGAGTCTTATAACGCTCATGATCCTTCTCCGTGACTCCTCTTCATTATACAATGAAACATCACAGCGCTATGAACGAATACTTCACGGGGAAATCGACAATGAAACAGGTGTATGTGAAAAGCCGGAGGGAATGGCGGGAGTGGCTAAAAAAGAATCATGACGGGAGCAGCGGCGTCTGGCTGGTTTTTTACAAGAGGCATACGGGTAAGCCTACGCTCGGGTATGACGACGCGGTTGAGGAGGCTTTGTGTTTCGGTTGGATTGACAGCATTATCAAGAAGATTGATGAAGACAAATATGCAAGAAAATTAACGCCCCGTAAAGCGGATAGTCGGTGGTCGAAACTGAACAAGGAACGTGTTGCGAAGCTCATAGAGCGCGGTCTTATGACGGAAGCCGGCATCGTGAAGATTGCAGAAGCCAGGGCATCCGGCCTGTGGAGTCAACCGGAGCGGTTGCCCCCATCCCTTGAAATTCCCGGTGATGTGAAGACAGCGTTGGCGAAGAACGTAAAGGCCGGGCATTTCTTTGATCAATTAGCGCCTTCCTATCGGAAACAGTTCATCGGTTGGATTTCAGCGGCAAAACGCCCGGAAACAAGAGGTCGGCGGCTCAGGGAGTCGATTGCTTTGATGGAACAGGGCGAGAAATTAGGCATGAAATAAAATTATGGCGAAGCTGCGTTCGGCTGTTGAACCGGCGCTTCGGGCAGGAGGACAAAGCGATAGAAAAATGAAAGTACACTGAAGAATATGGATCAGCGCACGGCATAAAAATCCAGAATGACCTTGTTTTTCTCCCGAACGCCGGAGGTCATGGCAAGACTTGAATTCAGCCAGGCGTACTGCGGCGCCGATGTTTCAAAAAGAGGCGAAGCACGAAAGTAATACAGTGCAGGATCCACTTTTTCGCCGGCGGCAATGCTTGCGAGTACTTCCGGCGGCCCATGGCGGAAACCGAAATTGGTTACGTAGATCAGGGCGTCGTCCTGTGTTTTAATTGTGTACCGGGCTTCCAGCACCGCGGTGCCGTCCTCGCGTATGACCTGCCAGTCGGCCCCTCCGGGAAGAATGATGCCTGACAGGACCGGTCCCTCCACGGTGCCTCCGGTGATATTAATGATGCGGCGTAGCCCCCGGGGCGTCCGCCCCAGTTCTATGGGATCCGCCACCGACGCATGAACCCGAAACATATACTCAAAACTCGGCGCTACCGGAGAGATCGACATGGTATTCCCGTCCTTTCTGATGTATAAAGCAAGGGTAAATGCCGGATTCCACCAAGTTGGAAACACAAGGGAATCATCCGGGCCGGCTCGTTTATAAAAAGTATGTTTGTTTCCACATCACTTTTTCCGCATTATAATCGATCTTAAAATCCAGGTTAAATCCGACGGGAGGAATTTCCCATGAATAATAAATTCTCGCGTCGCGAAGTACTGGAACTGGAAGTTGTCTCCGCGGCCCTGGCGGCCGCCGCTGCTGCCGGTCCGCTGCCGGCCAATGAAGGGGCGGAGCAAACGCAGCCGTTGCGTACATACAATCGGTATGGAGAAGATCTCGAAAAACACCTGATGCTGCGGACATCTCCGATCGCCGTGAAAATGCCGGAAAAGGAATCCGATATCCCGGACGGGGCAGTACGCCCTTACAGGGACCGCGGATACCATATTGCCCGATGCCGGGCTTTCGCCTTGTCACGCAGGGAAGGAGCATGTTCCTATTGTTTCAGTTCTACAATGGTGGCGCCGTTTCCGCCCTGTTCCGGAGGAGCCGCACCGAATCGTTCGACCTGAGGATGGTTTTCCAGTAATTCGGCAATGGCTTTTCTTAAGATTCCCTTCCCGTGCCCGTGAATGATCCTTACTTTCCCCTCTCCCGCAAGGTACGCCTGGTCCAGAAATTTGTCGACTCTGGCGACCGCGTCATCGGAGGTCATGCCTATGACTTTCAATTCCGGATCCATTATCGCATCGGAAACATCAATTCCCAATTGCTGCCTTGAATCCCGGGTTTTATCGGGCTTGGGGCAACTGGAAATTCTTGCCAGGTCGGATTGATTCGCCCTGTATCGGACCGATCCGATGGCGATGTTGCAGGTTTCCCTGGATACCGATTCCACAATGCCTTCACGATCCAGAGACAGTATTTTCACACGATCGCCCTCGTTGATTTCCTCATCCGGAGACAATGCCGATTGTCGGGAATCGGTCCGTTCGGAATCCCCCCCTCCGATTAATTTGGAGGCTTTCCGGCGGAGTGCCGCCGCCTGTCCTTCAATGGTCTTTTTCAGCCGGGCTGCTTCAATCCGGTCTTTTATCCTGCGCGCAGCCCGATTGCTTTCCGAACTGAATTCCTCGATGATGCGTTTGAGTGTATCGGCGAATTCCCGTTCCCGATCCTTTTCCCGTGCGGCGAATTCCGCTTCCAGTTCGGAGTATTTTTTTGCGACCGCCGCCCTTTCGGAGTCCAGAGCCGAACGCAAGTTCTCCTGAGCATCCAGCGATTCTTTGAGCTGGCTCAGGTACTCCCTTGCCTGAGCATAACTGGGTTCGATGAGGGACTGTGCTCTGGAAAGGATTTCCTCGGTTACGTGCATTCTTCTGGCGATTTCGATGCCGGAAGATGAACCGGCTATTCCCAGCAAAAGGCGGTAAGTAGGCTGCAGCGTTTTTTCATCGAATTCCACGGAAGCATTGCGGACTCCATCTGTCTGGGACGCCCACATTTTCAGTCTGGGGTAGTGTGTAGAGGCAATAGTGGTGGCGCCGCACCTCCTGAAATAATCGATAATGGCAATGGCCAGGGCGGCGCCTTCCTCGGGATCGGTGCCGGTGCCGACCTCGTCCAGAAGGACCAGGGAAGGGAGATCCAGCTGGCGGTCCGTTTCAGCTATGTTCCGCATATGCGCCGTAAAGGTTGAAAGGTTCGCGGACATGGATTGCTGGTCTCCTATGTCCGCGAATATTTTATTGAAGACCGGAAGGGCAGCGCTTTGAGCCGGGACGTGGAAGCCCAGTTGCATCATCAGAGAGACGAGCCCCAATGTTTTCAGTGTGACCGTTTTCCCTCCCGCATTCGGGCCGCTTATTACCAATACCTGATGCTGAGGATCCAGCTCCAGGGATATCGGTACAACTGCCGATCCTGTATTGCGCAATGAATTTTCAAGCAGGATATTCCGCGCGTTGTGCAAACGGTATGCCCCCGTTTCCGAGATTTCCGGTCTCGTGCACTGGAATTCTGTGCCGAGAAGGGCCTTGGCCTGGGACACATCCAGCACGGTCAGGCTTTCGATTACAGACTGGATTTCTTCAAGGCTGTTCCTGAGGGATTCGGTTATTTCCTGCAGGATCCGGGATATTTCCAGTGCCTCCTGTTCGTGAAGGCGGACGAGATCGTTGTTCTGGTTGATAATCGTCAAGGGTTCGACGAAGGTTGTCTGGCCGCTTGAGGATAATCCATGTACGACGCCCGGTATCTGGTTCCTCGAATCGGTCCGGACGGGTATGACGAACCGGTCGTTGCGGAACGTAATGATTTCCTCCTGAACAGCCTGCGAACGGGTCCGAATTATCGATTCGAGCGCCCTGTGGATGCGCGCCCGACGATCGGTCAATTCCTTCCTCAACAGACGAAGCTCGGAACTGGCATTGTCGTCGAGCTCCCCGTTGGGAAGTATTTTACCCTCGATTACGGCCAGCAGGTGTCGGATGTCCGGTATCGCGGCCGCAATCCGTTGAAGATTCGGATAGGAGCCGTCCGGTTCCGCGTTTCCTATAAGACTTTTTATTTCCCGGCTCGAGGCCAGCAGTTTTTCCATCTGCAGTATCTGTTTCGGATCCAGGCCGGCGCCTTCAATCTGGAGCCGTTGCACAACGGGGCCTGGATCCTCAATTCCAGCCAGACCGAACTTGCCGTTTGTGGACAGAAAATCCGCGCATTCGCCCGTAATGGCCAACTCCTGCCGGATATCAGATAGAGACGGCGAGGGCCGAAGTTGAAGCATCCTGTTCCGGCCTGGCGCCGTCTGCACATGCCGTGCGGCCATCGCCAGAAAGGCTTCAAGTTCCAGTGTGTGCAAGGTGCGGTCGTTCATAGGGCTCATAAAAATTATTTCAAAAAGATACCGCAGAATCCAACTGCAGGACACCTTTAGAAATATCACAGGTAAGGATAATTTCTCATATATTATTCCATTTCGGGCGGATTAGCGCCCGCGGCGGTGAATTACGAATAAACTTTTGTTAGGTATGGCCAGACGGGGACTTTTTCGTTACAGTATTAGCTTTTGGGGAATAAGATGGGAAACAAGGATTTCATTACAATCAGAGACTGGTCGGCGGAAGATTTGAACGAAATGCTTGCGCTGGCGGCCGCGGTTAAAGAAAATCCGTCGAAATACGCCGATACGCTGCAGCATAAAGCGCTTGCTATGATTTTTGAAAAGCCTTCGCTCAGGACGCGCGTATCGTTTGATGTCGGAATTCAACAGCTCGGCGGTTTTTCAATTTATTTGACGCAAAATGAGATCAACCTCGGCCAGAGGGAATCAGTCAGTGACGTGGCACATAACCTGGAGCGCATGGTTCAGGGAATCATGGCCCGAACATTCAGCCATTCCGTCGTGGAGGATATTGCAAAGTTTGCTTCCATCCCCGTTATCAACGGGCTTACGGACTTCTGTCATCCGTGCCAGGCGCTTGCGGATTATATGACCGTTCGCGAGGTTAGAGGAACGACTCACGGAGTCAAAATCGCATACATAGGGGATGGGAACAACGTTGCCCATTCATTGATTTTCGGTGCCGTGCGATTCGGCGCCGAACTTCACATAGCCGCCCCGCCCGGGTACGGACCCGACCCCGATGTGGTCCGATGGGCGAATGAAAAAGCCGGCGAAACCGGATCCAGAATCGAAATTCTTCAGGATCCTTTACTGGCGGCCGAAAATGCGGACGTTATCTACACCGACGTGTGGACAAGCATGGGAGCCGAGTCCGAAGCTGTTAAACGCCGGGAGGCATTCCGTTCTTTCCAGGTGAACGACGCCGTCGTTTCCCGCGCCAAATCCGATTACGTATTCATGCATTGCCTGCCCGCGCACAGAGGGGAAGAGGTGACGGGATCGGTGATCGATTCCGAACACTCCATAGTCTTCCAGCAGGCAGAAAACCGCCTGCATGCCCAGAAGGCGGTTATGATAACTCTGATGGGGTAATTGCCGCCCGTACTCTTCACTTTTTCTTTAAGCAGCCTTACAGCCTTGCAGCCTTTGAGGGAACTGTCTGCTTTTCTCCCGCCCTGGAACTCTTCCGCCTGAACGATGTCTAAGTAAACAGCAGAATAAAATCGGACCTGGAATCGACAGGCGTATTCTACGGTCGCTTCATAAGAACAAAAAACCGGAAACGCATACATGCGCAGAAGACTGCGGGGAGGTGTCTATGTTTGATTCGATAGGCCGCGAAGGAAGTATGAGCCCGGTAACCGGTTTTACGTCACTTCTGGCGTCTATGGTCGTTCACGCAGCTGTTGTCTGCCTTCTGGTGATTTTGCCCATGATCTTCATAAAAGGCCTGCCGCTGAAGCCTCTGATCTATGTGTGGACTCCCCCTAACATGCCTGTATTCAAAATTCCCTCACCCTCTCATTCCTCGCCCGACGGTCCCGTGAGGCAGGTTTCCGGAGGAGTCGCTGGTTTCAAAACCAGTATCCCCCCCGACGGGATGCGCACTCCGCGTGAAATCCCCAGGGGAATACCCGCTCCTTCGGATTCAATGCCTCTATTTACCGGAATGCCCGGCGGCATCGGGGACTCAATCGCATTTGCAGGCAAGGCTGCCGGTACGGGGATACCATGGCCGACCGGCATTTCCGATCCGGTGCCTTTGCCGGAGCCTCCGAAAAGGCCGGCCCCGATTCGTGTCGGCACTCTCGAGCCCTCAAAGTTGATCCGCAAGATAGAGCCTGTATATCCTAAACTGGCGAAAATCGCACATATTTCAGGCACGGTTCGTCTGCAGGCTGTTATCGATGAAGAAGGCAACGTAAAGGATGTTACGGTTTTGAGCGGGCACCGGGCTTTGTGCGCTGCGGCTGTTGACGCTGTAAGGCGCTGGAAATACACGCCGACCATTCAGAATGGAGAGCCTGTATCCATTCTGGCCGTCATTAATGTGGTTTTTAAGCTCCGGTGAATATTCGGTCTTTGAAAAATGCGGGTTTAGCCTCAATTCCGACTTAAACGTCGGAATTGAGGTTACGGACGAAGAAGCACCTTGCCCCGGGTTTTTCTCGATTCCAGCAGGCGGTGCGCTTCGGACGCGTCTTTCAATGAAAAAACGCTGTCAATGCGGAGTTTCAGCTTGCCCGCTTCGATCCAGCGGAAAAGGTCCTTTGCCCGTTGAAGCAGTTCCGTTCGATCGGCGACGTAATGGGCGAGATTGGGACGAGTCAGGTACAGCGAACCTTTCGGATTCAGGATGTTGGGATCGAACGGCGGAACCGGCCCGCTGGACTGTCCGAAAAGCACCATGGTGCCGCGCGGCTTCAGGCAGTTGAGGCTTTTATCGAACGTGTCGCGACCGACGGAGTCGAAGACAACATCGACACCGCTTCCATCTGTGATCTTTTTTACCTCGGATTCAAAATCTGTCCGGCTGTAAATGACTGCGTCGTCCGCTCCGGCTTCCCTGGACAGGGCTGCTTTTTCATCGGTCGAGACGGTTGCAATGACGTAAGCGCCCATAAGCTTGGCTATCTGCGTCAACAACAGTCCAACTCCTCCGGCTCCGGCATGCAGCAGCAGGATATCGCCTTTTTTAAGAGGAAATGTCGAATGCGTCAGATAATGAGCGGTCATGCCCTGGAGCAGGACCGCCGATGCGGACTCGAAATTCATCGATTCCGGGAGCGGAATCAGCTTTTCCGAATCCACCACAGCGTATTCGGCATAGGAACCGGGAGCCATGGCGTAGGCTACGCGATCTCCCGGCTTAATCCCGGAGACGCCATTGCCGAGCTCCTCCGCAATGCCCGCCGCTTCCATGCCCGGTATGAAAGGGGTGCCGGCGGGATAAAGCCCTGTTCTGTGATAAATATCGATGAAATTGACGCCTATCGAACGAATCCTGACCAGGACCTGCCCGGGACCCGGAGACGGCGGCGGCGTTTCTTCATATACAAGCTTGTCCGGACCTCCGGTTTCATGTACGCATACGGCTTTCATTGTAAATCCTCTCCATGCGGGTTAACGGCCGATTAGCCTTCAATTTAACCCTTTGTTCCGGTTGTTGCGAGCAATATTTGGCCTGAATCCAGCCCGCGTCTTTATATACAATTTTACAGGCAATATAGTAATATCCCGTCAATGAAGATCCGGACAACCGTAGAGTACATTTCTCAGGAGAAATTCATGCCGACGATTTTCTGGCTGATAACCGCCGTGTTCCTTCTGCTGCTGGGAGTTGTCGTCTCTTCGGCCCAGTCGCCTGAAGGTTCTCGAGCGGAGAATACCGAGCGTCGCGTTGAGGCGATTCTGAAGCAGATGAGCCTGGAGGAAAAAATTGATTATATCGGCGGTGTGGACCGCTTCTTTGTCCGCTCTATCGATCGGCTGGGAATTCCCCGATTCAAAATGGCGGACGGCCCGCTCGGCGTGCGCAATTACGGCCCGGCGACGGCCATGGCGGGAGGGACCGCACTGGCAGCTTCGTGGGACGCTGCGCTGGCCAAACGCGTTGGAACTGAAATCGGCCGGGATGCACGCGCCAGGGGAGTGCATTTTCTTCTCGGTCCCGGTGTGAATATCTATCGGACGCCGATGAACGGCAGGAATTTCGAGTACCTTGGAGAGGACCCGTTTCTGGCGTCCGCAATCGCGATTGAATATATCAAGGGAGTACAGGAGCAGGGTGTCTGCGCTACCGTCAAGCATTTTACCGGGAACAACTCCGAGTTCGACCGGCGAAAAACCGATGCGGTGATCGATGAGCGCGCCCTGCGGGAGATCTACCTGCCTGTTTTCGAGGCTGCCGTGAAGGAGGGCGGCGTCGGTGCCGTTATGACCGCCTACAACCGGACAAACGGGCTTTACATGTCGCAAAACGGGTATTTGAATAACGATATAGTAAAAAAGGAATGGGGTTTCGACGGCATTATCATGTCCGACTGGACGTCTACCTTCGATGCCGTAGCCGCCGCCAACGGCGGGCTCGACCTCGAGATGCCTTCCGGCACTTTTATGAACCGGGAGAATCTTCTGCCCGCTGTCGAACGGGGGGAAATCCCGCCGGAAACCATTGACGACAAGGTCCGGCGCATTCTTCGTATCGCCGTCCGATTCGGCTGGCTGGACAGGGATCAGACGGATACATCTATTTCGCGTTACAGCCTGAGCGGCCGCGAAACGGCTCTCGATGCCGCGCGTGGATCCATGGTTCTGCTCAAAAACGAAGATTCAATCCTCCCGCTGGACAGCGGGAAGATCAAAAAGATTGCCGTAATAGGACCCGCTGCGTATCCCACGGTTGTGACGGGAGGAGGAAGCGCCCGCGTCACTCCGTTCCACGCTGTCGGAATTCTCGAAGGTTTAACCGGGATCTTGGAAGACGGCGCTGATGTTTACTACCACCCCGGGATCCCTTCTACGGACGACATAGCGAATGCAACCCGTTTCTATACGACTCCTTCCGACGGGCCGCCGGGCATGCGAATGGAGCTGTTTGAAAATACCGAATTGTCGGGCAAACCGGTGTGGACCGGCAGGGAAACTCGAGTGGGTTCGCCGGAACGTGCCGGTGAAGTTCCCGAAGTGTCCAGCTCCGCCCGGTGGACCGGATACTTTATTCCGCCGGAAAAAGGGAATTACGGGATTTTCGTGCAGATACCGGGGGAACGAATCGGTTACCGGCTTTACGTCGACGACCGGCTGTTGCTCGATGACTGGGAATTTTCCAAAGCCCTGATGGATACGACGACTGTTTTTCTCGACAACGGTCCCCGCAAGGTTGTGCTGGAACTCGTTCGAAGGGGCCCCGGATATGCCGGAGGAAAACTCCGGCTCGGCATTGCTCAAACGGAAAGTCTCGTGTCTTCGGAAGCGTTGACCCTGGCGCGGCAGTCCGACGCCGTTGTTGTTGCAGCCGGCTTCAATCCCGACACGGAGAGCGAGAGTGGAGATCGAACCTTCAGCCTGCCGTTTGGACAGGATGTTTTGATAAAGGAAATCGCAGCGGCCAATAAGAGCACGATCGTGGCGATAACCTCAGGCGGCGGCGTGGACATGAGCCAATGGCTCGACAGCGTTCCGGCCGTGATTGAAACCTGGTACCCGGGCCAGGAGGGCGGCAGGGCACTGGCTGAAATTCTTACGGGAAAGACGAATCCCTCAGGCCGGTTGCCCGTGACCTTCGAAAAGCGCCCGGAGGACAATCCGGCATTTGAAAATTATTATCCGATGCCCGGTACAGACAAAGTCGTTTATCGGGAAGGAGTGTTCATCGGATACCGGGGATATGAACGGAACGATGTAAAACCGCTGTTCCCGTTCGGTTACGGCCTTTCCTATACGACATTTGAATACAGGGATCTTGAAATTGCACCGGCGGTCTCGGAAAATGGGGAAATCATGGCCCCGGCCGCGGATTTTGATGTCTCCTTCAAGATCAAAAACACGGGGGATATGGCAGGCTCGGAAGTGGCGCAGCTGTATGTCGGATCTGCAGGAATGGGAGTACCCCGGCCCCCGAAAGAGTTAAAAGGTTTCGTTAAGGTCTTTCTTAAGCCGGGTGAGGAGAAAAGGGTTTCCGTAAAGCTGGACAGACGGGATTTCTGCTATTACGACATCAGGGAAAAGAAATGGAAATTCGAAGCGGGTGAAATGGAGATCCTCGTCGGACGGTCGTCGGAACAGATCGAGTTGAAAGAGAAGATATGGCTTTCGGAGATCGCTGGGGAAAGCAGAGAAAACTCCAGTTAGGGAAGCCGGCGCTATCCCTTCCGATCCGGGATTTAATCAGCTATATGCCGTCTATTCCGTCCCGCCGTTTTCCGGATTATCCGCGGGAATGTCGGAATATACGACGCGCCTGAGAAACCTCCACTGCCCGTTTTCTCGCACCAGGGTGTCTTCGTAATGACCCAGATAAAAGGGTTCCGGTCTGCCGGCGGCATTCTGGACCACAAATACCCATTTGGTTGAAGCCGTGGCGCTGTCGCCGTCGAGGTCGATTCTGTCGTTCATAAACAGATGAAAATTTCCGGGAGCATCTTCGCGGGTATTGGATCCTATGGCTTCTTCCATCAGCAGGCGGATTGCCTGCTGTCCCTTTGCCTTACCCATGCCTCCGATCCACTCCCCGTCGTTTTCCGCAAAGAGAAGAGAAAAAGACTTGAAGTCGCGCCGGTCCAGAAACCGTCCGTAATTCATCAACAGGCGCCGGATCTCTTCACGGTCTTCCAGGCATCCCAGACGGCTTTTCATTGAATCCAGGGTATCCGCGGAAACCGGTTGCCGGTCCCCTGTTCTGCATGCGCTGAACACAGTAATAAAAAGCAGTGATATGAACCCGATGAAAATCAGCAAATTGAAAGCGTTTTTTCTCAAAGCCCTCTCTCCTCTCTGAACAGGATTAGATCCGGCAATTTTAACCCCATTCTGTTGGGAACCGCCATCCCTGATGTTCGGTTTTCCTCACTATGGGCGGTTCATTTCATTGCTTTTGACTTCAGGTTCAACAGGATTTACTTGTTCCGTGGGTTAGACTGTTATAAGTTTGAAGCGTTATTTGAAATACCGCACATGTTGCCTTGATGGACGGCAATCCCCCCTGTTATGTGCGGGCAATTCGGAAATTCGGGCTAAATCCGGATTGATAACATGTCAATGAAAGGGAGGGGTGTTTATATGGTACGAAATCGGATTCCCCTGGTGAATCGCAGGGAATTTTTCGTCAGCGTGGGAGCGGCCGGGGCCGTACTGGCGGCGGCCTGTAAAAAAAGCTCCGATTCGTTCGCTTCGGATGAGTCCGGAGCGGGCATTCAACTTCCTGCACTGCCGTATGCAGCCGGCGCCCTGGCGCCGTACATTTCCGAGGAGACAATCAACTTTCACTACGGCAAGCATCACCAGGGCTATGTCAACAAAACGAATGCAATGATAGCCGGTACGGAATTCGAAAAAGCGTCTCTCGAAGAAATTATCAAGGGGACGGCCGGAAAAGCGGATCAGGTCTCTTTGTTCAATAATGCAGCCCAGGTCTTCAACCACAACTTCTACTGGAACAGCATGAAGCCGGGCGGGGGCGGGGAACCCCGCGGAAGAATCGCCGAAGAAATTCGGCTCGCTTTCGGCGATTACGGTAAGTTTGCCGAAGAGTTTGCCAAAGCGGCTTCAACCCAGTTCGGCAGCGGCTGGGCCTGGCTGGTCCATGACGGCGACACTTTAAAAATCGTACAAACCTCAAATGCCGATACGCCGATTGCGAGGGGGATTAAGCCTTTGATTACGATCGATGTATGGGAGCATGCCTATTACCTGGATTATCAGAACCGCCGTTCCGATTATATAAAAGGCTATATCGATTCGCTTTTGAACTGGGATTTTGCCGGGCGGAACCTGGTTTAATCCGCTTTTTCAGGGAAAAGTCCGGGCCAAAGATCGTCGACGCGAGCCACGGTTTCCGGCAGAGGCTGAACCGGTGGGGGATACCAGGGTTTGAACCGGCAGTCGATGGCAATCGGCGCCGACAATTGCGCGTGAAAGCGTTCCAGCCGGCAGCGTTTTGCATGGATGTCGGCCGCAGGTTCAAACCTAGTGAAGACCGTCCAAAGGAAAGATGCGTCATCCCGTGTGCAGTCGTTCGCATCATCCACCAGTATGACCATGCGAAACGGCTGCACGGCTTCCTCTTCCAGTAACCGGTCGACTGCCGCATCGTTTTCCCGCCACTTCGGGCCTTCCACTACGAGCAGTCCCGGGATAAAAACCTTTTGCGCCCGAAATGCATCGTTCCTCAGATCCGCGACGGGACTCTCCCGGAGATTGAAGCGGCAATCCCCGAGACCCATGAGGACGGCTTTGCTGCCCTCGTTCAGAGTCCCGCTCGTATAGTCGAGGGTGTCCTGCGAGACGGGCGAAAATATATGCAGATCTGTGGTGAAATCGGCGCGCTCCAGGATGTGACGCAGAAGAGGACGGAAATTCTGCAGCGGTATCGGCGCATCGGTTACCATCAGGAACTTGGTCAGAGACAGCTGTCCTTCCCCCAGGATTCTCAAGGCTGCCATGAACGCCTCTTTGGGGTAGCGTTCGCGAACCACGGCGGCTGCCAGGGGGTGCACTCCGGCGTCATCGAAAGCCCAGACGGCACGGACTCCGTTCATGACAAGGGGGTAGACGGGACTGAACAACTCCTGCAGGTATTCGCCGATGTAATGGTCCTCCTGCCGGGGGCGACCGACGACCGTCGCGGGAAACACCGCGTTCCTGCGATGAAAGATCTTTTCTACCTCGAATACGGGAAACGGGTGCGCCAGGGAGTAGTATCCGTAATGATCTCCGAAAGGGCCCTCGCTTCGCCTCCTGTTCGGGGGGACATGCCCGATCAGCGCGAATTCGGCTTCGGATGCTACGGGAAGGGAACTGATATTCTTATTTTTTATGAGGGATAATTTACCGCCCTGCAACAGGGAGGCCAGAACGACTTCCGGTATGTTTTCAGGAAGCGGCGCTATCGCCGACAGGATGAGAGCCGGGGGGCCTCCCAAGAAAATATTTGCCGGAAGTGGTTTCTGCAACTTTTCCGCTTCGTGGTAATGAAATCCGATGCCGCGATGAATCTGAAAATGCATGCCCGCGACGGCATCCTCGTGGATCTGAATGCGGTACATGCCGATATTGGATCTGCCCGATACGGGATGTTCTGTGTAGACTAGAGGCAGCGTCAGGAAAGCGCCTCCGTCTTCCGGCCAGCTTTGGATCTGCGGAAGGGATTTCAATTGCACCGGATGCATCGGACGCTCCAGGACCGGTCCCGTCCGGCGGGCTCGGGTGCCCAGCTTGAGAAGATGCCCGGCGATGTCGCGGAATTCCCATAATCTGGAGACGGAAGGCGTCATCATGCAATCCGCGGCTTCCGTGACGCGTTTTATAAACCGGTGCGGTTCCTCCCCAAAAGCCAGGTCGATTCTTCTTCGGGTTCCGAACAGGTTCGTTACGACGGGGAATTCCGTGCCCAGGACCCGGCGGAACAGAAGGGCCGGTCCCTGACGGCTGACGACTCTGCGCTGAATCTCGGCCAGTTCCAGATGGGGATCGATTGCTTCATCGATAACATGAAGCTCTCCTTCGCGCTTCAGGCATTCCAGATAACTTCCCAGATTAAGATGTCGCATGGCTTTCCAGTTGAGAAGGGACAGTATACCCGAAATACCTGGTTAAAGATTGAAGATTGAAGATTGGGGTGAATGTGAAGGGAAGAGAGGAGGCTTTGGCCTCCGGCGTATGACACTGCATTATTTAACACTCAAGCGTTCTCGGGCAAACGGACTGAAAATCCGTGTGTCGACGGTTCAATTCCGCCCCCCGGCACCATCTAAGCCCATTTCCTGCCAATAACTTATAGCCTT
>CAZPHK010000058.1:0-24608 GCA_964586015.1 uncultured Acidobacteriota bacterium | reverse complement strand
ATCAGGCCTTCCGGCATCGGATCGCTGATTGTCCGCCATATCATGTGATCGATCTCGGTAATAGCACCGTTTTCCAGCTTCAGGCGGACGCCCAACTGGATCGGCTTGCCGTTTTCTTCGTGAAGGCCCATGAACCCGATCCGCTGTTCAACCGGATCGGCAACGTAAATTTTATAATCCGTTGCCGCCCCGGCGGTCGAGGTTTCCCACAGTCCCTTGCCAATAGGTGTAACCTGGGTGTTTTCCACCAGTTTCACATTCTCCGCCAATGGAAGGCCTGCAGGATCGTGATTTACCAGTGCTGCAAGATATTGATCCATCAGTCCGACCAGTCCCGCCCGATCGAGCTGCTTCGTAGCGCAGGCATTGCTGAAAATGCCGGCAATAAAAAGAATACAGAGAAGAACCATTGCTTTCTTCATGAACTGCTCCCCGTTGATGCCCTGTATTGAGCAGAGCGGCTGTTAAATAAATTCCGGAAGCATTGCGTGAAACTCCGCTGCCTCCGAAGGCAATAAGCCCAGGTCAGTCGCTGCGAACGTTAACCAGCTTACAGTGCTACAGATTATTATCAAACGACGGCGGTAATCAACCGGATTCAGCCGGGCTCCTTCATCTGTTTCCGGCGACATTCATTTTTGACTTTTTTCTACTGAAAAATCCCGACTTTAGACTATGATCGGACCCGTATACGATCCATCATCCCGGTGTTTTCCCGGGAACTTGTATCTTCACGGGCCGGCAATCCGGGAAAATAACTGTTGTCGATTGCAAAAGTAGTTGCTTATTAGGCATTTAGGACCGATCCCGGATCGCCCGGATATATTCATTGTTCGTAATTCGCAGAAGGAGAAACGGATGAGCCAGCAACCCGTATTGACACCGAATAAAACCGTAAAGACGCCCGGTTACGCCTGGGTCGTATTGCTTTCCATCTATCTGGCAACCCTGGCCGCACCCCTGAGCCAGTCTAAGGTCTCGCCGGTATTGCCCATTCTCAGGGACACTTTCGGCCTGGACTACTACTGGGCGGGATGGTTGATATCCATATTTTCCATTATGGGTTTTGTCCTGGCTCTCCCGGCCGGATTCATCCTGCAGAAAATCGGGATCAAGGTCACCGGGCTGATCTCCGTAGGCTCTCTTGTGGTCGGCTCCGTATTGGGGGCTATGGCCGACGGCGCCTTTTTGCTTTATTTCAGCCGCTTCATTGAAGGAACCGGTATGGGGCTGATCATGGTGGCGGCGCCGGCGGCGATTTCCATTTGGTTCCCGGCCGAGAAACGCGGCCTTCCGATGGGATTGTGGGCCAGCTCCGTAGGCGTGGGAATCATTGCCGCGATGAATCTCGCTCCGAAACTGGTGGAGGCATACAACTGGCAGGCCGTATGGTGGGCCTGTGCGGCGTTTTCGGCCATCGCATTCGTACTCTTCGGAATATTGTTTCGAATGCCCAAAGAGGATGAGATCCGGCAATCGTCCGAACAGCCCGCACAGGATGCTTCAGAAGGCAAACCGGTAAGCCTGACAAGGGCGATGGCAAATTCCAGCCTCTGGATGGTCGCCATAGCCTTCGGCATGTATAACTTGACGGTAATGGCCTGGAACGGGCTCTATCCGGATTTCCTTAACACCGAGCGCGGGTATTCTCTGAATGATGCCGGCTTTATTACCAGCCTCCTGATGATGACCGGCATTTTCGCGGGTCCCATAGGCGGATTCATATCGGATCGCATCGGATCTCGCAAAAAAATGATCGTCATTCCGTATATCCTGCTGGCTGTACTGTTCCTTTTTCCTTTCACCGTAACGGGATGGATGATTCCCGCCGTCATGATCCTGGCCGGCATTATGGTGGGCATCATTGCCCCGGTCATTCTTGCCGCCGTTCCGGAAATCATGAAGAAACCCGAAACGATCGGGATCGGCATGGGCGTCGCCGCTTTATGCCAGAACCTGGGAATGTTTATCGGACCGGCTCTTTTCGGGGCATTGCTGGAAATCACGGCTTGGGAAATCGCCGGCTACCTGATGATTCCGCTGTGCCTGGTCGGAATCATCACCGCATGGACGGCGAAAATACGGTAAAGTTCGGTGTTCTCCCCCCTTTACCGAGTTCCATTTTACGGGGGCTGAAGGAATTTTGTTTTAATGTCGCTTCGCAACGGCAGCCGTTGACGTGATAGTAAGAATCCGCCTGTTTGACGGCTGCCTCAAACCACTCTACATGAAGAGAGAGGAGCAGCTATGCACAGGCTCTTAACAGCCGCAATAACCGGAATGATACTGGTCTCGATCCCGGCCTGCCGGAGTGAGAAGGTCTCCAGCCAATGCAACCGCCGGTGCCTGGAAGGCTTTGTGAATCAATACCTGCAAGCGATGGTTGCCCACGACGCTTCCATGGCGCCGTTTGCGGAAAATGCGCGCTTTACGGAAAACGCCAAAGATATTCACCCGGCAGAATCCACCGAAGGATTATGGGCCGATGCGACAGGGTTGACCGACTACAGATTCTATGTTGCCGATCCGCAGGCAGGCCAGATTGCATTTGTCGGTGTCGTCAAAACACTGGCACGCGAAACGGGGGATAATGAAACCGCGGAAGTTGATAGACCCGTCATCCTGTCCATGCGATTGAAAATAGAAAATAAACGGATTGTTGAATCGGAATCGATCGTGACCCAATTCATGATGGGCGGGAATATGGGAGGGGCGATGGCCGTCCCGCCGGCGGCCTACTCCGAAGCGCTTGCTCCCGAAGAACGGGTATCGCGGGAAGAGCTGATAAAAATATCGAACCTCTATTTCGATTCGATCGAGCAATGCAACGGTAAAATAGTTCCCTGGCATGAGGAATGCTACCGCCTGGAAAACGGCATGTGGACCGCCGGGACGAAACTGCCGGATGAAATGGCCCTTCATATGCAGGAGCCGCCTGCTCCGAAACCCGGTTTTGGAGATGAGGATTCTCCAGCTTTCGCCCGAGGCGCCTGCACGGAAGCAATTGACTCCGGTGTGTTCGCCCTCATCGAAAACATCCGGCCCCGCCGGATACCGGTTGTTGACGAAGAAAGAGGCGTCACCTGGGGTGTTTACATGTTCAACCACACGGGAGTGGAAACCGTTACCATGCCGGACGGCAGCACGCAGCCGGCCGCATATTTCGTCGGGCAGCCGAACAGCATGCCTATGTCGGAGCTGTTTAAAATCAAAGACGGTAAAATTCGGGACATCATGGCCATCGGGGTCGTGAACGAATACGGATCCGACAGCGGCTGGGAATAGCAAAAACAGGGGCCTGGTTTCTTAAATTGTGTAAATGTAAGGCAGGCTGCGGGAGAATTGGATTCCGGCAAGAATCGGTGCCGGGACGCCCTGTTCGGATTTTCAATTTGAGGGCCATGTGCGGGCGGTCCGGCAACGGATTTTAAACCTGATGTTCCTTGCGGACGATGTTGCGCGGCCCGCTGTACCAGGCAGTGCTCCAGTCCTTGGGCATGATTATTTCTTCGAGACGGTCCAACTGGCCGATAGCTTTGAGCCTTTTATAGATAAGCTGCCACGCGCAGGGACGATCGGGATTCACTTCGCAGTGGTCCTCGGTGGAGCCGCCGCACGGTCCGTTTAACAGCCGTTTTGCACAGCGCGTCACCGGGCAGATGCCGCCGAACTGGGCCAGAACACAGTTGCCGCAGCCCAGGCACTTCTCGTTCCAGACCGCCTGTTCCTCGAGAACCCCCAGAAACTGCGTATTGAGTCCGGCATAAACAGGCTTCTCCGGAAATCTTTCCGCAATTGCCTGCACTCCGGCCCCGCAAGCGAAAGATACCACCGCTTCGACTTTGGACACCGGCTCCGCCAGTTCTTTCAAAAACTCGTTGTCGCACTGCCGTTCAATCGTGATCTGGCTTATTTCAATCGGCTTGCGATCCAGCTTGCGCGCCATTCGGACCGCATAGGAAACGATACTGACTTCGCGTTCCCCACCGGCCAGGCATACGGCAACACAGGTCCCGCAGCCGACGAACAGAACATTCTTATGAGACGATATGATATCTTTCAGTTCCGTTATTGATTTTTGTGAAGCTACAATCATGGTATCCCTGCACTTTCTGTCTGTTCGGATGTGTGGAGCAAATTCAGCCCCTATGTCCAAACGAATGTTACAATCTCCCCGATACAAATCTTAAATGACGGAGAGTTAATAATCGTCTTCTTCTATCTGTGAACCGCCGGCCAATACGGACAGCTTCACCGCGCTGACTTTCCGGTAGACTTCATTGGGGGGCTTCACAGTACCGTCCACGGTCAGCAGATCCTGCACTCGTATTCCGAACAACCGCTCATTCTCATCAAGGTAGGGACGGATTAAATTCCAGTCCGCTTCTGCAAGAGTGGAAAGCACGCCCCCGTTAAGCTGGCGCTCGACCACCTGCTGATGAGGATCGCGTATGTAGATGGCGCCGCCGCTGGCGAGAGAGAAAAGATTGCTTCCCGGATAGGGGACGGGCTGGGGAACGAGACGGCCGCGGCCGTCGAATTCCATCCCGTTCAGGATTACAAAACCTCCATCCGCCAGGGGATCGCCCGCCATAAAGGACTCCGCGAGGAAGTCCAGAGATGTTCCGTTAATGACAACACGCGGACGCCCAACGGCATTGATAAGGGGCCGGCCGGCTGCATTCCCAAGGACGAATACCTCGCCGCCCTTGGCGCCGTACATGAATGTCTGTCCCACATCCCCGTAGATTACAAGCTTGCCGCGGTTCGCAATCTGTGCCACCTGGTCCTGGGCGTTGCCGTGAACGTAAATCTGCAGGCCGTCCATGCCGCTGGCGGTATAATCCCCGTCCGATCCGTACAGATCAACCCGCACGCCTTCCGAGTTTTCTCCCAGACTGGCTCCGTGGAATCTCTGGCCGCGCAGCCGGTATACAATAAAATTTTTCCAACCCAGTTCGTAACCCCTGCGGATCATCAGGGCGTCACAGTCGTCCCCTTCAGGGGGGAAATCCCGGGCATCGATAACAAGAACCTGTTCTCCTTTTTCAGGCGCCGTAATCAGTCCCCGGGTAACCCAATTCACCCGACGCCAGTAGCCGATCGACGGTTCGTTGAACAAAGGCGCGCTGTTGAAAAGCTTTTCGAGCGCATCTTCCACGACTCTGATCACTGTAGCACGCCGCTTGTCTCCGGTATAAAAGCGCCGGTCGTGCAGCATTGTCAGCACTGCTGCCGCGGTCTCCCGCGACCCGGCATCCGCGGCTCCTTCGACCAGCAGTCCGCAGAACAGCGGCAGATCTCCCGCTTCCCAGGACCGGAGATCCTGTGCATAGTCAAAAAGTTCTTCAACGCCCCCGTGGGCGAGATGACGGGTCACCAGCTCCTTCATGCCGTCCGGTATCTTTTTATCCCGGCCGGCCGGATCCAGATCGCAGCGGATGGTCCCGGCATCCAGAGTAACGGGACGGCCGAACTTATCCGTACACGAAAGCTTTTTACTGCCGTTGCCGTTGGATTCAACCGTGAAAATGAAGGCGCCGCCGTCCGTATGAGAACCGCCGCGGGCGTTCCAGTACTTGTCGGCAACGGGACAGAACCGAATATCCTCGGCGGCGAGGCTCCGCAAGGTCGCGTCGATCGCCTGTTTTTCGGAACAGATCAATCCGATCTGAACATCCCCATTGTCGGACAACGCAAACACCTGGGGACGCAGCATGGATGTATCCGTGATACCCAGCAGCTGCACTTTTTTCTGGTCCGGCTTGCTGCGCGCGATAATGAAAAACCACGGACCGTCGGGAGAAGCATGAATATGGGTCGCCTGAATCTGCCGGTATATATTCCTCTTATCCGGCGGCAACTGGTCGAAATCCAGTTCGGTTGTGGGCGCCAGGGCTTCGATAATATATTCCAGGGGATACTTGTACACGCGGTCCCAGAGATCGAAAAGCTGGACGGAAACTTCCGTATCCGTAAGGAACTGCTGCCGGATATTCCTCTGGCGCAGATACTCGCCGACCGAATGGTAGTTGGCAAAATCCCCGTTATGTACCAGCGCTTCATTGAGACCAACAAAAGGATGCGCTCCTCCGGGATGCCATACTCTACCCTTGGTTGGGTAGCGCTGGTGGGCGATCCATGCGTGGGCTTTGAAATCCTGGAGTTCATAATACTGAACATTCTGTTCGGCATACCCGACAATTTTGAAAACCAGGAGGTCGCGGCCGTGCGACAGAACAAAGGCCCGCTTTTCACCCAGGGAAGCGTAGAAGGCATCATTCAGCCTGTAGGAATTCCTCCAGACGAATTCATCTTCAAGATCCCTGGGATCCATTTCTGCAAGGCCGTTTTCCGCGGCAAAGGTTTTCAGTACATCCGGCTTTACACGAACGACATAGCGGTGCACATCCGGAGGACAAACTTCCAGACCCGGGATATCCCTGTAATCGTCGATATGGGGTTGTCTGGTGGACAGCGCGACTTCAAAGTAAGGAAGAATATAATCGCGCTCGAGCTCCGCGTGGCAGGCTGGATCCAGCAAAGCGATCTGATACAGATAATAATTGTCCAGAACATCTCGGGGAACGCCAATCTGTTCAGGCAAAAAACCAACAGCGGCGATGCCGCCGCCCTTTCCATTGCCCCGATTCTGCATCTGAATGGATGGTTCGTAAATAAATCGCCCTGCCAGCGGTATAGTGCAGACAAAACCCGTGACACCGCATCCGCCTTCTTCGGCTGCTTTTGAAAAAGATGAGGGCCCGGATTCGGCATATATCCGCGACCGGGTCTCCAGAATTTGTTCGGAAAAATCTTTCACTTGGTTACATCCTTGGTAGCGATCTGGTCATCAGCAAGATAATAGAGGAAATCCGTGCGTCCGCGAAGGCTTTGTATCGACGGCAGACCCAGTCTCCTGAGGACGGAAATCATCTGTTCACGCCAGGCGTTTTGAAGATTGATCAACCTTTGGGTCGCCCACTCCAGACTCATTAAATCCACCATTTCCGGATCCGTGGAGGCAATGCCCCGCGGACAACCCCGGCCGCTCTCACAAGTGGAGCAGCGGACGCAGCCGAGAGCGATCATTTCTGTTGTGCCGATGACAGCTCCGTCGGCCCCCAGTGCAATCGCTTTCAACACATCATAGGCAGTGCGAATCCCGCCCGACGCGATCAGAGTGACTTTATCCCGAATGCCTTCCGCCGCAAGAAATTTGTGGACTTTAGGTATGGCGTACTCGATCGGCATCGCGATATTTTTCTTGGCGATATCGGGGGCCGCTCCCGTCCCGCCATAGCTGCCGTCAAGATGAATGATATGCGCGCCGGCATAATAGCTTCCGACCGCAACCATATCCACATCCGTGGGAGTGGAAACCTTGACACTCACAAGACAGCGGGGATTCACCTCTTTGATCCAATCCAGATGTTTTTTATGGTCCTCCACGCTGTAGACGCTATGAAACGGAAACGGGCTGAATAAAGCATTTCCAGGGACGGCTCCACGCATCTGGGCCACATCCGGCGTATTTTTATCCCCAAGGAGGTGTCCTCCCAATCCCGGCTTGGCGCCCTGTGCATACTTGAATTCGACAATCCTGACGCGCTGGATCGTTTCCTCCCGGACGCCGAAAAGTCCGGTCGCCACCTGCGTAATCACATGATCGTCGTAGGGCTTCAGCCTGTCCGGATAGCCCCCTTCTCCCGTACACGTAAAGCTGTTCCACGCGGTCATCGCCCTGGCTTTGGCCAGGATGGTATGGATGCTGACGGATCCGAAGCTCATGCCCCCGCCATAGACAGGGATATCGATGCGAATCCGGGGCCTGTTGTCGTTGCGGCGATTCAGTTCCAGACCGGTGTCAATTTCCGGTAGTGCTTCAGGCTGCAGGGTTTCCGTTTTATCGACGCCGGCTTTCTCGGATTCGGAACCATCCGATTCAAACTTGAAACGGATTTTATCAAAACCGCCCCCGGACTCTCCGATGCGATATTCCAGATGGGCCGGCGGCACGTGGCCGGTTTCCGCCATGTGCCACGTGGCCAGAACAAGATCGCTGGACCACCGGGGATCTCCGAGGCACTCCGCGTTGGGATTCAACCGCACTCTAAGAGCGCTGACCGGGCATTGACTCACACAGTCCCGACCTGTTTCCAGGCAGGCCGGGCCAATACATCGATAATCCAGCGGTCGCACCGTGTATTTATAGCCCTCGGGTTTTGAATGGACCCCGTACGGGCAAACCTCCGCGCACAGCCCACAGGCGATACAGTGCGCCAGCCGGTCTACTTTAAACTTACCAATGGCATTTCGATATCGGTCGGGAACGGGACGGACTTTGCGTTCAACAGTTTCCTGCGGATAGTCGCTGTTTCCCAGACGCTCAAATTTTGTTGCATTTTTCATTTTAAGATCGGCGATAGTAGTCGTCATGCATTCACCTGTGTAATGAAATATCCGGCCGGAACGCGTATTATGCGGATACCCGTTCCGGCGGCATTCGATCCAGATCACCGAATGCCTCCTTTTCAATTTCCTCCATGAAAATCGCGCGTCCGACCTCTCCGCGCAATCTTCGCACCTCACGAATCCCCATGGCGCCCAGCACCTCTATTAACTGGTTGTGCCATGCGCCCATAAGATTGACCATCCGTCTGGTTGCGTATCTGATATCGCCTGCAGCGCTCTTGACGGGACACTCCAGAAGTCTGGATTCGGGGGAATTTCCGTCTGCCCCGTCTATAATCAGTGAATGGGCATTGAGACAGACGCGGCATCCGAGTGCCACTAAAAGTGCTGTATCTGCGGCTACAAGATCGGATCCGCAGATTATCGCTTTCGCCACATGCTCTGCCAAGGCGATGCCGCCTGAAGTAATCAGCGTGATTTCATCCCGGAAGCCTTCCTCTACCAGCCGGCCGTGAATTTCACGCAGCACATCTTTGATATGCCGACCGGGTGTCCCGTTTTCCGTTCTTTCGCACCCGTGCTGGTCGGCGCACAAATGAAAAACCTTGAAGCCCTTCCGCGACAGTTCCGCCACGCGGTCGGCCGAATCCGGGCGAAGCGTCAACCGGATCGAAACGATCGCCAGGGGCTTCAATTCCCGAACTTCAGCCGCCATGGCTTCAACTTCAGGGCCGTCCGGCAGTTGAACCAGGATACTGGATTTTTTTATCATATCCCGGCGCTTATGAATGTCTTCCCTGTTTAAAATCGGCACGACGGAACCTATATCGCCGTCGGGCACTTTCTCAGCGTCCTCCGCAAACATCACGGCCACTGTCTTCAGATTTCGCGCTGCGGATGCACGGGCCAGAGCCACTCCAATTTCCCGGACGGGCCATGCGGGAATGTCCAGGATTACGGGCAGGGAAATTTCCAAAAGATGCGAAGGCGGTGTAATCATCTTCCCGTCGGAAGAAAATACAAGGCGCATCGGTTTCGGACCTATATCCACGGATGTTGAAATATACTCCCGTCCATGAATCCCGTCCCTTGTGGGTCGGACAATTTCCGACATATCCGTCCAGATGGAATCGAAACCGGGACCATGAAAAGGACCTCTGTACCCTGCTCCCGATACGGGAATCTTGCCCGTATCGGCCTGAACCCAGGAGCTGTGAATCATATCGGGCTTCCAGTATTCGTCCCCCATATCCAGATACTCGGGATTGACCGAAAGACTCAGCAATCCCTTTGTGCATCCCTGAACACAGGAAAAACAGGCCTTGCATTCGTACAGCGGTTGTACGGCCGCCAGGGGATCCCGATTGTGCTTCGTTTCGTGCTCATGGACTTCGTAATTGCAGCGCGGCTTGACGCATTCCGAGCAGCGCGCGCAGTCCTCGCGCCAATCGACACCGCCGAATTTGCCGATCCGATGGAAACGACCCGGGGTTAGGGTTGTATGAACGTGATAACGATCAGGCATTTCAATCTCACTCTAAATTTATCTTAATAATATACTAAGCCATCAAACGACACTGACGGAATCCCCGGGATCGATCCCGGCCTGTTGGATAACATTGTCAACCAGAGGATCCAGCCCCGCGCTGAGAATATGAATGCCGCGAACTCCCGGCATGCCCTTTAGTTTTGCCGCGATTTCCGCGGCGACAGCAACGCCCTCCTCCGCGGCATCGGCGGCCTTTTCCACCCTTGCAAGAACTGAATCGGGAATCGGACCGTACGTCCCGCTCCGCTGCAGTTCCCTGGCTTTGTTCAAATCCGAAACCGGCATAACACAAGGAATAATGGCTACACGCTTGTCGAATCCGGCTTCCCGTAAGGCATCCAACCACAATTTAAAAACTTCAAGGTCAAAAACCGCCTGGGTTATAAGAAAATCAGCCCCGGCGGATATCTTCTTCCTGACGTTGAGGAGATTCAGTTCCATGGGACGCATATACGGCTGTGCCACCGCCCCAACCAGAAATTCCGGTTTTGCAGACAGTTGATTGCCTCCCAGGCCCACCCCATGAAGAATCATGCCCTTTAAAGCATGAATTAATTGGACCGAATCCAGATCGTTTGCGGCAGCGGCCTGCGGGCAGATACTTATAGACTGATGGTTGCCTGCGACGCATAAAATGGCCGAAATATCCAGTGCCGCGGCTCCCAGGGCATCGCTCATCAAGGCAATTCGATTGCGATCCCGGGTAGTCATGGCCATAATCACATTATTGCGCCCCTGCCTTTTCAACAGAGAAGCTGCGGAAATGGCCGAACTCCGAATAGAATCGGGATTATCCGCCACCACTACAGCATCCAGGTTCTCAGGAAGCTTACTCGAAAAGCCCGCGAAGTAAGCCGCATCCGCGCCGCGTGGGGGAAGGCACTCCGCTGTCACTATTAGCCGGCCTGAATTTAAAGCCCGGGCAAAATCACTTGTCTGCAATGTCATTCTTTGTATCCGTTCCTTCCCGAGAATTACATCAGGGCGCTTCGTCGGCACCCATAAGCCGTAAAGGATTTGGTGGGAGGATCTCGATTGCTTTAAGCATCTGCTCCCGAATCGCTTCGATTTTCTGCTTCAGGGATTCGGGATCTGTCGTCTCTGCCGTTTTCCCTGCCGTTGCCAGCATGTCCTCTGCGGCAGAGCCAGGGAGGAAAAACAGAAGCAGGCGTTCTTCGCCCAGTCCTATTTCTTCCAGGATGGACCGGAGGAATTCAACACGGCGGGAACATCTTTTGCTTCCCTCTATATAATGACAGTTTTCTCCATCGCAGGCAATGACCGTTACAAGATCGGCCCCCAACTCGAAGGCCTTCAAAATATGCTCGGGCTGAATTCGTCCGGCACAGGGAATCGTTATCTGCTGGACGGGAACCGGCCAGCCGAAATCCGGAACCGATGGCCTGGACCGTTTGGCCGATGTAGCCGCTTTCCCCGGGCGTGCGCAGTTCGCGCAAACAAAAACGCTGACACTGGGCTTCTGAACCTCTACATCCGGAGGAATCGTTCCAGTATCTAACTCCTTTTCTTTATTCATTTTTCAAATAAACCTTATCAATAGTGTTGTTTCCGCAACAATGGCTTTACAAGAGGCCAAAATATTCTATCTCAACACATATTGATTAACAACCGATCGTCGGAGTCTTTCTTTATGCTGCAGATCTCGAATATCCAGTCTGTAACAGGAGGCGTATCTCCGGCCTCGTCAAGCACATATTCCTCGCATTGGATAATCTTCAGTTGCAAACTGCGCCTGAGCGTACAATTTGGATCATGTTCACAGGTTTCACAAAGACCATAATACTTCACCGCCATGGCACTGCTTCTTTCCCATTTTTGGCTTGAATCAGTTCTATTAGCAAGGTGCGTGCCAAAAGGGCAAATTTCAGTGCCTCAATATATATTTTATATTACCTTTATTTACAATTATATATAAATTTTATGGAATACTATTTCAATATAAAACAAGGCAGGCTGGAAGAAATTGGTTTAAATAATCACTTTTTTGTAAAGAAAATATACCAACCCTTATCCAGGAAACAGTCCGGTAACCATCTGAAACAGGAATGAATGGAGGGCAGTGCGTTCAGACGAAAATCTCAATCAACTGCAAAACGCCGGTGCTGTAAATTGAAGATTGAAGATTAAAGATTCCGGATTAAAACAGTCTGACTGGATTCGCCATGATAACGGATTCCATCGGAACATTAACAAATGCCGGTAAATTAAATCAAATCAATACTATGCAATTGTACAATCAATCCCAACAGTGCAGCATCTCCAATCAGTCCCAATTTTCAATCTGCAATCTTCAATCCAGTTAAAACGTATATTTCAAAGCCACTTCGATCTCTCTTGCGTGATCGGCACTGGTTATGACCCCGAAAGTAGGATCGGGGTAAAAATACTCGGGGGTCCATATTCCGATGAAATTTCCCGGTCGACCCAGGTTAACATTGTTGAACGCGTTGAAGAACTGAATCCTGAATTCAAGCAAGTGCCCGCTCTTTGTAACGCGCGTTCTTTTCAAAAGGCTGATATCCCATTGAGTCGATCCGGGAGACATCAGGATATTCCGGCCCGAATCGCCGAACCATTGAGGATCGGGACCGCTGTAATCGGGCATCACGAAATCGGACGTTTCGAACCATTTTCCGATGCTCCGTTCTGAATCGGGAAGGATTCCGGAACCGATACGGTTCGGGCGATCCCCCCAGACGCCGTCGTTGTTCGGATCTCCGAAAATCTCCACACTGAAAGGCTCCCCTCCCCGTATGGACGTTATGCCGGAAATTCTCCATCCTTCAATCAGCTGAGCCAATTTACCCGCCCATCGGCTCGACAGCAGCCTGTCTTTGCCGACCGGAAGGTCCAGGATGTAGTTCATCCTGAATGTTTTCTGCGGCATAAATCCATAAACCGAGCGTTCGGCGGCAAGGTTGCGGGGATTGTTGGGATTAGCCGTCATATATCCCCAGGAATCGCTTATCGCCTTGTTCCACTGGAAATCGGCGCTCAAAGAGAAGATATCGGTCAACCGGCGCGTCACCCGGGCCTGCATACCGTTGCTGGAATAGGATGCATCGCTTTTCAGAATTTCCATAAGGCCGTATTCCGGATTGGGCCGTTTGCTCTGAATGTCACCCGGACCCGGCAGGGGGACGTTCGCAGGAATCACCCGAAAATACCGGTCCGACTTTCTTCCCTCGTAGGTCAGCTCAAGGCTCCAGTTGGGAAGAAATTCGTACTGAATCGACACCTCCCTGTCCTGTATGAAGGAATTGCGCAGATTGGGATCCGCGGCCTTGAAAGTCAAGGCCGGCAATGCGGCCGACTCAAAAGGCCTCCCGATATCCAGAATGGGCTCCGTCGGAGAATCCGTCCTTTGAGTATAAAAGAACGGGTAGTTGCGCCCCATATACATCAGGGCCTGCATGGGATTCATATCCATGTTCCGGATACCGTAGGATGCGCGGATCACGAGGCGGTTGTTGCCGAAAGGGCTGTAAGCGATCGCAACGCTCGGCTGCCAGTCGTTTTTGTCGTTGTAGGCTGCCTGCCCGGGATCGAGATTCAGCCCCAGTTCCCGGGCCCTGTCGCTCCCCGTCACAATGACTTCGCCGTCCGGCGGCGGCTCGAATACCAGGGGATAAAAGAAAGAAACATTATCGTGAATGGAATGAAAGAACGGAGAATAGGCATAGGCAAGCTTTGCCGTAAGTGTAAAATGACTGTTGATTTTCCAGCTGTCCTGCATAAAAAGTTCCCAGGTCTTCTGCCGCAGATCCAGCCGGTTGGAGCCGATTCCCCGGGTGGCCGTATAGGGAATTCCAAGCAGAAAATCGGCGAAAGAATCCCCGGTAAAAGCTCCGGAAAAGCCGAACGCTCCCCGGCGCGCTCCCGCAGTCTTCATATCGTTGAGCTGGGTGACATTCAGTTGCCCCCCGAATGCGATTGTATGGCTTCCCCGAACATAGGTATAGGTCGAGTCGATGCCGAACCGGTTTTCATGGAAGGTTTCCGGAGCCCCACTTGAAAACCCCGGGAATCCGCCGAATCCCCCGGCACCGATTCCGGCATATTCAAAAAAATCGATCCTGGGATACCCCTCATCCATGGAATCCAGCGCCTGCACTCCCTCTATCCCGATGGAAGCAAGCAGACCGTCGTTAAAGGAGTATTCCGAAAGCGTCAGGCTGACCTCCCGGCTGAAACTCAGACCCAGGTTCAGCACCTTGTTGGCGCTGAAGGAATGCGTCAGGTCAATCGACACATCCTGACTCCTCTCGCCGGTCGTCGTTCCGAAGGAAGGAAGAGACGAGGTCCTTTTGCTGTTTCCGTCGCTGATATTATAGGTGCCGAAGATTTTGGTCCGTGCGCTCAATTCGTAATCGACACGCGCGGATACACTGTTATTGTTTTCGATTCTCGGCTCGCTGTTGACATAATTGTATCCCACCCCGCTGACGTTGGGCTCGGGAAACACCGAGAGAAGGTTGGCGGCTACCCTGTGAATGCGCGACTGGGGAATGCGGTTATTCTCAAACGGTTCGCCCGTAAAAGGATCTGATACTGTAAAGCCGGAACCCTTCCAGGGTATGTTGCTGAAATCCCCCTGCTTCATTGCAGCCGTCGGCACCAGCGAGGTAAATGTGGATCCTCGAATAATTCGCAGGCCGTCATAACTGCCGAAAACCTTCAGTTTGTCGGTTACAAGAGCCCCGAAACTGAGTCCGAACTGGTTTCTTTTGTACTCCGGCTGCTCGGACAGGTCGAAGGCATTGCGGGCATCGAAATTATCGTTCCGATGGTATTCGTAAACAGATCCGTAGTACCGGCCGCGTTTGCGTACGGTAAAAGGATTCACAATCAGGGCGGTCGACTCGTCTTTTACAACATCCTCGGTACGCCAGGATTCGTCCATTTCCACTCCGAACGATTCTATCTCTTCCAGATCGGGCAATGCATTTATTTCGAAATCGTCGTCAATCCGATTGTCTTCAGCCTCGGCCGGCTGTTGTGCTGATTTCCGGTTTGCCTGGCCGGAAGCCGCACCTGAGACCGCCATCAAGCAAAAGGCCAATGAAGCCAATAACATACGTATAATCATATCGGGTCCTTGCACTACCGATAGCTGCGGCAACTATCAATGTATGGGATTGGTAACTACTAAATAACGATCCGTTCGCCGACGATCATCGATTTCACTTGAAAAGTGGCACGAAGGCTGGAGTCAGTCCCGGGGACGTCGAGAAGCTCCAGACTGACGCTCGAGCATTCCTTCGTAATGACCGGCAGCCCGTCATACTCCCTCGGAAATACGAATTTCGCGCCGACACTTTCTTCCTTTTGCGGGAAATAGGCGACGATTTCCACCTGGGGGCAGGTCGGCGTTGAAAGAAAAGCCTTTGTTTTCAAGGTTTCGACGGTTTCACTCTGAAAAAAGCGTCGAACGCTGCTTTCTTCATTGGGATCGTTTGAACGGAAGCTGACGGTTAGGACAATCCACCGGGACACATCGAGGTCCAGATTCGGCGATTGCGCTTCATCAAACTGACTCCTCTCTTCAGGAGACATGGCGTCGTATCCGTACTGTATCTGTTGCACCCGGGCATAAGCTTCCCGAATGGGGCGGGCGGACAGAAACCTCACATAGAATGTGTTGTAGATTTCCTTCTCGCCGGAAATTCCACTGCCGACTCCGCGAATAACACGGGTAAAAGTCTCCTGTTTGGCCCACGGGGAATCGTTCAGAATTTTTACGGCCTTATCCATGGGCCATTGATGAAACGGCTCCAGATTCGTCCAGGATGTCGCGGCGACTGCCAATAAGGGGGAAAAAAACGCTACAAGAAAAAACCTGATCATGATTAAACCCAATCCTCTTACTTCATACAATCGATCTACAGACTTTTAATCTTACAGGAAATATGGCCAAACTGCCAAAAGCTTTCGTACGGAACATACCCTTGGTACTCGTTTTCATCATTATGAAAACGAGTACCAAGGGATTACGGAAAGATCCTGGAAATGTTACTCATATCGGAAAGAGGAATCCGAAAGTCTGCTGCATTCACCCTTGAGGCTAACCCACAGGGAGCCGTGCCTCAGGAAATACCGTAACGGTTCAGCTTCTTTCGGAGAGTCACGCGACTGAGAGAGAGAAGATTTGCCAGTTCGCGCTGGCCGTATCGGCCCGAATCCATAAAATAGCGGAGCAAGGTCTCCTCTACCGTGTCCAGAACCGCATCGCGGACTCCCGCGGGATCGCTCCCGGATGCCAGCAGGCGGATAACCGCCTGGCGAAGCCGGGCTTGCGGATCTTCCAGTTCCATCGACGCAGAGGGGATAAATTCATCCGGGCGATTTTCCCGGACTTCATCGGGAAGAAGGTCGAGAGAAATGCGGTTATCACGACTCAGGACAACCGCATGCTCAATAAGGTGCCCGAATAAACGCACAACACGATTTTCGTCGCCCCAGAGATCCAGCATTCCCGTAAGGGAATCGAATACATAGTTGGCGGATCGGCTGCCGCGGGTGCCCACCTCGATAATGGCCTGTTCCAGGCGCGACGGGTCCGACGGATCTGCGATATGAACAGGAGCATGGATCGGCGTTACGGGCGGGATCGTCGAAAAACTTCAGGAACATTTCATCGCCGTTCCCCTTCCCCGACGAGAAGCAGTCTATGAGAAAAAACCGTCCGGGCGACATGGGCCGGGCGTACTTCGACGTGATCGTTTGTGGCGACCTGTTAAAGCCGACATAGACAACAGGAATATCGTCCTGCTCGCAGGCGGTGACGAAGCTTGAGATAAAATGATCTCCGGCCACCCCGGAGTCGATTTCCCACACAAGGTTATCGCCGGGAATTACCCCCCCCCGACGGCCCGGTCCACCTCGGCAATGCCGGTTGTCGCTTTGCTTGTCGGCGTCATCCTTCAATGTTAGGGCGGGGCCTGACCCGGGTCAAGCGCCGAGGCTTACCGACGATGCCGCCGATCGGCTGAATCAATATCAGGCCGACCTGGTCCACTCGCCGGTACGGGCCATATGGTCTTTCTGCAGAATCTCCATTGTCTTCAGGTATCGATTGAAATAGATCCGGGATACTGTCCGCTGCATGGCGTAACCCACAACCGGGTTATCATCAAGAATTTTACGCAACGCCTTCCCCTCAATCTTCAGCACCTCGGAATCCTCCACACACTCGGCATTGAGAAGATAGCGGTCCGCTCCCAAAAGGCAGCAGGGGCCGAATATGTTTCCAGGGAGGAGATCATCTATAAGCAGATCCGGACCGCCGGCTGTCTTTAGCTTCAGTTCTACTCTGCCCCTGATAAGAATAAAAATGTGACTCGCAGGAACTCCTTCCGAATATATCCTTTCCCCCTGCTTTAAAACCATCTCTCCCGAACCAGCGCTGAGTCGCTTGATTTCATCCGGGCTAAACAATCTAAAAACCTCATGTTTCTCCAGTTTTTCAATAGACATATCCCCCCTCCTTTCTTCCCAGACACATTACAAGACCGGCAGTAAAAAAGTGTGTCTTTTACCGGCCACAGGCAGTTGCATTGAGGTCAGCTTTTGATTTTCTGTAGATAATTATACACCCTCGCCGGAACATGAAGAAATTGGTTGTGTTAAGATTTTTCTACTATGAATAGGCACGCCCTCTGCTGGTTCCGGCTCGATCTTCGATTATCGGATAATCCTGCGATGGATGCTGCCGCTGAAGAAGGATACAAAATCACACCCGTCTTTATATGGGCTCCCGAAGAGGAGGGCGGCTGGCCGCCCGGAGCAGCCAGCCGCTGGTGGCTGCACCAATCCCTTCAATCGCTCGACTCCGAACTGCGACGCCGCGGATCCGGACTCATTCTGCGTCGAGGGCCATCCCTCAACGCACTGAAAAGGCTTGTTCGTGAAACCGGAGCCCGGACGGTCTTCTGGAACAGGCGCTACGAACCTGCCCTGCGCAGGAGAGACACCGCCATTCAAAAGAAACTGGAATCAGACGGACTTAAAGTAGCAACGTACAGCTCCGCACTGCTGTACGAGCCCGAAGAGATCAGGACCAGCAGCGGCGGGCCTTTCCGGGTGTTTACGCCGTTCTGGAAAGCATGCCTGGCTTCAACCGGGCCGGATTTCATCAGGAATCCACCGACCGTTGCATGGAACCGGAATCTCCCGGAATCGGATGCCCTGGATTCTTTCAAACTGGAACCCAAAATTGATTGGGCTGAAGGATTGCGGAACTCCTGGCAACCTGGAGAAGCCGGAGCCCGGAAACTGCTGCGACGCTTTACGGACAGCGAAATCGATGCATACACTGATAAACGGGACTTACCCGCCGTATTCGGGACATCCCGTCTTTCCCCTCATCTGCATTTCGGAGAGATATCACCGCGCAGGATCCGCGCCGCCTGCGTCCGGAAAAGCGGCAAAGCATCCGGGGATTTTCTGCGTCAGTTGGGGTGGCGTGAATTTGCGCATCACCTGCTGTACCACTATCCGGACACACCGGACAAACCGCTCCGCTCCAAGTATGCACGATTTCCGTGGAGACGGGATCCGAAGAAATTGAAGCGATGGCAACAGGGTCGCACCGGATTCCCCATCGTCGACGCCGGCATGAGGGAATTGTGGACCACCGGCTGGATGCACAACCGGGTGCGGATGATTGCGGGATCCTTTCTCGTCAAACACCTGATGGTTTCATGGACGGAAGGGGCGCGCTGGTTCTGGGACACGCTCGTAGATGCCGATCTTGCCAACAACACCCTGGGATGGCAGTGGACGGCCGGATGCGGCGCGGATGCCGCCCCCTATTTTCGCATTTTCAATCCCGCGCTTCAGGCCGCGCGGTACGATTCGGAGGAATCCTACATACGAAATTGGATTCCTGAGCTGGGCGCCCCGGAGTATCCGGAACCCATCGTCGATCACCTTGCGGCCCGGCAGCGCGCGCTGGAAGCGTTCGCCTCCATCAATATGTAAAGCCTCGTTGCACGTTGAACGTTAAACGTTGCACGTTAAAAGCAAAAAGATCGTTGGAACGTTAAAATCAGACGGTGGTTCCTCGCCGATTTCCCCGCTCTCAGGCAGTATGTTGTTCTTTGCTTTCGCGCTTGCGGAATACCGCGTAGCCGATCAGTCCTCCCAGCAGGCCGAAAAGTGGGAGGAGGATAAAAGAAATCACCACGCCTATTATCGAGAATCCCTGCTCGATCATACCCTGTTCTATCTGTGCCCGGGCTTCGGGCGGCATCTGCTCCAGTGCTCCGGAAGATTGCAGCCACCCGACAATTGCTTCATTCACAAGATTTCCGAAAATCAAAAAGAACAGGCCGCTCAAAATCGTGCTCACGACAGCGCCGAACACGCCGGCAAAGGCGCCGAGCCCCATGCCGTCCGCGCTCGTCAGGGGTTCCATTTCGTCGGTCAAAGCTTTATTGTAGAAGTACACGCTCATGAATCCGCCGAACAGGATGCCCGCGCAACAAAGGCAATTGACAAAGCTCAGAAACGGGGTGGCCGAGAGCACTCCCATGATGATACCGCCGTACATTGCTGGAAGAAATTTATCTGGTTTCTGTGGCATTCGATATTCCTTTTCGTTGGCAAACCGTTAATGATCGGATGCCGGCAAGTTCGGAAACAGCTTGTATTGCCGCCGGCACAATAAAAAAGACCAGAGTGAATCCCAGGATTCCTCCGGTTACGGCGCGCGAGGCAATCGTAGATTCGTATATGCCGAGTCGCCAGGGGAATCCATCGATAAAAATTGGAATACAGGCAAAGACAAGAAACAGCCGGGAAGGCATTCCCGGTTTTTTGACGTCCCGCACAACGGGATAGATCAGAACTCCCAGAAGAAATCCGAAATAGATTGACGCGCAACGGGAACATACGCCGAAAGGCATCCCGTCGACATGAAATGACCGTTCACCTATTTGATGACATATCGGTTTGAAGAAGGCATAAAGAATTTTACCGGACACTCCGAAAATTCCCGGGGAAGAGGAAAATACCGGGGCCAGTACAATGGCGGCGCACCATAATGCCCCGCCGACAAGAATTGCTGAATATGTAATTTTGGCGTATTTCATGGGAATCGGAGAGACAATATTTAATAATTTTTCTATTGTCAAGCAAACGAATGCGGTCCAAAAAACAACGAGGGGCACAGTTCTCACCGTGCCCCCTGTCGAGTCAAAATTGCCGTTGTAGTTATAACGTTCGAAGTTCGAGGCTTGAAGTTCAACGTTTGAACGTTCAACGAAGCTTTTGTTTTTAACCTTCAACGATCTTTTTTCTTTTAACGTGCAACGCGCAACAGCTTTTTTGTCTTCCCAGGTCAAAACAAATCACGAGAGCTTATCAAATTCGATCCATCGCAAAGCGAACTCCATCAGCCCACGTTCGCACGTTTACACGTTCCCACGTTCAACGGCTTTTTACATATTATACCCTTCCTCCCCATGCTGGCTTAAATCGAGACCGGAGATTTCCTCGTTCTCCCTGACACGCAGCCCAATGGTCGCATTGACAATCTTCAGGATGATATATGTCCCTACCACAGCAATCACAATGGTGATGAGAACACCGGCGCCCTGGTTGAAAAACTGTTTCCAATTGCCGTCGATAAGACCGACCGGCAGAGTCGCTCCTTCGGTGTCGGTGAATACTTTGTTTATGGCGCCGGTTGCAAAAATACCGGTCAGTAAAGCGCCGAGAGTTCCACCCGCGCCGTGGATTCCGAACGCATCCAGGGAATCATCGTAGCCGAACCAGCCCTTAACCTTGGACACCATGAAGAAACAGAAAGCCCCTGCGATCAGGCCGATCAACAAGGCGGACATCGGAGTCACAAAGCCCGCCGCGGGAGTTACCGCTACAAGGCCGGCCACCGACCCTGAAATGGCGCCCAACACACTCGGTTTTCCGGTTTTGATCCATTCAACAATAACCCACCCGAGGGTTGCGGCGGCTGCGCTGAAGTGCGTGGCTACAAAAGCGCTTGTGGCCAGAGAACCGGACGACAGGGCGCTTCCGGCATTGAAGCCGAACCAGCCGACCCACAGGAGACATGCCCCGACTGTACTCAGAACCACGCTGTGCGGAGGCATCGGTTCCTTGGGGTATCCCAGCCTCTTGCCGAGGAACAGGGCGCAGATCAACGCCGACACCCCGGAGGAAATATGGACGACCGTGCCTCCGGCAAAATCGAGAGCGGGGATTCCGTTGCCGGAAAAGGCGTTGAGAAAGCCCCCTTTTCCCCAGACCATGTGCGCGAGAGGACAGTAGACAATAAGTACCCACAGAATCATGAAAGCGACCATGGCGCTGAACTTCATCCGCTCGGCGAATGCCCCGGTAATGAGCGCCGGCGTGATAATGGCGAACATGAGCTGAAAAACCATGAATGTCTGCAGCGGAAATGTGGAGGCGTAATCAGGGTCGGGGGCGGCGCCTACTCCGTTCATAAACAGATGGTCGAAACCTCCGATAAACGGGTTTCCCGATGCAAAAGCCAGGCTGAAGCCGACAATGGCCCAGACAACGGTGACTACCGCCATCAATGTGAAGCTCTGCATCATGGTGGATAGTACGTTTTTCTTCCGGACCAGCCCCCCGTAGAACAGCGCCAATCCAGGTCCCGTCATCATCAGAACAAGGGCGGAACAGACAAGAATCCAGGAATTATCCGCCGCACCCTCGGACGCTTCCAGTTGGGCTTCCAGACGTGCAATCCTTTGTTCCGTGGGATTCATTGATTCGGAATCCCGGATTATTTCAGGCTGGGCGAATGCATATCCGGCCAAAAGCAGGAAAAGGATTGAAAGCGCGACATAAGACCAACGTTTCTGAAACATAATTTGATACCCCTGATAGTAATTTACGGAAATGCAGGCAACATCGCCGAGGCTTAAAGTGAGTTTTCTCCCCGTTCCCCAGTACGAATCCGCATAGAATCCTCGAGCGGGGAAATAAAAATCTTTCCATCTCCTATTTCACCGGTATGCGCCGCATCTCGAATGGACTGAATAATATTTTCCACCTGATCGTCTTCGAGAGCTATTTCGATCTTGACCTTGGGAATCAGGTCTATGCTGTACTCCGATCCCCTGTACCGCTCGACCTGTCCCTTCTGGCGCCCCGCTCCCCGTATGTCCGTCACCGTCAATCCGACGATGCCGGCGTCCGAAAGGGCATCCTTGACCTGTTGCAACCTGTGAGGCCGAATAATTGCGCAAACCATTTTCATAACAGAATCCATCCTCTTTGATGGGGTTTATCCACTATCCCCGCTTAAGTGCCGGAATAGATGCACTGTCCCTACCGTCGGACATCCCTGCCTCTCGCAAGACACGTGCCAATAAAACATGCCGCGTACAATGCGCATCGATATTCTTATAAAATGTTGATTAATCAAGCTTTAATGAAACAAGCGATTTTGAAGGGAGGCCTTGTAACAGCTGAATATGAATTACAAATATGTATTACTATAAAAATATTCCAACAATATTGTATTATTATTTCAATTATCCTTCACGACGGGAGAGATCCTGCCGGATACTAACCGAAAGATATCGACAATATTGTATTAAGCGCGGATTCTTTTACATACCTGTAGATCTGAAATGCGGCCCCTGATACCGCAAGGGCTCTTTTGGATTCCATCGGAAGACCGCTACATACATAAATGTAATATTAATTAATAATATTACATTTATGTATGTTTAATTAAGCACGACCCGCCAACCCCGAGATATATCTAATTAACCATGTCTTGTCAAAAAACCTGATATCGCGGTTTTTGTATTCCGGATATCAGGATTCAACGCGGATCAGCCAATAATTTTTCCGGCCGCGTCGCAGCACAATCAATCTGCGGTCGACTGCTTCTGCTAAAGAAACCTTCAGGGTTGCATCCGAAACCCGGCGGTTATTCAAATAGATGCCTCCGGCTTCAATCGCTCTGCGGGCTTCCGCCTTGGACTTTACGGCTCCGCACTCCGTCAGCATGTCCGGGAGGGGCATCCCATCCCCCTCAAACTTTGCCGCCGACAGCGTGCCCGACGGAACATCGGCAAAGATATCCAGAATTTCATTTGCAGACAGGCCGGTCACTTCACCGCCAAAAAGGACCCGGGACGCCAGCTCAGCTCTTTCCAGGGCCGTTTCATAGTGAACCGCCCGGGTCATTTCCCGGGCCAGGCGTCGCTGGGCTTCACGTTTTTCCGGATACTGCGCCATCGCCTGCTCAAGCTCCTGAATTTCCGCCTCGTTCAGCCAGGTAAAAAATTTCAGATAGCCGATAACGTCACGGTCGTCGGTATTGAACCAGAATTGATAGAAACGATACGGCGAAGTTCGTTCTGAAGAAAGCCAGACGGCGCCGGATTCGGTTTTACCGAATTTCGTTCCGTCGGCCTTGGTTATGAGAGGGTAGACCAGGGCGCCGGCTGGTTTCCCCCGCATGCGCCGGATCAGCTCCACTCCGGCGGTAATATTCCCCCACTGGTCGCTTCCACCCGTCTGAAGCGTACAGCCGGCATGATCGTACAGGTGCAGGTAATCGTAGGACTGCAGCAGCATATAGCTGAACTCTGTGAAGGAGATCCCGTCCTCCCGCGCCAGGCGCGATTTGACCGAATCCTTGTTGATCATGTAGTTCACGGTGAAGTATTTGCCGACATCCCGTAAAAAATCGACCAGGTTCAGATCCAGCAGCCAATCGGCATTGTTTACAAGGCGGGCAGGATTCGTCTTGATTTCAAAATCAAGAAAATGGGAAAGCTGTCCTTTGACGGTTCCCACATTCGCTTCGATGGCTTCGCGCGAAAGCAGTTGACGCTCTTCGGATTTCCCGCTGGGATCCCCGATCATGCTTGTACCTCCTCCTGCAACCGCGATCGGGATATGCCCGTACCTTTGAAGCCGGGCCAGTGCCATCAACGGCACCAGGTGCCCGACATGCAGGCTGTCGGCTGTGGCGTCAAATCCGTTGTAAACGGCAACCGGTCCGCTCGCAAGCATTTGCGGCACATTTTCGGTTGCATCGTAAATCAATCCCCTCCATTTCAATTCATCGAACGCACTCTTTTTCATATCTTCCCATATCTCCCGTCGATCAGGCCCGCTCATTCCATAAGGCTTTCAATGCGGGGACATCGAGGACCGCACCTGCCGTCCGGCCTTAAAATCCGGTATAAAATGCCGCTAAAGGCAGAAGTGTACCACCAATGATACATGCCGCCTACCGCCTACTGCCATCAACAAATCATTTTTGATTTTGTTGTAGCATCGAAACGGCTTTGCAGTAAGATAGTTACGCTTGCATTCTTCAATCCCTCTTCCAGCGCCGGCGGGTAATGGACGGACCGTATCCGGCAGTATGGGAACAATGAGTGGCGTTTATGATCAAAACCGTTTATTTGACTGAATCGAGCGCCTCATGAATCTTTGCTGTGCCCTGACGATCTTTATTTAAATTCGTCCCGGGTGAATCCAGGAATTCCGGAACGGATCCTAACAGGAGGACTTTTTATGTCAGACGAAACCACCGACAAAAGCAAGGGAGGAGGCCTGGACCGCAGGAATTTCCTCAAGAGCGCGGGCGTCATCGTCACCG
>CAZPHK010000057.1:18426-25402 GCA_964586015.1 uncultured Acidobacteriota bacterium | reverse complement strand
TTCTGAAAATACGCGCAATCACGGCAGGAGTGTCCGCTAGTTTTTCAGAGTGGTCCGGCTCAAAATAGTCAATCCCGTTAACCGGCGAGTCTTCCCGAACGACTCGGAGCAATGCGAGCGGCGGCATTTTCGAAAGCGTAATTTCATGGGCCATGTCTACCATTTTCAGGGTGTCGAGGTCACGGCCCCGGAAAACAGCCGGATGTGCCTTGCCGGTTAAATATTCTTCGCGGCTGTCGAGATGCTTGTTTGTTGTTCTCAGTATCATTTGGATCGTCGGCATAAGCATGCCCGATTGAACCAAGCGCTCCTTGACTTCCGGTCTGAATGCAGCCAGGACATAGGGAAGCGCTTTCATAAAGGATTGATCCGATCCGGAAGAGCCCTGCGAAGCAATCAGGTATGGTGTATTGGTCGGGTACAGATCCCCATATCCACCGATGCCGTTGTGTCCCGGATCGTGGTCCCTGTGTTCGGGATAAATATATAGATTATTTCGAATGTACTGTGTAAACAGGAATTTTATTCCCTCTGAGTGGGTGTAATAGGTCCTTACGTTGCTCCCGGCACTCTCCGGCCTTGAGGATGTCGATGAATTACCGAAAACGACATAGGGAAGAATTTTCCTTTGCAGTCCGTAGTTTTGACGGGATTTTTTTTCTTCCTCCGTGTATTGGACTTCACTCATTTGAGGGTAGGGAGTGAGTTTCAGTCTGGAATGTCCACCGTCGCGATTGTCGTAATAGTCTCCGTAATTACCGGCCGCTGTACCTTGCGAATACCATTTTCTAAGACGCTCTCCGATCTCCCCTCCGTCTACTGCAACCGGTATTCCAGTAAGCACTGTAGCGTTGCGTATCTGTTGCTCCTGCTGTCCTTGCGATCCCGGCGCGAGGCAGAGCGTCAATGCAAATGCAATCCAAATCGGTGTCCTTCGTTTGAAAAACACTTCCATGATTCCATCTCTCCGCATTTACGCTCACAGCATAATCACAGGTATGAGAAAGGCGAACTTAATTATACTCTCCGAACCGCCGAACGGGTTTTATTTCCCCTTTATTCCAATCGGCAATGAACATACGCGACAATAACCCTTATTTCAAAGGGCGGAGAACGGCGCGGCCGGGTCCGGCGTCCCCATGGTACATAAGCAGGGGCAGGCAGAGCAGTTCGTATTCGCCCGCAGGTACGTGGCCGAGTGCGCAGCCTTCCAGAATATAGACGCCGGCCGAAAGAAGGAACTGATGTGTCTTCATAACGCTCTCTTCGTTCCTGATGTCTCCTATGGTGATACAGTCCAGGCCGAAAAGTATGATCCTTTTTGCCGCCAGGTACTCGGCCGCGTCCGCGTCAAGGTACACATAGTCTTCAACAAATCGCGGCGCTTCATAAGCTTCCGGCGAATTGCGCGTCTTGCACAGGATCCGTTCGCCTTTTTTAATATCGTACTTTTCCAGCTCCGCCACCTTGACGGCCACGGAATCCTCAATTTCGATCACGCGAGCCGGGCCGATCGTGGCGTCCAGCGGCATGTCGGATATGGTGGAGCCTCCGGGTATGAAATGCAGGGGAGAGTCGATGTGGGTGCCGGTATGCGAGATGATTTCCAGCATCGACATTGTCACTTTAGAGCCGAGCGCCACATCGGCGAGGCGATAGACTTTCGGTGCAACAGGATCGATAGGCAAATAATTCATGCCCTGTTTAATGGGAACGGAAATATCGTACCAGCCTTCGGGAACCTTTACAGCCATGGCAGCCTCCTGATTTTTCGTTTGTAATATAGGGCTATCTTAACCGATGCTAGAAACGTCGTCCTCAAAATTAATACAGTACAAGTTGTGTCGGGAGAAACATATGGTTCGTTATATTAATTATTTCCTCGGGGCCGGATTGTCCTGTCTATTGGCGATGGCTCCATGCGACGCGGCCCATGCCGCCGATTACGCCATCGGCGCCGACCTGTCTTTTCTTACCTGTGCCGAGGAGCATGGCACGGTTTTCAAGGAGAACGGTCAGGCCAAGCCGGGCCTGCAGATATTCAGGGATCACGGCTACAACTGGATTCGCCTCCGGCTTTTTCATACCCCTTCCGCGCATCGGGACAATATGCCCAACGACCTGGATTACACGACGCGTCTGGCGGTAAAAGCGAAGAAATTGGGATACAAGTTCCTTCTGTGCTATCACTACTCCGACAGCTGGGCCGATCCCGGCCATCAGTGGGCGCCGCAGGCATGGAAAGGCAAAAGCCACGCGGAAACCGTGACGCTCCTGCGGGAATATACAAGAGAGACGATGTCCCACCTCCGCAAAGCCGGAGCCATGCCGGACATGGTGCAGATCGGAAACGAAATCACTCCTGGATTTGTCTGGCCGGACGGAAGGCTGGGCGGCACCGGCCCCGATAACAACTGGCCCAGCTTTACCGATCTGATCAAGGCCGGAATTCGCGGGGTGGAGGAATCTCTCGAAGGGGCACACCGTCCCAGGATCATGATCCACATCGACCGCGGTGGGGATTTGCCCGCAACCCGTCATTTCTTCAATAAGATCCGTGAGTACGGTGTGGAATACGACGTCATCGGGCAATCGTACTACCCCTGGTGGCACGGCAGCCTGCTCGATCTTAAGGAGAACCTGGATTTCATGGCGCTGGAATACGGCCGTGAGATTATCCTGGTCGAAGTCGCCTATCACTGGAAAGAAAACGGCGAATACGGCAACAGTCCGACGCCGTTCCCACAGACGCCCGAGGGGCAGAAGGAATTCCTGGAGGCGGTAAACCGGCTGTTGATGGCGACGCCGAACGGCCTGGGAAAAGGCATATTCTGGTGGGAGCCGGCGGTGCCGCTGCAGCCCGGAATTTCCAGTCGCGGAACCTTCGACATGGAGGGAAATGCCCTGCCGGTTATCCGGGTATTCGATAAATTCACGCGCGGCCGCGCGGGCCGGTTCATCGAACCGGGCGGAGTCACTCAATAGAAAAGGATCTCCGAAATTGAAACCCTGGTGGTCCGCAATATCATGCCGGGGGAAATGCCCGACATCGGGATCCCGATAATCGTCCACGAAAAACCGAATCCGCTGATGATGCAGGTGATTCCCGAAGGCGAGCGTTCGTCCCGCGCCGAACTGATCCGCATCGGCGACCGTTATTTCACCGGCCTGGATACCGACAACAGCGGTGTTAACGTCCCCTTCGATCCTGCCTGCCAGCGACGGGAAAACGGCATGGTCACGGCCAACAACCCCGATGCCGCCGAAGGCGCCATTGCGGGAATGGACTGCAAGGCACAGTTCGATACCGGTTTTTCAGTCATCGTTACCGATATCCGGGAACGCCGTTTCATCGCCGATCCCGTCACGGGCCTGGCTTTCGCCATGGGATATTTCGACCACGACGGCGCCGTGAACGAATCGTTGACGCAGCCCTATTCCTTCATCATCGGGGAAATTTTCAAGATCATGGACGGCAGGATCCGCCAGATCGAAGCCGTACTGATGACCGTGCCCTACGGCATGGAATCCGGCTGGTAGGGAAAGCGTGCTTATCGGCAATACGACCTTGGTCTATCCAACCTATCCGGATACAAAACATTCCATCGATGGTGGGAAATGCGAAGGATCTTTGAGCCCATCATTTGGACTACATTTCGATCCGGGAACATGTATAATTCGATGGTCGAGGCAAAAATGTGCTTTTCAATATTGTGGCCGCAATGGCCGGTCACCCATCAATATATAAACGGGGAGAATGATGATTAAGAAAAAAAGTATCTATTATTGTAAAAAATGCCATAACCTTGTTGAAAGCCTTTGGAATGGAAAAGCTCCAATAATGTGCTGCGGCGAAGCGATGCAGGAACTAGAGGGCAACACGGTCGATGCAGCCGTGGAAAAACATGTGCCTGTCATCGAGCGCGATGGAAACAAGGTTAAAGTCACTATCGGAAGCGTCCCTCACCCCATGGAAAAGGATCATTACATTTTATGCATTGAGGTCCTCGCCGGGGATAAAGTATACAGACACGACTTCAAGGAAGGAGACACGAAGGCCGAGGCTGTCTTTACCATCGAAGAAACCGACATTGTCGCGAGGGAATTCTGCAATCTGCACGGATTATGGAAAACCACGTAATTTAACTTGGCCATTATCATGCATTCGATCCCGCCACGAGTGTGAGATCGAATGCCTCCCCCCCACGAGTTCTTCATTGCAGCTCGATCTGCTGGAATTTCCGGATCCGCGGCTCTTATACTTATTCAGATAAAACCGCCGCGATTTTAGTAAGCTGTATATTCCCTATCCGTAGTCTGTTTTCGATCTCTACAGGCATTTTAAGGTCTTCCCCTTCCTGCATTTCTTGAATACTTCAAGAAATGCAGGCTGATAGTGTATCCCTTTGATTTTTCTGATACATTACTGGAGTTCCATTATACTTTCCCGGTGGCGAGACCGGGACAGGCTGAAACTCTATCCCTTTAAAATGGTGCGTTTATCGATGCAGGATATTAAACGTGTTCTACTGACCGGAGGAGGAACCGCGGGGCACGTGAATCCGGCGCTGGCGATCGGATCGATCTTCACCGGAGCTGAAACCCGTTTTCTTTATGTCGGAGTCCGGGGAAGAGTCGAAGAGGATGTGGTTCCCCGTGAAGGAATCCCGATAAAATTTATCCATGCATCCAGGTACCCTGACAGATATTCTCCGGAAATGGCCAAATTCATGGCCAATATCCTCATAGGATCGATACAGTCCGTTTTCATTCTGCTGCGCTTCCGCCCGGACATCATTGTAGGAACAGGAGGGTATGTAGCGGCTCCGATCATGATAGCTTCGGCGTTTCTGAAGAAATTGCGCATGAGCAGAGCGCGGATTTTCATGCACGAACAAAATGCCGTCCCGGGAAAGTTGAACAGGCTGATGGGACGATTCGTGCATAAAGTATTTGTCACATTTCCCGAAACCCTGTCCTATTTCCCAGGAAGAGGGGTGCTGGCAGGCTACCCGCTTCGGAAACAAATCGGCCGGAAATCCCGTGAAGAGGCTCTGCGGAAGATCGGCATCAAGATCCCGGAAGGGAGAAAGGTGGTCCTTGTCTTCGGCGGATCGCAGGGATCCCGTATCATGAATCAGGCAATGGTTAACGCTCTGGGGCACCTGCTTCCTCATCGGGATTCTTTATTCATAATCCACGGTGTCGGGCTCTTTAATAAAAAAGAGTACGACGCCCTGCGGGACACCGAAGAAGAACTGCGCCGGACTTACAGCGCCGCTCAGCTTAAGGACATAGAAACCTTTTACACCTACAGCCCCTTTTTTTACGATATCGAAAACATCTATGCCGTGAGCGATCTCGTCATTGCCCGGGCCGGTTCCGGCAGCCTGAATGAAATTTCCGCCATGGGCCTTCCGGCACTGATCATTCCAAAGTCCAACCTTCCCGGAAACCACCAGGTCATGAACGCCCGATCCATGGAAAAAGCGGGGGCGGTGGATATTCTCTACGAACAGGTCACGGCGAACGACAATAAACTCTCGGAAACAGTCAGCGGGAAAAGCCTGGCTGAAAAGCTGCTTTCACTGATCCAAAATGAAGAGCGCCTTAAGGAAATGGCCGCTATCAGTCGATCCTTTTTCAACCAGGGTACCCTTCTCCGTATCGAAAAACACATCCGAGGGGAATCGGCGACCGACGACGATATCGTATTAATGAAATCTGACAGGGATTTCAGGTTCCCCAACAACTATTCTCTGTTGAGGCGGCTGGAGAGGGAAGCGGAAAAACACCGCCACAATTATCGCCCGGAAATGGTCTTCCCCAACCCCCAGGACCTGGAATACCTGAAAAACCGGGCGAGCACGCTCCTGCTTCATCCCTCCTGGCGTCACCGGAATCTGGGCATCAAACTCCTGGGGCTGCTGGGCGCAAATGAAAAAATCCCCGTAATGCTGGCACTTTATTTCGAACGGAAACCCGTTCCGTGGTTTAAAAAGTTGCTGGGAGGAGACTTCGAACAGGTTGGATTTATACGACGGAATATTCTCACGGCGCTTGTCCGGCTTGATGAACTGACTGCGGAAGTCGAGGAAGCGCTGCACGCAGGCATTGCAGACCCATATTATGAAGTAAGGGCCCAGGCGGCGCACGCAGTGGCTCATTTCGGTTCCAGGCTTTCGTCCACCAGAAGCCTTGTCAATGCACTAAGAAGACTCCTGGAAGATTCCAATATCGATGTGACCGTTGCGGCGGCGGAGGCTTTGGGGCAAATCGGGGAAGAACAGGACGCCCTCCCCGCACTTCTTGGAATGTGGGACACCCGGTTATGGAAAGTGCGTGCCGCGGTGCTTCGGGGAATCCTGAATCTTGTAAAACGGGGAGTCGTCGACAATCCGGAAACGATCGAGGGACAGGCAGCCAGGTTTATTTTAACATCCACCGACTTCAGACCGCATTTCGAGATCAAGGCCGTCTATCGCCATCTCATGGAACTGATTGAGACGGAAAAAGAAAAGAGAATCGTGCGATGATCTATTTCTTCGGCAAGTTCCTGCACTCACAATTCGAACCGTTTTCATTCCTCCGCCTCGTGGATTATATAACGGCAAGGGCTATCGGAGCCGCGTTGACGGCGATTCTACTGACTCTGTTCCTCACCCCGAGTTTCATTCGATTTCTTCATCGTCGCGGCTTCGTAGACCAGTGGAGGAATACCGGGATCGCATCCTCTTACGATAAGGCGGGAACTCCGGCCATGGGAGGCGTCATAATTATCGGCTGCATCCTGGTTTCCTGTCTGCTTTGGTGCAACCTGATTAACGGATACCTTATTTCCGTTCTGTCCGGGATGGTGTTTTTCGGAATCATCGGAATGATCGACGATGTTGCCAAAACGAGGCGGAAATCGGGCGATCACGGTCTCTCGGAAGCGAAAAAGCTCCTGATGCAGGCAGGATTCGCCGCGGCCTTC
>CAZPHK010000057.1:0-18416 GCA_964586015.1 uncultured Acidobacteriota bacterium | reverse complement strand
GATGTCGCGGACGGCTTTGCGGATGGCCTCGGGCGCCGCGGCCTTCACGGCGTACCTGGCCGGTCCCTTTTCCCCTCTTCCCGCTGACCAGATCGGCGCATTCTATATCCCTTTCCTGAAAGCTCCACTGTTCAATTCGGCGTGGTTTTACCTGCCCATTGTATTCTTGTTCGTTATCGCCGTCGGCAATTCCGTTAATATCGCCGACGGGCTGGATGGCCTGGCTATCGTGCCTTCGGTTTTTGTCATAGGAGCCCTGGGAGTTTTCGGATATCTGCTCGGCAACATTAACTACGCACGATATCTCAACTATTCCTATCTCCCCGGAGCCGGGGAACTGGCTGTTTTCAGCGCCGCTTTTATCGGAGCGGGCATTGGATTTCTCTGGTTTAACGCTTACCCGGCACAGGTAATAATGGGGGATACGGGTTCCCTGGCCATCGGCGGCTGTATGGCCGTGATTTCTGTCGTCCTGAAACAGGAAGCGCTGTTCCTGATTTTAGGAGGAGTGTTTGTCGCCGAAGCGGCCACTTCTCAGATCCAGGATAAAATCGGGATACGCTGGCTGGGACGGAGGATCTTTCTGAGGGCCCCCCTGCACCATGCAATGCAGCATAAAGGCCTCGCGGAAACAAAGGTAGTCATCCGGCTCTGGATTTCAGCCGGCATCCTGGCGTTAATCGCCCTGGCGACGCTAAAACTGCGTTAACCCATGTTGTTAATCTCTTTCTACTCATCGATTCTTGCTGCGCGCGGATTCCGCGTGTGCTTATCCTGACTCAACGATTCACGGCAGGAGCCGGCGACCGCCTTATACATTTCCGATACCGGGAAAAACACATCGCGAACGGCGAAAGCATCATTGTCCGACCATGGATTTTCGTACTCGCTGTCGTCGGAAATCCCGGTACAGACGGGGAGAAATGCAATCATGAAGCGGGAACGTAGCCGGGTTCCCGAGTAAAGACGCGCCCTATCTTTCATAAGGAATCCCGTCAAGAACGTTATCAAATACGAAAAAACAGATTTTATTATAAGACAATCATTTCGCTCGAAACGCTCATAAAAACGCACTCCGAAAAACCATACGGTCCGGATAAACAGGAGCGGAGAATGGAATATGGAATTTCTCAACCAAGTCATGAGTCAAAAAGGTTTTTATATACTTTCGGGAGCCGGGAAGCGCATATAATGTGAGTGAGTAAATACTATACCGACCATGGAGACGGCTCATGGGCTGGAACGTTATATCGGAACGCGGGCAAAAACCGGACCTGCCTTCCATATCGCCCTCCGCAAGCCGCTGTACATTTTCCCTTACGGCATCGACCGACGACAAACCTTCACGTATCGCACTGAAAAACATTGACGGAAATTCAGCAAGGCTCCTGGAGGAATGGCGAAGGGATCCGAAAATCCCAAGCGAGATAGAGCATACTCTTCAGAATCAATTCAGGGGATTTCAGGTCGTTTCAGCAGACGGCAACGGTAAAATACATCTTGAGGGTATCGCCCTCTACGCGGCAAAAAGATACGGAATTTACCTGAGAGCTCTTGAAACAGCTCCCTGGAACCGTATTGACAGGAAAATTCAGGGGATTGCTTCCGTTCTGGTGGCGCGCATCGCCCTGGAATCCGGACGGCAGGGATATGATGGGAGTGTTTTTACCATTCCGACCAATCCCATGGCGGAAAATTTCAACCGGCGGTGCGGCTTCATTTCTTTCCGGCAATATGCCGTGAAAGCCGGCCTATCCAGGGAATCCTACCCTCTCGGCTACATCCATTTCATGGCTCTCGACCGGGAAGGCGCCGGGAATCTGATTGCCCGCCAGCTTGCGCGCCGCGGAAATCTGAAAATAGATCTTTTCCCGAAGCCACTCCGGGTAAGGCCGGCAGGGGATCCCGTCTGTTGATATGAGATGGGTTAAAGACGCAATTTGGAATAGTCTTTATGGATTATAAAACAAACGGATAAGAGATCCGGGCCGACAGCGCAAAGTGGGCAAATTTTAAATAGGAGGCGGACCTTTTTCGTCCATCATCCCTATGGTATATACAAAACCACAATCAAATATACCCGGTACATGGCGACACCTCAGGTGCCATAGGATGCCATAGGGACTGCACTGGGACAGAGTACGCCTTAAGGCGGGGAGTCAATCATGAAAAAAGTTGTTTTGCTGAGACATGGAGAAAGCACCTGGAACGAGAAAAATCTGTTTACGGGCTGGACGGATGTAGACCTCACCGAAAAGGGAATACAGGAAGCCATAGACGCCGGTCTCATTCTGCAATCCGAAGGATACGCTTTTGATGTCGCGTATACATCGGTGCTCAAACGCGCCATCAAGACCCTGTGGATCGTTCTTGAAAAAATGGATCTTATGTGGATCCCGGTATTCAGGAACTGGCGGCTGAACGAAAGGCACTACGGAGCTCTGCAGGGATTCAACAAAGCAGAAACGGCCAAAAAATTCGGCGCCGAACAGGTTCACCTATGGCGGCGCAGTTATGACGTCCCTCCCCCGCCGCTGGATCCCGATGATGAGCGTTCACCGGCCAAAGATCCCCGCTACGCCTCTCTAGCCAAAGAGGAGATCCCAAGATCCGAGTGTCTGAAGAACACGGTCGAACGTGTTCTTCCGTATTGGCTGGAGACGATTGTGCCGGCGGTTCAATCGGGGCAGAGGGTGATTGTCTCAGCCCACGGGAACAGCCTCCGGGCCCTGGTGAAGCACCTCGACAATATCTCAGAAGAGGAAATCGTCGGATTGAATATACCGACCGGTGTGCCGCTGATTTATGAGTTCGAAGACGATATGTCTCCCATTCGGCATTATTATCTCGGAGACCAGCAAGAGATAGAGAAGGCAGCCCAGGCAGTAGCCAACCAGGCATCCTTGATGCCGTCGAAAGAAAAGCGCTGAAAAACATCGCCCGTACTTTCGGTCTGGATCAGTCCATCATGCATTTCGTCTGGGAGGGAGGGAAAAATATTTCCGGTAATTGTCGGGAAGGCGCGCGGGTCGGAATTCCGGATCCGTTACAATATGGGCCGTCGCGCCGGTTGCCAGCAATTGTCCTGAATCCTTCGAAAGGATTTCGTAACGGTAGCGGATCACTCGATCGGTAGCTTTCGCCAGCGACGTTCTCACAACTATTTCATCCCCGAAATGCGCCGGAGCCTTGTACCGGCAACCGGCTTCGGCAACCACCATGAGACGCTTCTCCCTGGATTCCATTTCCGCATAATGAAAACCCTTCGCTTTGCACCATGCAACTCTTCCGACCTCAAACCAAACCAGATAGTTGGCATAGTAAACGATTCCCATCTGATCGGTCTCCGCATAACGAACGCTCACGGGAGTTTCGATAAAATCCGTTTCTTCTTTTCTATCGCGCATAATCAAACCTGACCTTCAAAACAGCTGCGAATGAAACTGCCGGGCAGACATCCATTCGCCCGGCACCCATGGGATAATACCATATGATATTAAAGCGTCGTTGCACGTTACACGTTGAACGTTAAACGTTAAAAGAAAACAGAGTCGTTGCACGTTGAAGGCAAAAGCGTCGTTGGAAGGTTCCAAAACGGTTTTACTTTCCGTTTGTCCATAACATGCCGTTATACTGGGGCCTGGTTTTTAACGTTCGACGATCTTTTTGGTTTTAACGTGCGACGTGCAAACGTTCAACGTGCAACGGAGCGTTCAATCTTTAATCTTTAATAATAGATACCGATGTTTTCCCGTATTGCATCCCGGCTTCACGGAGATACAAACGCGCTTTATCGTCTCCGTGATGCATTGACAAATCAGTCCGTTCCGGTTCGCGACCTGATATCGGGCAACATAAACGAACAGGGATTCGTATTCCCGCAGGACCGCCTTGAAGAAATCCTTGTCCGAGGATCCCGCGAGAGCCGAATTTACCGGCCCGATTCCTTCGGCCGCAAAGAAGCCAGGGAAGCTGTATCGGAATTCTATTCCCATCGGGGCGCCTCTTTCGATCCCGGAAATATACTGCTGACTCCCGGAACAAGCCTTTCCTACTGGTACTGCTTCAAGCTGCTGGCTGATGAAGGGGACGAAATACTCTGCCCGCAGCCGTCGTACCCCCTTTTCGATTATATAGCCCTGCTGAGCGGGGTTCGTCTTGTTCCCTACCCTCTCGACGAAACGAAGAATTGGACTATCGATGCCGACCGGCTGGAATCGGTTATATCCGCCCGGTGCAGGGCGATTGTACTCATCTCCCCCCATAATCCTACCGGACATGTTGCGTCCCGGCGGGAAATCTCGCGGTTGGCCGAAATCGCACTTCGGCATGATCTGGCGATCATCAGCGATGAAGTATTCAGCGAGTTTTTAATCGGGAGTAAAGTACTCCCTCGTCCGGCCGGCACCGACGCGCCTCTGGTATGCACCCTGAACGGATTCTCCAAGATGTTCGCACTGCCGGGAATGAAATTCGGCTGGATGGCACTGTCCGGGGAAAAGAACCTTGTGCGGCAGGCCATGCGCTCCCTGGAACTTATTTCCGACACCTTTCTTCCGGTAAATGAAATCGTCCAGGCTGCCGCACCGGAAATACTCCGCGAGGGAGAAAACGTCCGGGCCGATTTTTCCCGCCGGATCGCGGAGTGCTGGAACATTACGGAGGAATCCCTGTCGTCATCGACGGATTGCTGCAGCTATGTAAAACCGGAAGGTGGATTTTACGTTACACTGAACCTGAACGGCCTGGACGAAGAAAAGGCGGCGGAACATATTCTGAATAAAAACCATATATTGGTACATCCGGGTTACTTTTATGATATGGAATCCAGCCATCTGGTGTTGAGTTTTGTTCAGAAAACTGAAGTTCTTCGGGACGCGCTGTCGGCTTTGACGCGCGCCTTGTCCGATCTTCGGAGCAGTCATCCGGGCGATTTCGACAGGGATTTTTAGATTTGGATTCCAAAACAGGGGGTTGAACGCATGAAATTCGTACGCTATCAATATCAGGAAACCGCTTCATACGGCATCCTCGAAGGGGAAATCATCCGGGAAATCAGCGGCGGACTATTTGAAAGGCCCAATGATACCGGGGTTACCAGAAACCTGCAGAATGTGAGGCTGCTGTGCCCGTGTGAACCGACAAAAGTGCTTGCGATCGGCCTGAACTACCGGAGCCATCTCGGCGACAGAACCGCTCCCGACCAGCCCGCCATTTTCAACGTCCCGACTTCCGCGCTGCTGGAATCCGGAGGATTCATTCAGATCCCGCCCGACGCACAGGATGTCCATTACGAAGGAGAACTGGTTGCGGTCATCGGCAAAACAACACGGAAGGCAATCCCGGCCGAAGCTCAGGAAAGTATTTTCGGATTCACCTGCGGGAACGATATCAGCGAACGCATCTGGCAGAAAAACGACCTTCAATGGTATCGCGCCAAAGGTTGCGATACGTTTGCGCCCCTGGGGCCCTGTATCGCGACGGATTTCGACTGGCGCAAATTCGGAATTGAGACAAGATTGAACGGGCAGGTAGTCCAGGAGGGACGATTCAGTGAATTGCTTTTCGATCCTCCCACAATCATCAGCCATATCAGCCGGTACATAACGCTGCACCCCGGGGATGTTGTCTACACGGGCACCCCCGGAAATACCGGCGCCCTCAAACAGGGGGACACCATCGAAGTAGAAATCCAAGGCATCGGGGTCCTTTCAAATACGGTTACAGGTCCAGGGTCGAAGGTTTGAGTTTAAAAAACCGCCGAATATTGTAAAGGGCGAACCTTGTGTTCGCCCTTTTCACATTTCCAAACAGCCTCGCTTGTCGCTACAGCGCGAACACAAGGATCGCCCCTGCAATTATGGCTGGAGCTTTTTCGCCTCCTCCAGTTTCCTGGTGATCCTGTCGCGAATCCAGTGCCCGTCCGCCCATTCAAGCGGATTCACCGGAAGACCCTGCAGAAGCGTGCAGAAATGCAGATGATCCCCGCCGGCCAGACCTGTCGCACCTGTATTTCCGATGACATCGCCCTTGGAAACCCGCTGCCCTTTCTTCACTGCGATGGAAGACAGGTGTCCTGAAATGCTCATCAGGCCGTACCCGTGATCGATTATCACGGCATTGCCGTATATGCCCAGGTAACGGGCCAATACAATTATTCCGTCATTCGGAGCGGGAATTGGAGCGTGCCGGATGGATGCTAAATCGTATCCAAGATGGGTCTGGTGATCGACAACCTTTCCATTATACATGTAGGTTCTCTTTTCCCCGAAAGTTGCCATCACTTTGCTGTTCGGCAACATCCGGAAGGGCCCGGACCAGAGAAATTCGGGTTTCGATTCCTGAGCCAGCGCCTTGATCGTCTCTGCATTCTTCATGCGCAGTTCCCTGTTGATCTCGAGGTAATTCTCCAGCGGATCGCCCCTGTCCCGGACGTCGGGAGTCTGTGCCAGAATTTCAGGCACGACCTTGGAAATAAATTCATCGCTGATATTCAGCGTATCCGACTTAAAGGATTTCGCATCAAAACTATCGATGAAGGTCTTTAAGGCTTCATTGCCTGCATCGTCCACGGCTATTAAATGCGCATCCGGCTGATCCATATCGAATGGAACGGAAAAGAGCGCAAACCTGTCCTGCTCTCCTCCTCCGGGCAGAGAGTATCCGGGAAACCACCAGGAACCCGCCCGGACTCCGTCGCGCACAGCCGTCTTACCGACACTGTATGTAACGAGTTCACTTCCTCCCCGGGATACATAGGTATGCATGGATGTGACCTGGATGGACGGCGGCGTCAGCCGAACGGGGAGGCTGATTTCACCGGTAACGGGACCCGGCCGGCGCAGCCATGTTGCGGCCCTGCCGGCAGTTACTCGAATAAGTGCCGATCCTTCTTTCAATCCCGGAATGTTCAGAGAGCCGGCCGTACCGGTCAGGGTATCCGTCCCGGTTTTTCGCCCCCAGAGGAAAAATTGCGAACCCGCGCGGTACGTTTTATCGATCAGAGTAACGGCATTATCGCCCTGTATGCATTCAACCCTGACGTACGTCAAACCGCGACGGGATTCGGATACTTCCACTTGAAAAGGCGTCTGTTTCCCTATTGCCGGCATCGCAGGCCTGATTTCTATGGACGGCGCCTTGCCCACAAAAAAAATACCCTGGACGATGAATGCCAACAGGACCAGAACCGCCAGAGCCACAGTCTTCTTCAGCCAACTTCCGGAATCTACTTTCCCAAAATCCATTCCCTGTCTCCCGATCGCCTGAGCCGAAATTACATTCCCTCAGGTTTTTGAAACGAATTAAAAACATCGGAAGTGTACCATTGCACACAAGTATTTTTCCCGGTATTTCCGCTTTCCACCGCCGATCGGAAGCGTAAAAGCAAACAGGAATCTGTTTGCGCTAATAAATCCGGTCCTGTTTCCCGCCGGTTTTTTTGCGACGGCATAAATTTATCGGCAGCACATGATTGCTCTATTCAACCACTCTAATGTACAATCGTGCCGTCGTTATTTCTCTCATTAGGATTAAGAGCATGGAGGCTTTAAAATGAAAAAGCTTTGCGTTGCTGTTTTTCTGAGTGCCTTACTTCTCATCACGCTGAGTTGTTCCTCAACGCCGCCGGGAACCCTTGCGATTGACGACATCTTCGCCAGAGAGGCGGAACTGCTCGGCCAGAATGTCGTTGTTGTCGGCACGGCGGAAATCAGAACCAATATGTCGACATTCAACATGTTCAAGGTTTACCAGCGCGGGGATTTCATCTGGGTGACCTTCGACCCTGATACCGTGACCATGCCTCCTCAGGGAGCGGATGTCCGGGTGACCGGAACATTGGGAAAGAAAAAGTTTACATCGATTCCGGACGAACAGTTGTATATCGACGCAACTTCAGTCGGTATGGAATAACGGTAAGGCAATCGGCGGGATCCACCCTGATTCGCGCCGACGCATTCAAATTTACCGATTGCCCTTCGGGGTGCCCGATCCCGCGCCCTCAAATGCCGCCGATACGCAAAAGAGTACGGTAAAATCCGCTATGACGCTGCAGTAGACGCTTTGTGAGAAATGCGGGTTTTTAGAGTAAGGGGTCCTATAAATATTCCGAGAGTAAACGGCTCAGGCGGTCCTGCGCGACAGAGGCATTGCGCTTCCACCTGCGGTAGGTTTTTACAGGATTCCCCTTTCGAATAAGCAGTCCCGCCCGTTTCGTCATTCCGGCCGAAGGATCGTAGGAGAAAGGCTCCAGGAAGGTATCCTCAGCCTCATCGCTTACGACCCGGATACAGCGAAGCGGAGTTTGCGCGGCCTCGGAAACGCCCGCCAGAGCAGCCGTCTCCATATCCACTATGCAGGTCCGGAACTTTCGCAGCAGGATCTTCTTGTGCTCCGGATTTCCCCACACATGAGTAGACGTTATTGTATCCCCGCAACAGACAGGAAGCCGAAGCGATTCCGAAGTGCGAACCAGGTCATCGCCCGGGGCCAAAACGAATTCCCCGTCCAGCTTCATGTTTTCCACGGACGGGTTGGTTTTGTCGATGCTGCAGAAGAGGGCTTTTCTGACGGCTACAAGCGTCCCCAATTTCAACTGCGGGTCCAGGGCTCCGGCATATCCCAGGACCAGTATATGAGAAACGTCCAGGACCCGTAGAGCGCGTTCCAGGCATGCGGCCGAACGCCCGGGCCCGACTCCCGTCTTGAGGAAATTTATGGTTCGGCTTTTCCGCGCCGCCTGCCAGAAATCAACATTTCCGTGCCGGATCCTGGTCGGATCCTTGCAGAGGGACAGGGCTACGTTCAATTCTTCCTGCAGCGCGGCGGCGATCAGTAACATGGGAACTCCAGAATACGGAGATTATGGGATTCAGTAAAGCCCCTTTTGAAAACAAAGTTGACGATATTCTCGGATGTTCGGGCGGGACCTGCTATGATAGGAAAACGTATACCGGACCCGCGAAGGAACGGAGTACTATAAACCGACATCAATGGGGATTATATATGGCATCCGCTGTTAAAGGCCTGAAACCGGAACTGGTTTGGAAATATTTTGCCCGGATATCCCGTATTCCACGGGGTTCAAAAAATGAAACAGCTATGACGCGTTTCGTGGTGGATACCGCAAAAAAGCTGGGGCTGTCGGCCCAAACGGACAAACTGGGGAATGTTGTGGTACGCAAGCCCGCTTCGGCGGGACTGGAAAAAATCCGGCCGGTCGCTCTTCAGGGACATCTGGATATGGTTTGTGAAAAGAACCGGGACAAGGATCACGATTTTTTAAAAGACCCGATTCAACTTGTCCGCAAGGGCAATATCCTCACGGCCGACGGCACAACTCTCGGTGCGGACAACGGCATCGCTGTTGCGGCAAACCTGGCCATAATGGAAGACCGGTCCCTGAAACACGGACCGCTGGAGTTTTTATTTACGGTAGACGAGGAAACCGGCATGACCGGCGTCGCGAACCTGAAGCCGGATTTTCTGGAGAGCAGGACGCTCCTGAACCTTGATTCCGAAGAGGAGGGGACGCTTTATGTAGGTTGCGCCGGCGGCAAGGATACAACCGGCACATGGAAGCTGACCTGCGAAAAAGCGCCGGAACGATCGATTTTCGCGCAGGTCAAGGTCTCGAACTTAAAGGGTGGCCATTCCGGGTTGGAGATAGACAAAGGCAGGGGAAACGCGATAAAGATCGCGGGCCGTGTTCTGCAGGCCCTCGAGGCCGCAGGCGCGCGCCTTTCAGGCATCGACGGCGGAAACAAGCATAATGCCATTCCCCGTGAGTGCGAAGCCTCCCTGTTTCTTCCCGTGAAGAAAATCGCCGCAGCCGAACAAATTCTGGGCAAAATTTATGCGACCGTGAAAAACGAGATGGCAATATCGGAACAGGATATAAAAATAGACCTCACTCTCGACTTCCGGAACAGGAAAAACGGGAATGTCCTGAAAAGGGCTCTCCAGAAAAAGATATTGCGGGTAATTGCGGCGCTTCCTCACGGCGTCATCAAAATGAGCGGGACTATTGCAGGGCTTGTAGAAACCTCAACAAACCTCGCAGTTATCAAAACCGGGAAAGACTCTCTGACCGTCGTCACCAGCCAGAGAAGCTCTGTGGCCTCGAGACTGGCCGAAACTGTTGACTCGGTGTCCTCAATTTTCGCCCTGGGAGGCGCTTCCATCCGGCACACGGACGGGTATCCCGGATGGGAACCGGACATGGAATCGCCGATACTGAAAACAGCCAGGTCCGTCTATCGGTCGCTTTACGGAAAATCCATCAAGGTCAAAGCAATCCACGCCGGTCTGGAATGCGGCATTATCGGAGAGCGCATCCCGGGGATGGACATGCTTTCCTTCGGCCCGACGATCGAAGGGGCCCATTCTCCGGACGAGAGAATCTATATTGACAGCGTAGAAAAATTCTGGAAATTCCTCCTGGAAATTCTTAGGCGGATCCGGTGATTCAAAGGAATCAGTTCTACAGGAACCACTGTTTCATGCGCGAACCTTGTGTTCGTCCGTGCAGGTGGTATATACGGATTCGGCGATTTATCTGAAAGGTCTTCAAAGGGTTTTCAATGTTTCTGCCACTATTTTTCAAGAGCGGTTTTTCCTGTCTTGTCGTCGGCGGAGGTCGGGTGGCATCCCACAAGATCGGCATCCTGCTGGAGGCGGCCTGCCGCATCACGATCATCGCACCGAAAATATCGGGGCTCGCGGCGGAAGAGGTACAGAAACAATCGGTACACTGGCTGCAAAGAGAATACGCCGAAGGGGACTGCGAAGGATACCAGCTGGTCGTTGCCGCAACTCCATTCAGGGAAGTCAACCGTCGGATATTCGTAGAAGCCGGGAAACGCGGCGTTCCCGTCAATGTGGTCGACGATCCCGAGCTGAGCACGGTGATCTTCCCCGCAATATGGCGGGACCGGTCCCTTTCCATTGCCGTCAGTACCGGAGGCGTTGCACCTTTTATGGCGGCGGAGATCCGGTCGATTCTGGGCCGATTCGCCCAGGGAATGGGACAATGGGTGGAAATCGGAGGAAAATTTCGCAAAATTGTAAAAAAATCGGTTGCGGGATTGAAAAACAGGAACCTTCTTTACCGAAAATTTCTGGATGCCGGATTTCCGGACACTAATGAGACCCCGCCGGATTCGTTGAATCCGGACGACTGGCTGTCGTGGCTAGCCCGCATTAAAACTCAGGACAGATAATTCTTTTAATTTCCATATGCGTTCCCTGTAAGAAACAGGGCAATTAACCTTCTGTCTCCATCCGTACCCTGCTATGATATCCTTGATCGAAAGGTTATGATTATTAATGCCGCGTTCGGCAAAACATAAATTATAGGAGAAGATTCATGGCGACTGAAAAAGGAAAGGAACGCACTGAGAAATTGCTGAGGACCTTAAGGGATTGGCAGGGAATAGAACGGCACGCCATCGAGACAACAACCAAAATAATGGAGAAAACCGACAATCTGCTGATTCGGCAGTTTATGGAGATCATAAGAAATGATTCGGTGCAACACCACCGGGTACAGCAGTTCATAATCGACAGCCTCACGAAACAGCCGATAAATCTATCCCACGACGAACTCGCCCAGATCTGGGAAGAAATTGAAGCTCACGACAAAGTGGAGAGAAAGACAATCGAGATGGCCAAGGAATGCAGGGATGAATGTCAATTCTTTGTACAGCGATCCTTGCTCGAGTACCTGATTTCCGACGAAGAGAAACACGACACGATTCTCCAGGGATTGGAAGATTTCAAGAGAAATATGTCAAAACTTGGATAACAGCCTTTTTTATCCGATACAATCCCGCAAAATACGCCGTCCCACACCCCCCCGTGGGCTCCGGCCTTAATCAAGGCGGCAATCCATTCTCGCGCGGGATAAATTCCGATAGCGCCCGTTCTGAGGATTGCCACTTCACTTCGAAACGTACCGGCTGAAACTCAATCCCGTTGTTGGAATGCCCGGGAGCGTCGATTACGCTGGGCAGCAACAGGTAAACAAAAAGCAGCTTCGCTGTGGTTCGAATTGCACAAACCGACTTTTGTTATCAAAAGAAACGGCGTTTTTTCATCAGCTAATTGAAAGGAAATTATCGGAAAGGGAATACATGTTAGAGGATCTGACGCTTAGAGGATGCATTGAATTTGCAATAACAACCGAAGAGTTCGGTGCGGAAAATTATTCCCGACTGGCGCAGAAATTCGGTGATATCCCGGACGTCGCCCGGCTTTTCACAAGACTGTCGGAAGACGAAAGGATCCATAAACAGCAGTTTTCCGAGTTGCTGTCGAAAACGCCCGGGGACACTGCCGACACCAAATCCCCGGAAATGAACGACTACCTGAAGGGCATGTCGCACTCCCTGTTTTTTTCGCCGTATCGGGGGCCTTTCAAGAATATCGATGCCATAAAGGACCGGGACGACGCCCTTCAAACGGCTCTCGAATTCGAGAAGGCGACGCTGGGCTTCTACAAAGCTGTGGAGGATATCCAGGGAAGCAGCGAGGTTCTGGCGAAGATCATTGAAGCTGAGAAAAGCCATGTCATCGTAATCATGAAAGCGCTTCTCGTCGAAGGATCGAAATTCCGCAGCCTGCAGGATCATTGGACCTAATCCGAACCGGATTTCACACCTTCGTATACCGCACGGCTGCGATATGAGCGAAACGGCTGGAATCTTTTGGGGAGTTCCGCATCCGCTGCCCCCATCGGCAGTCGAGAGTAATTGTCGTCCGCTTCGGTTTCCTTAACGCATTGCACTCGAAATTTAATCCGGGAGGTACCCCCTTTGAAATCCGATTTACGCTCATGGCTGATCTCGGCTGAATTCCGGAAGATTTTGGACGCGGCTTCAGGCAGCAACCGTATAATCGGCACTCTCATCACTCTGACATATTCCGGAGATCCCCTCCTCAGTTGGCGTGCCATTGATGCGATCGGCCGATGCGCGGAGCATTTGGCTCCGACCCGTCCCGAGGTTTTAATAAAATATTTACACCGTTTATTCTGGATGATGACGGACGAATCGGGGAGCATCGCTCCGCGCGCCCCGGAAATAATAGGCGAAATCGTCCGTTCAAATCCGGAGAAATTCTCCGATTTTATTCCCCTGACGGTCTCTCTGATGCATTTGGAACCGGAAGACAGGCCCGTGTTTCTTCCGGGGATTCTTTATGCATTGGGCAGGATCGGGGAAGCCGCAGCAGGCAGGATAGAAGACGGCATTGACGGGATAGAAACCGCCCTTTCGGATCCCGGATCGCAGACCCGTGCCATGGCGGTCTGGTGTCTTGGCCGCATCGGCCGCCATGACATCCTGCTCCGGCATTCCGAACTGCAGCAGGACAATGGCGCGGCTCAAATCTACCTTGAGGAACGCCTTCTCGATACAACTGTCGGAGAGCTCTATAAAAGAACGTTGAACGTTGAAGGTTAAAAACAAAAAGATCGTTGGAACGTTTCCTTCAATGTATCGGCCTGTAAATCAGCATTAAAACCTGCAACGACGCTTTTTGCTTTTAACGTGTAACGTTCAAACGTGCAACGTGCAACGTTCGATGACGCAGCATGTCCTTTCAGGGTTTCGAATTGATATAGCTCAGCGCGTGGTGCCGGAACGCCCTCTCACGGTGCGCGGTCCAAAAGTCAAACAAGTCATCCGGAAGTTTTTCGGTCCAGTAAAATATTCTGGTTATTTTAAGGTCCCGGCTTTCATCAACCGCCAGATGGTAATGGGCGCTTGCCTGAACCGGCTGCCATTTTGTGCCTGTGGGCTTGTCCGTAAAACGAATTTTGAATTGAACCGCAACAATCATTTTCTTTACATCTATTGCAAAGTGCTCCGGAGCTATATCTTCCTGAAGTCCGGGATGTACAAAGGAAATCAGCAGCTCATCCCGGGACATGGATACGGGGGGAGGCGACGACGGCGAGGTGTACATCGTCAATTCCATTTCGGTTGAAAAGTATTTCCTGAGGTTCGGCACCGTTTCAAGGCTCCCCTGGTATTTGCATACGTCTTCAAAGTACCCGTCAAACCATTTCGCGATTTTGTCGTAGGTCCATTCCATCGGATTTTCCTTGTTCTTAGTTACTATGGATTCTGCGATTAATATAACATCAAATTAAAAAAGGCTTGCCTGTATATATTCCGGCGGGCAAAGATGGTTTGCGAAAATGCACGAAAGGCGAACTTTAACAATCCTTAAGGAGGCATCTGCTATGACCGGGGAAAACATGAAAGCGGAGCTGGTGGTAGTCGGAGGGGGAGGGGCCGGCCTGGCGGCGGCGGTGGCGGCCGCGGAAAACGGATGCCGGGATATTATCGTCCTCGAGAAGGCGGGATCGGCAGCGGGCAGCACCGCTATGGCGCACGACATTTTCGGCGCCGAAAGCCCGGTTCAGAAACGCTCCGGGATCGAGGCCTCCAGGGATGAACTCTTTAAAACGGCCATGGAATGGGCGCACTGGACCAGGATTAATCCGAGAATTGTGCGGGCTTTTATCGACAAATCCGGAGAAACGATCGGATGGCTGGAAAATAAAGGATTGCGTTTTGAACTCATCCAATATTACCCGAACCAGGTACCTCTGGTCCGGCACTCTGTTATGGGACACGGCCATGCATTGATGAAAGCCCTGAGGGATAACTGCCTGCAACTGGGCATAAAAACACTGACCCGCACTCCCGGCAAGAAAATTCTGCGCGATACGAAGAACGGGATCACAGGTATCGTGGCGGAGGCCAAAAACGGCGAGTTCACGATTGAAGCTCCCTGCGTCATAATCACAACGGGCGGTTACGGCAACAACAAGGAAATGCTGAAGAAGCACTGCGCGAACTACCATGAAACCATCACATACGACGGGCCGCCCAGCAACACGGGAGACGGCATCCGTATGGCGACCGAAATCGGCACGGCGACCGCCGGCCTGGGCACCGTCAACCTGCACGGCCCTTTCATCAAACCCAGGTCCGACTCCCACTGGATGAAAATAGATGCCGAGGGCCCGGACGGATCCCGGATAAGAATTTCGTTATGGTTCCTGGCGTGGGAGCCTGCAATGCTCTGGGTGAATAAAAAGGGCGGAAGGTTTATCGACGAAGGGTATAATCTCGCCTTCTTCGCCTTCGGCAACGCCGTCGCCATGCAGCCGGACGGCATTTCCTACACGCTTTTCGACAGCGATAACCTGCGCAGAATTGAAAAACAGGGACTGATCCGGCCTGGAGCCGCCTCGCGCGCAAACTGGCTCCCGGTATCGGCGGCCACACCGTTGCCCGGGCTGGAGAGGGAAATACAGAAGCAGGCCGACAAGGGCGATTTGAAAATATCCGATTCCTGGGATGAAATTGCCGGCTGGATGGGAGCGGACCCGGCTGTCCTGAAAGCCACAATCGAGGAATACAATATTTCCTGCGACAATAAGCACGACACACTCTTCGCCAAGGACCGCAGGTACCTGCTGCCTCTGAGGACGCCGCCTTTTTACGCCGTAAAGGGGCACATCGGCCTGTGCGACGCGTATGGCGGAATCAAGATCAACGAAAAAATGGAAGCTCTTGATACGGAAGACAACCCCATCCCGGGTCTTTATGCCGCGGGTTCCACAGCCGGGTGCTGGGAATCGGAAAGTTATTGCTATCGGCTTACCGGCCACCTGGTCGGCTTTGCCCTGAACTCGGGCCGAATAGCAGGCGAGAATGCAGCCCGGTATCTGTCAAAATAGCGGCCTTTTCGATGCCGCGGATCCGTTTACTATGTTCTCAACTCTTTGGGAATATAGTGGCGCTCCGGCTTCCCGGTGTAAATCTGCCTCGGACGAGATATGCGCATGGTCGGATCGTCGTGGTTCTCTTTCCACTGTGCAATCCAGCCCGGCAGGCGCCCGATGGAGAACATAACCGGAAACATGCTCGTGGGAATGCCGATCGCACTCATGATGATTCCGCTGTAAAAATCCACATTCGGGTACAGTTTCTTCTGGATGAAGTAATCGTCCTTCAGAGCAAGTTCCTCGAGGCGCATTGCAATTTCCAGCATAGGATCGTGGATGCCGAGCTTGTTCAGGACTTTGTCGCACGCTTTTTTAAGAATCCTGGCGCGAGGGTCATAGTTTTTGTAGACCCGGTGGCCGAATCCCATGAGCCGGAAGCCCTTCGATTTGTCCTTCACCATTGCGATGCATTCCTCAGGAGTTCTGTTCCCATGATGGATCTCCTCCAGCATCTCGATGACGGCAAGGTTGGCGCCGCCGTGACGCGGCCCCCAGAGCGCGCAGACACCTGAAGCGCAGGCGGCATAGATGTTCGCCTCACTGGAACCCACCATGCGTACCGTCGAAGTGCTGCAGTTCTGCTCGTGATCCCCGTGCAGGATGAAGAGCAGGTTCAGGGCATCCAGAACGTCCTGATCGGCTTTGTATTCCTGATAAGGCATCGAAAACATCATATGCAGGAAATTTTCGCAGTATTTCAGGGAAGGATTCGGATACATCATCGGCAGTCCACGCGAGCGCCGGTAGGAATAGGCGGCCACAGTCCGTATCTGGCTGATAATGCGGGCTGCCGCATCCTCAAATATTTCCCTGTCCTTCAGGATGAAATACTCCGGATAAAAACACGAAACCGCGTTGATCATAGCGGAAAGCTGGGCCATGGGAGGAGCGCCGATCGGAAAACCTTCGAAATGGTGCTTCATGCTTTCATCCAGGTTGGCCGTGGCTTTACAGACATTGCGGAACCGCTCGCGCGCTTCCGTGCTTGGAAGTTCCCCGAAAATTATCAGCATGGCCACTTCCAGAAAATCAGGCTCCGGACGATCGAATTCCTCGATCGGGATACCGCGATAGCGAAGAATCCCCTTTTCCCCGTCTATAAAAGTGATGGCGCTTTGACAGGAACCCGTATTGCCGAAACCCGGATCATAGGTGATATACCCGGTCTGAGCGCGCAACTGGCTGATATCAATCGCCAGTTCCCCCTCCGTCCCTTCGATGACCGGCAATTCCAGGACCTTCCCATCGATGGTTAAAGTTGCCGTATGAGCCATGATAACCTCCTGAGGACCGTATTTGAATGTCTGCCTGACTAGTCTGCTACTCCTCTGCTATGAGATAATTTCCAGCCGGAATTTCTCACGAGGCTTCCGCCGAAGAGGAACAAAAGATCATAGCCCCGTACCGGCGCAAGCGAAGCGACCGAATTCCCCGTCAGAAATGCGGCCCGGCCTTCCCTGCATCTGAATCGATGCCGATGATCATAGCATGACCCCTGTCCGGATTCCAAAGCTATCGGAAGCAGCGGATTTGTTTTTTCGGTTCCGGGCTATTACAGGGATCGGCGCGACAACGCGATATTCTATTGCGTGTATTTCTCAAGTGCTTCGATAAGATTGCCTGTATCCGGTGCATTGAGGGCAATTTTGCAGGGCAATCCGTAATCTTCCAGCATTTGCGCAACGGTTTCGTTTATCGCTACAATGCATGATTTGAGAGCCAGTTGGAAAGCCGTTTCTTTTTCCAATAACTCCACGAACCCGACAACCTCTGAGTTACCTGTAAAAACAATGAAATCGGGCGGATCGGCCAACAGTCCGTCCTTCCATCGAGCATCCCATTCCGCAACGGACTCTATTTCAACCGTCAGGGGAATTATTTCACGGCATTTTCCGCTGATATCCTCCGCCGGAAACGGAGGAGAGGGGTTTCTATGCAGCCACACCAGGGAAAAATCCGAAGTTGAAAAAAAATTCGAAAGGCACGCATGCAGCGTTTTTGCTTCAAGGCCGGCAAGAAAAGCGTCCGCGCGAATACCGTGCGACCACAGGGCGGCCTCCGTCTCTTTCCCCATAACAGCCATTTTGAATTGTGACAGCTCCCGAATATCCCTGCCGCGAAGCATGAAGTCTTCGAAAAAACGGCCGACAGCGGCTGCGTTCTGGAAAATACATATACCTTTCCGTTCGATGGCCGCCAGAAACCGGTTCCATTCCTCCGAGTCGTCAAATCTGCGGCGAACGATTGTCGGACAGGGAACAGGTTCGGCCCCGGCTTCCCGAAGCGCTCCACAGACCGGTTCCGTATCCCTTGCCGTGCCGGTCAGGAGAATCTTTTTCCCCGCCAGGGATTTTCCCGCATTCTCGGGATCGTTCAGATGGCTCCGCACGGACTCCCCGATAATGACCAGTGCCGGAGGCTTCAGATTCTGGCGCCGGCATTCCTCGACAATATTTCTTAAAGACGCATGTACGGATCGCTGCAATCCGGTCGAGGCCGCCTGAACAACGACCGCCGGTGTATCAGGCGCCATACCGGAATCGATCAATTGATCCACAATACGGCTCAGGCGGGCAATTCCCATATACACGACCAGCGTTCCGCCCTGCAG
>CAZPHK010000056.1:0-25482 GCA_964586015.1 uncultured Acidobacteriota bacterium | reverse complement strand
GGCTAGTAACGTCCCGGGATTTTCAATTTCTGGCCGATGCGGATGAGGTATCCTGGCCCGCGCAGGTTGTTGATAACGGCGATTTCCTGGACAGAGCAGTTGAAGCTTTTTGCGATCTTTATAAGAGAGTCTCCTTTAACTACAGTATATATGATGAGTTCGGGAAATTTCGCATCGTGCAGTTCCCGGGCGCGCCGGACCAGATCTCCCTCCAGGCAGTACTTATTGTAGGCATCTTTTAAAATCAAAGGGATTTCAATTTTTTCACCGGCTTTGATCGAATCTTCGGGTTCAAGGCGCGGATTGAGGTTGCGCAGGGTGCGAAACCACCCGTCCCTCTGATTCTGTGTCTGGCCGAGGCAGATGCTGAGTTGATACAGGGATGTGTCCTGTTTGAGAGTGAGCGGAACCGCCTCCGTTCGATACGACCCGAACCGGAGGTTGTAATCCTCGGGATGGAGGAAAAGCCAGGCGGCGGCCAGGATTCGGGGTACGTATATTCTGGTTTCGCCGGGGAGTGAATTGTAAAAACGGCTGTCCCAGAAATCGGCTCCCTTCAATTTGCGGTCGAGTCTTCGGAGCCTGTTTGGCCCGCCGTTATAGGCGGCTAATGATTTCTCCAGGTTGTGGTTCAACGCTTTCAGCTGCTCGTTCAGAAAGGCGACATTGGCCCTGGTGGCCTCGACGGGATCGAGCCGCATGTCGAAGCCGTCTTTGATTGTCAAACCGTAGTGTTTCCCCGTCTGGCGCATGAACTGCATCAGACCTACGGCTCCGGAATTGGATACAGCGTGCACCTTCCCGCCTGTTTCGGTCGCGATCAGGGCGAAAAGCAGGGCTTCCGGAAAACCGGCTTCTTCATAAACCGGTGCGATTTTATCGCGAAGGTATTGATAATTTTCATAGGAGACCATTAATGACGGGCGCATCCATGTCAGCCAGTCGTTCATTGCCGCCTTGACGGGATCATTCAGCTCGATGAGTTCGCGCAGATCCTTCCCACGCAGAAAAGCGCGGCTTTCAGCGGTTTTAGAGGAATAGGACGCGGGAAGGGAGGATTCCGCGGAGTTCCCCTCGTTATCCGCCTTGTCTGTTGCGTCCCCGGCTGCTGCAACAGTGTTATCCGTGGACGGGGCCTGCTGCATTTCCAGCAGACCGGCGATGGCATCGAAGAATATCTCGATGTCGCACCCGTCTACGTTCATACACCTCCGGAGTCCCTCGACAATCCGGTCCTGTGCTGCGCCGGTTTTCTTTAATCCCTTTTCGTTCTGCCCTTCCGCAATGAGCCGGACGCCTTCTTCAAACTCCCGGCGGTCGTGCGACAGCTGCCCGTACAACCCTTCAGGATCCGGAGATTCGGCGGTGAGCGAAGCGGTTGATGCATCCGTAGACTGCCCTGAATGGGATGCGATTGAGCCGGCGAAAAAAGTCATGCAAAGAATAACAGGTGCAAGAGTATTTATTATTTTCATGGCCAGCATCCAACTCCGATACGCTTTAAATCCTACGGCTCGGAGCTGTTCCTGTTGCATATATTTCCGGTCATAATACGGCAGGGATACGGACGGCTTACTCCTTTCCTGTTCTCAGGTGCCGGTAATAGGATTCCGAAAGATAGAGAGCTCCAAGGGGATTGTGGGCCAGAAGTCTGTCTTTTACGGCCAGCACCGTTACGGGAGCGTCGCAATATTTAATGAACATTGTGTCATGTCCGATGCAAAGCCCCAGTATGATGGCCAGATCGACTTTGGTGCGGTTGATGATCATTGCCTGTGCAATGGGATTGCACATGGTTTCCCAATTCTCCGGGCCGGCTATTTTTTCCGTCGCGGCGATTCCGATCTCCTCTTTCGGAACAGCGCCTGCTTTGCATTGAACCGAAACGACGTCGAAACCGTTTTTTTCCAGGATGTCGGTCAGGAGACCCGCCTCTTTTATCAATCCTCCGCAGTGGGCAATGCCGAGCTTTTTGTACCCGCATTTCAATGCGAACTGCATAAGTTCTTCAATCCGTGAAAGTCTTGCCCTGTGTTGGCTGGTCGGTTGTTCAAAACCCTGGAATTCCTGTAAGGAAGCCAGACGGGCAAACTCCCGCACCTCCGGTTTGCTGTACTCGGCTTCCGCATCGGAAAAAACTTCGGGCATAAGCTTCATCGGGCAGAATCCCGGCAGTTTTTTTCTTGAAGGGGGACCGTCGATCATTTTGCCGCCATGGTTTTCACAGACCCTGGTAGGGCAGCGTGCGCACTTGGGATCCTGTGTTTCAGACATTGGCAACTCCTTAATATAATTGAAGATTATAGATTTCAGATTATGACGGAATTCTATAACCATCGGTTTTATTATCTGCTAATACTCTGTATTTAAATTTTTAAGCTGAACATTTTTATTAACCACAATTCATGACCCGCCGACAGTGGACATCTCCCGGATTGCGCGGATACGTTCCAGTACCGGAGGGTGACTGTAGGACAAAAAAACCTTAACGGGATGAGGCGTCAGATTGGAAAGATTGTCCACGCTTAGTTTCTTAAGGGCTTTCGTCATTGCCGAAGGATTTCCGTACGTTTTGACGGCATAGGCATCGGCCGCATACTCGTTCCGGCGGGAAATGATGTTGCCGAATATGGATAAAACCGTATCGATGGGACCGTACAGGAATCCGAAAAAGACAAGGCTGGCGTAAACGGACGTTTTTTCCATGCGGAAGGCGGCGAAGAGCTGCGGATTGTTGATGAACAGGGACAGGATGTAGAACATGAGTCCGAAAGTCAGGAAAGACAGGAGCATGGATTTCCAGATGTGTCCCTTTTTGTAGTGTCCCATCTCATGGGCCAGTACCGAAACCAACTCGGGCGTGGTGTGTTTCTCAATAAGGGTATCGAAAAGGACGATGCGGCGAAACCGGCCGAAACCGCTGAAGAAAGCGTTGGATTTCGTGGAGCGGCGGGAGCCGTCCATCTGGTACACTCCTTTCAATTTAAAATTCTGGGATTTTGCGTAATTTTCGATTGCTTCCCGGAGGTCGTCCTTTTCGAGAGGCGTGTATTTGTTGAATATCGGCATGATGACGACCGGGGCAAGAAAAGTAAGCAGAAGCTGGAAGGCCGTAACGATCATCCAGCAATAGAACCAGGCCCAATTGCCGCTGCTCTCGAAAAACCAGATTACAAAATAAAGCGCCACGCCTCCGATCAGAGCCGTCAGGAGCCAGCCCTTGAGGATATCCAGGATGAAAGTCTTCGGCGTTGTCCGGTTGAACCCGTATTTCTCCTCAATAACAAACGTATCGTAGATGGAAAAAGGAATTTCCAGCAGCTGGGATGCGAGCAGCAGTACTCCGGCAAACACAAGCCCGGTAGGTATGGTGTCCAGGTTAAAACTACGGGCGAAACGGTCGACAAGGTTGAATCCTCCAAGCAGTATGAATGCAATGGTAATGGGCGTCACGATAGAGCTGTTCAGGAGGCTGAAGCGTGTATTTTCTATCAGATACTCCTGCGATTTTTTGTAACGTTCCTGATCATACCAGCCTCTGAATTCCTCGGGGAGTTCCGTCGTCAGGTTGCGTAAATTAAGCCGCTCCACGAACAGATCGAGAAGGTAGGATCCGATAATGATGGCCAGAATGATGACGAGGTAGTAATTCATTTTCCCTCTGAAACAGGAACTGCTCGTATAACCCCCCGATTTTTCGGTCGGGGTGCAAAAGTATCAGCAGGCTATTGTAATGCGCCGGGGCTGGGATAGAAAGGATAAGTCGATACCCGTGAACCCGCCGGTGTTTGACACATGAAAGGATCCGTTTTACATATAATATGTAATTAATGGAGTATATATAGGATTTGCATCTGAAGCCCGCCCTTTTCTGCGGCGGGAAATATACTTTCTTCAGACCGTTTCATTCAATTGGAGAAATAATGTCCGTAAAATTTCCTCATATCGGAAAAAGAATCCGGCCGCTGCTGTTGGCAGCCGGGATCACGTCCATTCTGTTGGCTGCAGATCCATGCATTGTTGAAAAGTTATATGGGGATAACGAGCCCGGCGTTCCTTCTTCCGAACCCGTGGATGCACAGAATCCTCAGTTAAAGAACCTGGTTGCCAGGCTTCAGGATAAGGATGCCTATGAGCGTCAGAGGGCCGCGATCACTTTGGGCAATCTGGGCAATCCCGGCGCGGTGGAACCGCTTATTCGGGCCCTGAAGGATGACGATCTATTTGTAAGAAATTTCGCCGCCAGAGCCCTGGGGGACCTCGGCGACAGGAGAGCCGTAGACCCCTTGATCGAAGCAATGGGAGACGCAAATCTCCTTGTCAGACGGTCCGCTGTTGAAGCCCTGGGCCGGCTCGGGGATGCCAAAGCGGTCGAGCCTTTAATAAAAGCCGCAAATAATGGGAGCGACATTTTGCGCCGTGCCGCCATTGAGGCCCTGGGCCGGCTCGGGGATGCCAGGGGAATCGGACCTTTAATCGAAGCGCTGCAGGATAAGGATTTCTACATCAGGGACGGCGCTTCCATAGCTTTGACCAATATCGGCGGTCCTGCGATACCGGAACTGGTCCGGTCTCTTCCTGACCGGGTGGCAGGACCCGCGGCTGCAAAAATACTGAAGGATTTAGGCTGGCAGCCTTCCACCGATAAGGAAAGAATCTGGACTTATGTGGCGGAAAGAAACGGGCGGTCCCTGTTGGACGACTGGGAGACCGCGAAAAGGGTCTTCCTGGACAGCCTGAAAAGCGGGAACAATCAGGAGGTTCTGAACGCCGTATATGCTCTTATCGGTATCGGCCGGGATGAAATGACGGGAGAACTTGTCAACACCCTGCAGGCGAAAGGCACCTTAATGATTGCTAAGGCGTATATGAACTGCGGCAACGATGTCCTTCGTAATGCCGCACGCGACTGGGCCTTACGAAACGGGGCCGAGATCGATGCCGGCGATCAAAATCCAGTGGTTAAATGGGGCGGATTCATATCGTCCTGAAACGTAGGCCGCTCAATGCGACTGCGGCAGTACATCCCGCCATGTAATCCCTTGTATATCTTAGTTAAAGTTACCGGAAACGTAACGATACCGAGCCTCTGGGCATCTATCAGCAGTTTTGGATTCTTGTTGGATCATGGGAAGCTATTTATTTTATAAGGGTGCTTATCATGGAAATCGCCAAAGCCTGTAGAATGTTTATGCGGTCGGGAATTATTGCGTTCGCAGTTCTTTCATTATTATGCCTTCCGGCATCCGGCCAGTATTTCGGCCAGAATAAAGTCCGGTACAACAATTTCGATTTCAAGATTTTAAAAACCGAGAACTTCGATATCTTTTTTTATCCCCGGGAAAGCGATCTTATCGATCAGGTGGGGCGTATGGCCGAAAGATGGTATTACAGGCTGTCGAAGGTTCTCGGCTTCAAACTGTCTACCCGTCAAACGCTGATTATCTATGCAAACCACCCCGATTTTCAACAGACCCAGGTGATTTCCGGAGTCATCGGCGAATCCACCGGCGGTGTAACCGAATCCATACGGCGACGGATCGTGTTGCCTCTTTCCAGCTCCCTTGGAGAAACCGATCACGTCATCGGCCACGAGCTCGTGCATGCATTCCAGTACGATCTGGCCTCGCGGGCCGAAAGAGCCGGTGTGCGTTCCTCTATGGAAGGACTGCCGCTCTGGTTTGTGGAAGGCATGGCGGAATATCTGTCCATCGGCCCGGTCGATCCTTTCACGTCCATGTGGATGCGGGATGCGGTGCTTCGGGAGAAAATTCCGGACATTGATAAGCTGGACGACCCTCAATATTTTCCCTATCGCTGGGGGCAGGCGTTATGGGCATTCATTGCGGGGAATCACGGAGACGATATTCTGGGAAAAATATTAAGGGCGGGGGTTAAAAGTGGGGATGCCAAAAAGGCGATCAGCTCTGTTTTGAATATTTCCATAAAAGATCTTTCCAAGCAGTGGCACCAGGCCCTAAAGGACCAGTACGAAACTGTTTAAAAGGAAACGGCCGACGTACGCGACAACGGCGAAATAATTGTCTCAAAAGAGAAATCCGGAAGCGAAATGAACGTCAGTCCCGCCATCAGTCCCGACGGGAAATACGCGGTCCTTTTTTCAGAAAAGAGCCTTTTCGCCATAAACCTTTTCCTTGTGGATGCCCGGACGGGAAAATTCCTGCGCAAAATAACGGAGACCGAAATCAGCCCTCATTTTATAAACCTCCAGTTTACAAATGCTGTGGGAGCCTGGAGTCCGGACAGCAGGCATTTTGCTTTCGCTGGTGTTAGAGGGGCGACGCCCGAACTGTCCATCTATGACGTCAAAGAAGGAAAAGTTGCGAGGAAGATCCCGGTTCGGGCGGTCGGGGAAATTTACAGCCTCTCCTGGTCTCCCGATAATAAAGCGATAGCCTTCGCGGCTATCCATGGGGGAGTTACGGATATCTTCACCCTCGCACTGGACAGCAGAAGCGTGAAACAACTGACCAATGATTCCTACGGGGACCTGCAGCCGTCCTGGTCGCCGGACGGCGCAAAAATCGCTTTCGTCACCGATCGCTTTACGACGGATCTTTCCAAACTTGTCTTTGGCGAATTTCGCCTGGCTCTTTATGACCTGCAGTCCGGGGATATAACCGAGTTGCCAGGATTCAGTAATGGGAAAAATATTAATCCGGAGTGGTCGCGGGACGGTTCGACCCTGTACTTCATAGCGGACCCCGACGGAATTTCCGATATTTACCGGCTCAACCTGCAGGACGGCGCAATCAGTCAGGTTACAAACCTTGCTGTCGGCGCGAGCGGCATCACCAGGTTCAGCCCGGCCCTGTCTCTCTCCCGGGATACGGGGAGTTTGCTGTTCAGTGTATTCGACGACGGCGGGTATCAGGTTGTCCGCCTGGATCCCGGAACGGCGGCAGGTCTTCGGGGGTCCGAAGAAAAGAAGATCGACGCGCAAAGCGTGCGCACCCTGCCGCCCCTGAAGCGTACCGGCAGCGAAATCCGTCCGCTGCTGCAGGAGCCGTCGCTCGGTTTGACGGGCGCCGAAAAATTCAGTACGGAAAAGTACAAGCCCGCACTGCATCTCGATTACATCACTCCAGTCAGTGTCGGAGTCGGAGTCAGCCAATACGGCACCATGGTAGGAGGCGGCATAGGTTTTTACTTCAGCGATCTCTTGAATTATCACGAACTGGGCGTGGAGCTGCAAAGCACGACGCTCAGCGGGAATCATCTGCTGCGAAATCTCAGCGGTACGGCGATTTATCTCAACAAACGCCATCGATGGACATGGGGGCTGGCGGGAGGACAGACTCCTTACCTGGCTGCCGGATTCGGGCAGGGGTATGCCGACATAAACGGCCAGACAGTGCTTTTCCAGAGCAATACCACCATCTGGCAGATCGATCGTCAGGTTGTCGGCCTGCTGCAATATCCCTTCAATCGTGCGATGAGGGTGGAATTATCCACAGGTTTCCTGAATGTGGATTTTGCCGCATCGAGGGATTTATATATCTATGATCCTGTAACAGGGGACCTCCTTGGCTCGGATTCCCAGGATATTGCATCCCCGGATTCGCTGTACATGAGTACCAGCAGCGCCGCGCTGGTATACGATACTTCCGTTTTCGGCGGCGTCGCTCCGGTAATAGGGCAGCGGTACAGGCTTGAATCCGGTGTGAATGCGGGATCCCTCGTCTATGCAACGGCCCTGGGGGATTGCCGGCGCTATTTCCAGATCGCCCGGCCGCTGAGTGTGGCGGGAAGGATATTTCATTACGGCAGGTATGGGGTCGATTCCGAAGACAGCCGTATGCAGCTGCTTTACCTGGGGTATCCATCGATAGTGCGCGGCTACGAGGCCGGATCGATCAGCGCCGCCGAGTGCGGCCCCGATCTCGCTCAAACGGGCGCCTGCCCGCTCGTCGACCGGCTGCTGGGAAGCCGGGTCGGTGCGGCAAACCTTGAAGTGCGGTTTGAAATTCTGGGACCGCTCGGCATCGTTCCCAGCAGGCGCTTTCCACCCGTCCATATCGCACCCTTCTTCGATGCCGGGATTGCCTGGACCAGCGATGCCGCCCCGGATTTTTTCGGCGGATCCCGGAAAGGAATAACAAGCCATGGTGTGTCTCTGCGATTCAATATCTTTGGAATGGCCGTAGGCCAGCTCAGCCTGGTGCATCCCAATGACAGGCCGGCAAAAAACTGGTTATGGGAATTCGCGCTTCTTCCCGGCTTTTAAACAGGACCGGGAACGATTTCAAAGCAAAGATGCGCCGGCCCGCATCAAACCAGGTCTTCCAGCTCCTTGATGCGGTCGACAAAAGAGGGATGGGTGGAAAAGTACTCCGCCAGGCCTGAATTATCTGGAGAGATCCGGCTCAGGCGTTCCAGAGCCCGGATGGCGGCTCGGGCATCGAAGCCGGCCGCCGCCGTCAGCCGGACAGCTTCCCGGTCGGCTTCCCGTTCCAGTGTTCTGGAATAACCTTTTGTGACCATCTGGCGGAGCAGCAGACCGGCTCCGGAAAGGCGTGCGGATACGGCATTCAGGAGCGTTTTTGCCGTCAAATGTTCCTTCGCATGGCCGCAGGTAACATGCGCGATTTCGTGTCCCAGGAAAAAGGCGACGGCGTCCCGGTCCTGTCTGCACAGTTCAATCAGCGATTGGGTGATGAATACAAACCCTCCCGGAAGGGCAAAGGCATTCGCCGCGGGCGAGGCAACCAGGTCGAAGTGGAACTTCAGTCGCGTATCTTCCACGGCATCGGCAAGTTTGGTTCCGACCGTCGTCATCAGCTCCTGGTCTCGTTGGGAAACCTTTCCCTGAAACTGCTTGATGAATTCCCGGGCGCATTCCCTTCCGTAGTCCCTTTCCGCTCGGATGGATTCGTCCTCCGTTCCAGTCGCCCAACTCCACAGCCATTTTGCCTGGCGATAGGGTTTTCGCGCCTGCCTGCCCAATTGACTGCCCATTTGCGGCAATCGTCTCGAACCGTACAACAGCAGCAGTATCAGAATAATCAGAATAATCGCCGGCATCATGCCTCCATCGCGTGAAAATGCATCGCGTGATGCGTATTACAGTTTAACATCAGAATATGAGACATGATACTTTTCTGCCGGGAAGAATCCCGGCTGGCAAGGAAATTTCTTTTTTCTTTTGAGGAATTCGGGTTAAATGAGTTCATTGAATATGCAACCGACAATCAACCAGGAGGATGGTATGAAGAAGATCCGAATCTGCTTTCCAGCGATTTTGTGTATGTTCTTCTGTGTTTTTCTTTTACAGAATGGTCTGGGTCAGGACACTGCGGCGCTTGAAGTCGTGGATGCCGCTATTTGCACCGGCGTTGAGAATCTAGCCTGTGTCGGTCCCAGCGAGGAATTTCCCGGCGGCGTCGAAAAGCTCTATTGTTTTACGCGCATAAACGGGGCCCAGGGGGATATCGAGATAACGCACGTCTGGTACTACGGAGATATTGAAAGAGCGCGGATTCCGCTGGCCGTCCGTTCCTCCAGTTACCGGACATACAGCTCAAAAAGGATTCAGATATACGAGCTCGGTGCGTGGCGGGTAGATGTACTCGGCCCCGACGGCACGGTCCTGAAAACGATTTCATTTACCATGGTTGAGTAATACGTCTTATTTCCGGAGACTACCTTTTGTCGAAAAAGCGGCAAATCCCCATTGGAGGCGGCGGTAGTGAAGATATCGGAACTTTTCAGTGTGGATGGCTATGGAGTGGTCGTTACCGGCGGCGCCAGCGGCATCGGGCTGGGGTATGCGGAGGCGCTTGCTTCCAATGGGGCGCGTGTCACAATTCTGGATGTCGATGCGCAGGGAATTGAAAAAGAAACGAATCGGCTGCGCAGCAACGGCCTCGATATCCGGGGTGAAGTCGTCGATGTGACGGATCACAGGGCTCTTGATGACGCCATGGACGAGGCTGCCCGGGTGTACGGTGGCCTGGATGTCGTTTTTGCCAATGCCGGCATCGATCCGGGCGTGGGATTCGTGGGTGAATGGGTCGGTTCGGAAAGACCCCGCATTGCGGAGGGCGCTATCGAGAACTATACGGATGAGCGCTGGAACCGTGTGATTGACGTAAATTTGAACGGGATATTCGCGACGGTCCGGGCGGCGGTGCGTCACATGAAGCCGAAGAAATCGGGACACGTCATCGTTACCTCGTCCATCGCTTCAACCCGGATCGAGCCGGCAATAGGCGCGGCCTACATGGCCGCCAAAGCCGGAGTGGCCCAGTTCATGAGGACCGTGGCACTGGAGGTCGCGGCGTTCAACATAACCGTGAATGCCGTCGCCCCCGGATATTTCGTGACGAATATCGGGGGCGGACATGCGAAGAATCCCGAAGAACAAAAAGCTGTCGCCAAAGCCATCCCGATGCATCGCGTAGGTTTTCCGCGCGACCTGGACGGGCTCGCCCTTTTTCTTGCGTCGAAGGCATCGGACTACATAACGGGGCAGGAAATCATCGCCGACGGCGGCATGGGGCTCGGGGTCGCCGATTAAAGCGTCGTTGCACGTTTCGGGCTGACCGCAGCTCCATAGGGCCTGTTTTTACGTATTAACGATTTGAATAAGGGTCGGCTTCTTTCATAAATTTTATGTTTGAACCTTCAACGATCTTTTTGGTTTTAACGTGCAACGTGTAAACGTTCAACATGCAACGTTTTTTTATAGGGCGAACACAAGGTTCGCCCCCGCATCCTTGGATCCGGTACCGTTTCCAGAAACTGCGGGAATGGTCGGTTGAAGTGAAAAAGGGCGAACACAAGGTTCGCCCCTACTGCCGTCTACATTAATCCGCTGAAGAAGTCGTTGCCTTTGTCATCCACAAGAATGAAGGCCGGGAAATCCTCGACTTCAATTTTCCAGACGGCTTCCATTCCCAGTTCGGGATAATCGATGCATTCCACTTTCTTTATGTTTTCTTCAGCCAGTACCGCGGCAGGACCGCCAATGGATCCGAGGTAGAAACCGCCGTATTTCCTGCAGGCATCGGTTACCTGCTGCGAGCGATTGCCTTTGGCGATCATGACCAGGGAACCGCCGTTTTTCTGCAGCAGTTCGACATAGGAATCCATTCGGCCCGCGGTGGTGGGTCCGAATGAACCGGAAGGTTTGCCCGGAGGCGTCTTGGCCGGCCCGGCATAATAAATCGGGTGATTCTTGAGGTATTCCGGGAGCGGCTTGCCGGCATCGAGAAGCTCCTTGAACTTTGCGTGGGCGATGTCGCGGCCGACAATAATCGTCCCGTTTAAAGACAGCTGGGTGGCGACCGGATGTTTGCTCAATTCGGCCAGAACCTCCTTCATCGGCCGGTTGAGGTCGATCCTGACTACTCCGTGCGTGTGCTTTCCCCGGTACTTGTCGGGAATAAGACGTCCCGGATTGTCGTCCATCTGTTCGAGCCAGATTCCGTCCTTGTCGATCTTCGCTTTAATGTTGCGGTCGGCCGAGCAGGAAACGCCCATGCCGACGGGGCAGGATGCGCCGTGCCGGGGCAGGCGGATGATGCGCACGTCATGGGCGAAATACTTGCCTCCGAACTGGGCGCCGAGACCGCATTCCTGGGCCGCCTTGAGGAGTTTGGCCTCCATCTCCAGGTCGCGGAAAGCCCGGCCGCCTTCGTTTCCGGAGGTCGGCAGGTGGTCCAGGTACCCGGCTGAAGCCAGTTTGACCGTTTTAAGAGTGCTTTCGGCGCTGGTGCCGCCGATGACGAACGCCAGGTGGTACGGGGGACAGGCTGCCGTGCCGAGGGTTTTCATTTTGGCAACCAGAAATTTTTCCAGGCTCTCGGGATTCAACAGGGCTTTGGTTTCCTGAAAAAGATAAGTTTTATTGGCGCTGCCGCCGCCTTTGGCGATGAAAAGGAATTTGTATTCCGCTCCTTCGGTGGCGTACAGATCGATCTGGGCGGGCAGGTTGCATCCGGAATTCGTTTCCTTGTACATATCCAGGGGAACGGTCTGGGAATAGCGCAGGTTTTCCTCCGTGTAAGTCTTGAAAATTCCTTTGGAGAGAAATTCCTCATCCTTGCACCCGGTCCAGACCTTCTGGCCCTTTTTCCCGACGATAGTGGCCGTGCCGGTGTCCTGGCAGAAAGGCAGCTCGAATTTTGCGGAGACTTCGGCATTGCGCAGCATGGCAACGGCCACGCCGCGGTCGTTGTTGGAAGCTTCCGGATCTTCCAGTATTTTTGCGACCTGTTCGTTGTGTTTCGGCCGCAGCAGGAAGGAAACTTCCCGCATTGCCTGGTTGGCAAGATAAGCTAAAGCTTCGGGATCAATCTTGAGAATCTCCTCGCCGTCCAGGGTGGTGGTGCTGATGTAGTCCTTTGTAAGCAGGCGATACCGGGTATCGTCTTCGGAAAGAGGGAACGGGTCCTGATATTTGAATTCCACCATAATTCTATCTCCCTATATGAATTAAGATTGAAGTGCGACCGATTACGGACGCCGCTATTATAGGCAAATCGCCGGTGCTTGTCGACCGGCATAAAATCCGGGGGAAAACGGGGACATAATACTTTTTTGATTTACGTAAAAAGGATTATGTCCCCGTTTTTTCGTATCAGGATTTCAAAAGGCTTTCCACTTTTGCTGTTGCCAGCCTGCCGAGACGTTCACAGACTTTGAAATCCATGGGCTCGCGTCCTTGCCGGATTTCAGAGCAACGCAGGGGCGCTGTTTCCAGCCACCAGGCCCAGTATTCATTTACCGCCTGACTGCACTTCATCATGGCGGCATTTTTTTCCAACTTCAGGTCCCCGGTGTGAAGGCCGATGGCCATAACGCCGGATGTCAGAAATCCGCAAAGATCCTGATGCATCAGGCCGCCCGCGAACCCGGCAGCCGACCACACCAGATCTTCCGGTTTTTTCATAAATCGTAGAGCTACCATCAGACCTGTTTCCGCGCAACTGTAGCCCTTGTGCCAGAAATTCTGCATGTCCCCGGACATGACGGAGTCTTTTACGAGCGCCAGCTCCTCGGGGCTTAAAGTTTCAAGGATGCCCGACCCTTTGGGTGGTCCGGAAGTTCCCGTTTCGGGCGTTGTCTGTGCAAGCAAATGAGAGGCTTTGAGAGCAGCGGTTCCAGAAAGCAGAATGGAGGAAGATAGAAGGAATTTTCTGCGGTGCATATTTACTGTTCCGATTGATTTCATTGAGTCAACCCTCTGTTTGTTCCATGAATAGATTTTCCAATAGGGATATTACCAAAACCTTTTTCAATAGCATCTGTTTTATTTCATAAAATGTATGGATTTCATTTATGAAATCAGCATTTCTCCCCGGATGTTTTGTTGAAAACGGCGGTTGATTCCTGCCATATTGCCTGTATGGATATGGAAGCATATGAATGTACAATCAAAGAAACGCTGCTTTCCAGGAAACCCGCGGAAGGAAGCGGCATGGCTGCCGCCATAGGCTTTCTGGTCGTCCTGGGGTTTTCGTGCCTCTTCTGGGCCGATTATGCCGGTTGGGCGCCGTATTTGCCCGCGAATCCGGAGCAGGTTTTCAAACAGGAACAGTACTGGCGGCTGTTCACCTCCATGTTCATCCACGCGGATTTGAGGCATCTGTTCTCCAACGCACTCGGGCTGGTTGGCCTGGGTTTCCTTCTTTACGGGTATTTCGGCCTTAAAGTCTACCCCTTCATGACTCTGCTGTCCGGAGCGGTTGTCACCGCGATCTCGCTGGCAACCTACCCGCCGGAAACGAATCTTCTTGGGGCGTCCGGAGTGATTTACTTCATGGCGGCGTTCTGGCTGACGCTGTATGTATGCCTCGAGCGCAGATTTTCCGTGGGAAAGAGATTCCTTCGCGCAACGGGTTTTCTGCTGATTGTACTGATTCCAACCAGTTTCAATCCGCAAACCAGTTATCGTACGCATGGGATCGGATTCGGTGTCGGCGTCATTGTTGCGATCCTCTATTTTCTCCCCAATAAAAACCGTTTCCGCCGGGCGGAGGAAATCGAATACGAAATTACAGATTGAAAATTGAAGATTGGAGATTAAAGATTGGGCCTGATTTGAGAAGCTCATCTGACGCAATTATTTGTGCAGTTGAACGTATTCGCATTTCCGGCATAGGCTCCCGTTCCAACAAATCCGCCGGTCGAACAAATCCAATCCGCCGGTTTTTAATCTTCAATCTGATTCAGCTCCGCCAGAAGGCCGGTGTGAGGATAACGAAGACGGCATAGAACTCCAGGCGTCCCGCCAGCATGCATACGCTCAGTATCCATTTTGCGAAATACGGAAGGTACCCGTAATGTTCCACCGGCCCCACGCTGCCTAGCCCCGGACCGATATTGAACATGCTCGCGACAACCGCGGCGACGCTGGTCAGGGCATCGACTCCCGTGAAGGCCAGCAGCAGGCTTGCGACGGAATTCACGACAAGGGCCAGGCATACGAGGTTCAACAGGCTCTGGATCGTGTGCTCCGAGAAAACGGTCGAACCCAGGCGGATGGAAAAAATACCTTTCCGTTCCACCATCCGCTTGAACTCCCGGCCGACGACCTTCAGCAGCATCAGAATCCGGGATGATTTCATCCCGCCGGCCGTGGATCCCGTGCAGCCGCCGATGAACATCAATGCCAGAAGAATGAGCTGCGGGAAGGAATGCCACAATTCAAAATTTGCGGTGACAAAACCGGTCGTCGTCATAATGGAGCAGACCTGGAAAACGGATTCCCGGAGCGCGGTGCCGGGCGCATAGGTGTGATACAGCACCAGGGTTATGAAGATCAGTGCGGAGGCGGAGGCGACAAGCACCAGATAAAAGCGAATTTCTATATCCGAAAAGAAACTGCGGGGCTGGCGTTCGACCCACAGCCGGTAGTGCATGACGAAATTCATTCCCGCCAGCAGCATGAAAACAATAATGATGGTTTCAACGACTGGACTGTCGAAAGCCGCAATGCTGGCCGTACGGGTCGAAAAGCCTCCGGTCCCCATGGTTGAAAACGTGTGGCATACGGCGTCAAACTCGCTCATGCCCGCCAGGCGGAGAGCCAGGTATTCCAGTATGGTAAGAGAGAAATAGATCTTCCACAAGGCGAGCGCCGTTTCCGTAATTCTCGGTTTGAGCTTTTCGGATTTGGCCCCTGAGAATTCCGCCCGGTAAAGCGGCATTCCTCCGACTCCGACCAGGGGAAGGATGGCGATGCCCAGGAGAACAATGCCCATCCCGCCGAACCAGTGGGTGGAACAGCGCCAGAGCTGAAGAGGGGGCTCCAGAACTTCAACATCGGGAAGGACGGTTGCACCCGTGGTTGTGAATCCGGACATGGCTTCGAAAAAGGCGTCGGTAAAGCTGTGGAAATGAGGCGAAAGGTAGAAAGGAAGACATCCGAACAGGCTGGATGCGATCCATATCACTACAACCAGAAGAATCCCTTCCCGTTGAGACAGGTTCTTTATCGGGCGGCGTGACCCGATATAAAACGCAGCCCCGATAATCCCGGTGATTATCATTGCAATGAGAAACGGTCTGGTGCCGGATCCGATATAGAAGCCGTAAAGCAGAGGAATCAGCATGATGCCCGCCAGCACCAGCAGGAACAGACCCAGAATCTGAAATAATGCCTTTGTCCTTATCAAGACCCGCAACTCCGGATGAGACGATGGAATGGAGGATTATAATGGATATTCGAGTGAATAGAAACGAAGGTAATTGGTGCCAGGCTACCATTTCACCAAATTCATGGAAGCCCCGCCACAACGCGGTTTCTACTTGAAATTGGTGAAATGGTAGCCTGGCACCAATTATATGTTACTGCTGAAGCGCGGCCATTTCGGTGTTTTCGGCGAAACAGGCGACCTCCCCCTTCATCGTCGCCATGTACAGCTTTCCGTTCGCCGCTATCATGCCGTCCCATACCGGCAGGGAATCCAGCTTGATTTCGGACAGCCTTTTGCCGTTTCCGGCCGAGACGGCCCAGAGACGGGCGCCGTCTTTGCCGCGCAGGAGTTCGCTCTGTTCCGCAAGTTTTGCAAGAACCTCTGCGTCATCCAGCGCAAAGAACGCAGCCTCTTCATCCACAACATCCGGAGGCCCGGCGATGAAGAGGGTTTTGTCGGCCAGTACCAGGGCCCGCACCTGGATGTCCGGTTTGTCCACTTTCCATTTGAAATTCAACGCGGACTGTTCGGCAAGAGGAAAACCCTGGCGCAGCTTCCAGTCCCCTGTAGCCATGAACGGGCCGGGCATGCGCATTGCTAAGGCTCCGGGTTTCGCCTTGGGCATGGTTTTCGCAACAGGTATCTTTTTGGCCGCGGGTTGTGCCTTTCGAACTGTCTTTGCTTTCGGCTTGGCTTTGGCTGCGGGAAAAAGAGGTGGATTCGCCTTTTCGATTGCCTTCTGATCGCTCGATTTGGCCGCGGCATAGAGCTGGTATTCCAGAACGATTGATTCGCTCAGAAACTCCGGCTTGCGCCCGTAGCCGTAGACATTCGTATCATCGACCGCAATCAGCCGGCCGGACGGGGTCAACCGGCCCATGACTTCCCATGCTCCCCAGCCGCTCGTCACGCTCTTTCCATACATCATGTATGATCGGGAAAACTGCGAATCGTCCAGGAATCCGATCGGGGAAAATACGTGAGCCCCTTCACCGGTCTGATCGCCGACGTTTCTCACGCCGATGTGCTTCCGGTTCCCCTCCAGGTCGAACTGCTGCGATCGCATGTAAACGTAGTTCCCGTCACTGGATAAAATGTCGGACAGGCCGACCGGCATGTTCAGGCCTTCGACATACTCGTGCAGATCCTTGCCTGTATCAGGATCGATGCTGTCCAGAACGATTTCGGAAATCTTTTCCCCGGTCAAAGGATTCAACTGAAGCAGGCGCATCCCGTCATCCAGGAACATGGAACGTCCGGCGACGCTGTAAACTCTGTCGTCCTGGATCAGGACGCTTCCGTGAACGGGCCAGACCGATTCCACCTGTTCGAACGCCACCATCTGCAGGTCCATCGGCGCGGCGCGGAAACGCCATATCAGGGCGCCGTCCGAAGCCTGGAGGCAGTAGACGTATCCGTCGGCCGATCCAAACAGGACCCGCCCCTTGTAGATGGTAGGAGGGGAGTCCACCCGTCCGCCGGCTGTATATTGCCAGAGAATATTTCCGTCGGCGGCGTCGATCGCATACAGCGTATGGGTGTCCACCTGGGATACGAACATCCGGTTTCCGGAAACGACGGGGCTGCTCAGTTTCCCGCCCAGTCGGATCCGCCATTGAGGTTCGACATTTGACGACACCTGTGTTGTGGTGTAACTGCTGCGCCCGGTATCGTGCCGAAAGGTAGGCCAATCCGCCGGACCGGCATTATCCGCGATTTCCGCATCGTACGCCGGCCCTTTTTCAAGCCGGTCTTGCGCGGCGGCCGCCTCTATCTGCTCTTTTAATCCATTGGCCGGTCCCAGGGCGCCGAATCCGTTCAGTTTGGCTTCCATGTAGCAGGCGCAGGCGTGGGGCGGCGTGTAGATCAACCCGTTGCTGGGCATGACGCCGTAGATGCACCCACCGCGCGTGTAGTGATTGACGTCCCACGACTTTTCATCGAGATCCACGAATTCGATGCCCGCGCGGGAGGGGATGATGTAATTTTCGGTCGCCTTGCTGGGATAGCATCTCTGATGGAACCAGTAGATGTCATTCTTGCCTTTGATTTCCGTTACAACTTCTCCGGTATGAAGATCCCGGCCGGTATAATCCCCGCTGTCCTGAACGTTCGCCGTTGCACCGGTCCAGACCAGGCCGTCGATGACGAACAAGTCCTCAGGGGAATAGTGCCCGGAGCCGGGTTGGGGTGCATCCCAGATTTTCCTGCCGTCCGCTGTCGACAGCGCAATCATCTTTTTTTCCGACCCGAAGCCTTGCGCGCCGGTGGAAAATAGAAGGACATCTTCGGATACCACTATCCTGGGAGCATAGGCGGTGTCTATCGTCCTGGTTTGAATGGGTTCGGACCTCCAGTTCTCCTGTCCGTTGTCGCGGTCGACGCAAACGATCTGAGCGCCGTCGTAGAAGTAAACGTCCTTTGAATCGGCTGAAAGCGACAGGGGCGCGATGGGGGATTCCTTGGTCCACAGCGCGTTCCCGCTCTGCATATCAAGGGCCATGATATGTCCGGGCGCTTTGCTCCAGCCCCATTCCGACCGCGCCCAATCGGCGTTGTCCCACACATAAGTAATCTTCGGGGCGTACCTTTTTTCCGTTTTCTCCGGACGTCCGATCGCAAGAAACAGGGTGTCGTCGGAGAATATAACTTCGGAAGTCTCTTCGGTGTTCGGGAAAGTCCGGAGGGCATCTCCTGTTGCGGCATCCAGCTCGCTCAGAGGGGCGTTAATACCCAGGGTTACGTAGACGCGGTCCCCGACTGCCACCAGCCGGCGCGGCAGATAGGCCGGGCCGCTCTTGAGGCTGAACAGGTGGTTCTGCCACTCCGGAATCGCCTTTTTCCATAAAATTGTACCGTTGTAAGCGTCCCGGGCAACCAGGTAATTTTCCGCCGGGAGTTCGATCGATTCTGTGGGGCCCTCGTCCAGAATGTAAAAAATCCGTCCGTTTGCGGAAACAAGGGCGCTCATGCTGGCGGTCGTGTCGTGGTGCCGGCCCCAGCGGGGACTGCCGATCCACTGGTAATTTTCAGTCGGGCCGACCGTTTCATCCCTGGAAACGGGGTTGTTGCCGGCGTTGTAGAGATACTGGTTCCATTCGTCGATCGTATCCGGTTTGGGCTTGACCGTTTTGCTCCAGCCGAAAACGCCGCGTGTCATGAGCACGCCGTTTGGCGTGAGCACCCGCATCGCTTCGTCCCTGGAAATATCGCCCAGATCTTCGGCTACGATCAGGTTGACGAGGTTGTCCTTATAGGGCAGCCGTGTCCCCGTGAGTTGAATCACGGAAACGGGACCGTATTCCTGTTTCGATGCGATGGTCTGCCGGGCTTTTTCGACATTTTCCATAGACGGATCCAGCCCCTGGACAAGAAAGGAGTCTCCTGCCTTGAGTTCTTCCGTCAGCGTTCCGTCCCCGCAGTTGACATGGACGACCAGGCCGCCCCGGATCCCGGATTTTTCCAGAATACTTTTCGCCTGGTCGGACGGGCTTTTATCCTGTGTGCAGCCTTGAATAAAAATTGCGGAGAAAATGCAGAGTGCAGACAGGATATAAAACGGTTTCGATAAAGCGGTCCGATTTTTCATGAAAAACTCCTCTCTCTGTCCTGCAATGCGCGATCGGGATGCATTGCGTTCTAACAAGGTCCGTGTCTGGATAGTGGAACCGATATTATCACGAAAACCGATTCTCAGTGTTTGATTTTTATGACACTAATGGAAGGTTCCGGAATTGCAATTTGGCACCTCGTCCGTCTTGTGCCTGGACTATATACGGCCCAGAAGCCTGTACCAGGCATACCCGGCGTATTCATGATAGGCCCATTGAAGACGGAACAGGTTGTTTGTAGAGGGACGGGTGAAACAGGTGAAAAAATCGGCGATCCAGCCCGAAAAACTCATATTCTCCGGGTAATGCTGCAGGGCCCAGATCCAGGCCGGGGCGGGAACCGGTTTCATTTTCAGCTTATGGGCTACGCCAACGGCTCTTTTCAGGTCGCAGGCTGAAGCCACCAGAATGAAGGCATCGGATCCCACAATTTTCCCGACCTCGACAAGATTCTCGTAAGTATTCCGCGAATTTCCCTCTTCGATGAGATCTTCAGCCGGTACGCCCATTTGCAGAAGAAAATCGGCCATGGCTGCGGAGACGGGAGGGTCGCCTTTATGCACTATTCCGCCCGACAGGATCAACCTGGAATCCGGTAAAATCCGGTAGAGTCTCAGCCCTTCCGAAAGGCTGTATATCGTTTGTTCCGAGATTCTGCTCGTTATCGGGATTCCCGGAAATTCCTCCGCATAACCGGCAAGGATTACAATTCTTTCGATTTTCGGGGATTCAGGTGGAACCGTCAGGGGCGGAAACGGCCTTTCGAGGCTCAATATCAAATATCTTGAAAGGGGAGAAAAAAGGAATATAAGAAACAACAATCCTCCGGAGTACAGCAGGCGGCGGGCAATCTTCGAGTATCGTTTCGTGTTCCACAGAGCGATGCCGGCAAAGAGAAGCACCGACACGATTCCAAGCGGCGAGAAAAGAATTTCGACCAGGCTCTTGATGATTTCCATTGTGACGGCAATAAATAGCACAGAATGGCGTTAAAGGAAAAGACGCGTATTGATGATAATAAATTTGAGTGTATCTGGAAGCTATGAACGATCGAATGCTATATACTGGGCAAAATAGGAATCATGGGGAAAAGGGAGAACCATGAAGGCAATTGTCGTCGGCGCGGGCGGGGCAACGCGGGAGCTTCTGCGGAGGCTCGGAGAAGCGTGGACGGTTACCGTGATTGAGACTTCCGAATCGCAGCTCCGGGAAATAGGGGCGATAAAAGGTATGCACACTGTTTTGGGAGACGGAACCAGCCGCCTCATCTTACAGCGTTCGGGATTGGAGGAAGCCGATGCGGTAGTAGCGGCCTCCGACGACGATGAGGTAAATCTCGAAGTATGCCGCCTGGCCCGGCAGGCCGGTGTTCTGCGCATTGTGGCCGTTGCCGCTTCCCCGGAACGGCTGGATTCCTACCGAAAGATCGGCGTGACGGCTTTTTCCCCCGACAGCCTGGTTTCCCGCCATCTCGAATTGAGCCTGGAGCACCGCCGTTACACGTCCATGGCATTTGCCGACGGACGGGCCGAAGCCATCGAGTTCCATCTCGGTCACGATTCGCCCATCGCCGGGAAAGCCCTGAAAGAGATAAACGCGGAACATTTTATAATCGGGGCCGTTCTGAGGGATGACGCACTGATCATTCCGCACGGCGATACGGTGCTTCGGCACGGAGACCGTGTGACCGTAGTCGGTCTGGGTGTTCACTTCCCGGAAATCGTTCACACCTTCACATCGGGAGAGGCGCGCTTCCCGCTTGATTTTGGGAAGCTGGTCGGCGTTATTCTCGAGGAGGCGGAGGATCTGAACGGTCCGGTTGCGGAAGCGGCGAACTTCGTGCGCAACAGCGCGGCGGATTCCCTTCTGCTGATTTATCGCGATCCGGCCCTGCTTAAAGACGCAGAAAGGGTTTCCAGCCTGAACGATCTCCTTGAACAGGTTTCGAAAGTCACCGGGGGCGTTGAAGTGAGGCGTCTTGGAGTCGCGGAGCCCCCGGACAGGATCCTGTCCGATATTTGCCGGCAGGAAAATATCGGCATGCTGGTCCTTCGCCCCCCGCGTCCGGGGCCGCTGGTGGGAAAGCTTCGGGCCCAGAAACTGGTTCTTCTCTCCAGGCGTGCCGGCGTTCCTGTCCTTATTGCACGGGGATCGCACCCCTACAAAACCATCCTGGTGCCGGCGCGGCAGACCCTGTCGGCGAAGGCCGCGGAGCGTGCGGCCATCGATCTGGCGCGATACATGCGGGCGGATTTGACCGGTATGGCCATTGTCGATCCCACATTCGTTGCCGGGGAGGATGCGTCCGATGAGGCGCGCAGGGCGATCGGATCGCTGAAGCAGGAGGCCGCCATGCAGCAGGTAGCCGTGCGCGGAAAGATCCGGAGGGGCAATCCGGTCCGTTCCTTTCTGGAAGCGAGCGCGGCTGCCGATTTTCTGGTTCTCGGCGCGGGGAAAGGGGCGGCGCGCCCCTTTGAATATGCCATTACGACCCATATCGTCTACTGGTCGCAAAAGTCCCTGCTCCTGGTGCCGGTTATCGAATAAGCGGCTTCCGATGAGGGCGGAGATCGAAGAACAATGACATAATTTCGGGGATTCCTTCGAGGGGCTTACGCCTCTCGATAGTTGTTGAGCGCCCCTTCGGGGCTAGAGCTTCATTTACTGTTCTGACTCATGTGTCACAACCTGTTTGATCCGGCTTGCTTTTGACCAAGCCGGAGGCTGGGATGATTTATGGAAAAAGCGACTACCATCATCCTGATTGCGGTTGCCGCGTTCCTGCTGCCTCTGATTTCGGCCCGGCTCCGGCTCTCGGCCGTAACCCTGGAAATCCTATTCGGCATCCTGGTCGGCCCCTATGTCCTGAACGTGGTGGAGCAGACCGACCTGCTGGAATTCCTCGCCGATTTCGGTTTTCTTCTTTTAATGTTTCTTTCCGGATTCGAAATAGACTTCGCTAATATCGAAAAGCAGGGACCCAGGCAGATCATTAACGGCGGGCTGACTTTTGCCCTGACCCTGGGGCTGTCCTACTGGTTTGCGCATGCACTCGGCTACGGGCCGTTCGTCACCTTTCTCCTGGCGACGACGTCCGTCGGGCTTGTCGTGCCGATATTGCGCAACACCCGGCGTACGGACACCCGGTTGGGCCAGTTCATTCTTATCGCGGCCCTGATTGCCGATTTTCTGACTCTGGTCGGAGTGACCGTCTTTGCGCTGATTCACGAGCACGGACTGGGCTTGAGAGTATTGAATATTCCGGTTCTCTTCCTTGCAATAGCCCTCTTTTTGATAATCCTCAAGCGGGTGGTCTGGTGGCGGCCGGAATGGTTCGAACGCCTTTTCGTTTCCAATGATCCATCGGAGATGGGCATCCGGGCCAGCCTTGCCCTGATGTTCGTGATTGTGGGACTTTCCTATGCCCTGGAGATCGAGGATATCCTGGGCGCGTTCCTGGCCGGCACCGTTTTTGCGCTGGTCTTCCGCAACAGGGGATCCCTGGAGCAGCAGTTGTCCGGGTTTTCCTACGGCTTTCTCATCCCGGTTTTTTTCATTAACGTGGGCCTCGGTTTCGAGCTGCCCGTACTGCTCGAACCGGGTGTTTTCATGCTTGCCCTGGAGCTGCTCGGAGCTGCGTTGGTGGTAAAGCTGCTTCCGCCTTTTCTCGTGCTCCGACGGATTAAATTCAGGGAAATCCTGGCATCCGGAGTGCTTCTGTCGGCACGCCTGAGTCTGGTCATCGCCGTCGCGACACTGGGAGTCCGCATCGGGTTGATGGATGAGGGACTGCACTCCAGCGTGATTCTTCTGGCGCTGGTAACTTCTACTTTCGCCCCGACCTGCTTCCGTTTTCTTGCGCCGCCTCTTCCTGATCCGTCCAGGGCTGCCGAAAAACTGTAGCGCTGTTGCGAGATCGGGCTCGATCTGCTTCCACTTCCCGGAGCATCCTCCGCCCATTTCCCACCGAACCTTCCGGGAGCAGGAACACATTTCCTATGGGATTTTATTGAATTTGCACAGTCGGATCACCTTCAAATTATTAACATTTCAGTGAATAATGATAAAGCCGATTATATGCAATATCCTGGTAAATTACTGCAGCGATTGCATTAAAATAACGACCTACTAATCGGTTAGTGTAATCATATATCCTTTGCATTATAATTTTCTGAAATATTTCTTTCGGCCGCCTTGTTTAGATGCTTATAATGGATCCCGCTTAAATACTAATTGACTAATATATAATAATTAAAACAAAATTCCTATTTATTTCTGGTTGGAGCGCGCAGGCGCGCCCCGTTTCATTTTCGTGAAAGGAGTGGGGATTTTGGCCCCCCTTCCGGTGTCGGCGCTTACCAAACAAACCTGTTAAGGAGATCCCCATGGTTCCGTCAAGCCTGAAAAGATTGTCTCCTTTTTTTGGATTTGTATTCGTCCTTTCATTGACACTCTTCTTGTTCCTGGGTGTCGAAGCCTTCATGCCTTCCGCCTATGCTTCCGAGGAAATGGAGGAATCCGTGCCTGACTAAAGCAGCGAAGGGCCGACAGTCGTTTACTCTGGAGAACCGCCTTGGGAAGAAACCCTCGAGTCAGAGGCTCCGGCCGTTGAAGAACCTGATGCGGTAGCTGAAGAACAGACAGCCGCCAAAAAGGACAACGGCAGCGTCGATGAAACCGACGAATCCCAGCTTGAAGGGACCACGCAATCCATGATGGCAGGAGGGGATAGCGGCGGTGGGAGCTTAGCGGCCCAGGCGGCCGGATCTTTCGCTACAGCAGACGTTTCCGGTTTTACAGGGGCGGCCACTGCCGGCATACCGATTGAAGTGCCTCCCGGCAGAAATGGGATAGAACCGAGGCTTGCCTTTTCCTACAACAGCTCCGGCGGCAATGGCTGGTTGGGCGTGGGATGGGACATCAATATCGGATTCATACAGCGGTCCACTAAATTTGGACTCGACTACACCGCCAATGATTATATTGCAGTGGTCAACGGCACCTCGGAACTTGTTGCCAGATCCGAGTGGGGAGCGAACTGTTATGGCGCCAAGATCGAAGGAGCATTTTCCAAATACTACTATAACGGCTCCGGCGGATGGGTGATGACGGCCAAAAACGGAACGAAGTACTATTTCGGAACAGATGATAATTCCAGGGAAAAAAACGGCACCGATGTCTTCAAATGGGCGTTGGATAAAGTAGAGGACACCAATGGCAACTATATGACGATCACCTATTCCAAGGACGAGGGAGTCCTGTATCCCGACCTGATTCAATATACGGGGAACTCCGGATTGAATCCTTCAAACAGTGTGGATTTTGTTCTGGATCCCGTAAACAGAACGGATAATGTCTATCATTATACTTCCGGCATACAGACACAAACGCGAAAGAGGCTCCAGGAAGTCGTAATTAGAAACAACGGGAATCTCGTCCGCAAATACGCCGTCGGTTATGAATACAGCCCCAGCTCCAAGCGTTCCCTGCTTGCTTCAATCACCCAGCACGGCAATTTAGGCGGAACGCTTCCACCGAATACCTTCACTTATGAAAATGACGGCCTTGTTGGAGACTACGATATCTACGACCAAACAACCACTTTGGGATATGGAAGCTACCAGAAATGTTTTACAGGGGATGCCAATGGGGATGGGAAAACGGATTATATGTGCGCCAATGAAGTGAATAATTATTATGTGCTTCAGGTTGCGCTGTCGAATGGCAATGGCACATTCACTACATATGAACAACAAACCAACTGGCATCTGACGGATGGGAACGACCACGGCCTGATATATCCGGGAGACTGGAACGGGGACGGGCTGACGGATTTCATGGCAGTGCTTCTTCTTCCTATTCAGGAAATGCCGCCTTATTTTTTCCTCAGTTTTGCGGTAGCCGTCTCCAACGTTGATGGGGGCTACTCCCTGTCTTTCCAATATGGAATGCCTAACGGCTTTTGGGGACCCTATGTGCCTTTTTTCCCTTGGTGGGATTATTCTACAAAAACTTATGTCAATGATGTCAACGGAGACGGACTGTCTGATTTCACATTTTTTATCGCATCGAGTTTATATACATTTATAAATAATGGAAGCGGCAGTTTTATTTATGTCACTCCCCCCACCTACCCGGGTAACTTGACTTCATCTTCTCTTCAATACCTGTCGCACGATATAAACGGTGACGGAAAAAGCGATTTC
>CAZPHK010000055.1:20887-25577 GCA_964586015.1 uncultured Acidobacteriota bacterium | reverse complement strand
CTACCGCACTTTCGACAATAGATATTAAAAAAGGGGTGCACAAATGTGTGCCCCGCTTCTGACTGTGTTCTTGTAGGGAAAGCGGTATTGTGGGAAAATACGGGCTTCTTTGGACTGTAAAGAAAAAATACCGGCTTGGAAATCGCCGTTTCTTTTATGAAACGACTCAAGCCATTGATTTTATTGGAAAAGATTATGATCGTATGTAAATTCGGCGGCACATCGGTACAGGATGCCGAAGCGATGATGCGCCTGGCGAAGATCATCGAAAGGCAACGCGGCGCACAGCCCGTGGTTGTGTGTTCCGCCATGGGGAAGACAACCAACAAACTATTAGAGGTGGCGCGAACAGCCGCTGAGGGCAGGCAACGGGAAGCACTGGACCTCCTCGCGGGCCTTCAGGACAACCATTTAAAGGAATCCCGCAAACTCGGGATTGCCGTCTCGGAAGACTGGGTGGCGGAGAAAATTCATACCTATTTCAAGGAAATGCAGGATCTCGTCCACGGACTGTCCGCGTTGGGCGAACTGACTCCCCGGGTAACCGATGCCATGGCAAGTTACGGAGAACGCCTTTCAACGGCCATCTTGACCCAAGTCCTGGAAAACCTGGGAATTCCGTCCCGGCTCATGGATGCCCGGCAGTGCGTCATCACCGACGATAACTTTGTGAATGCAAATCCGTTGTCCGACGAAACGGAAGCGGCCATCGTCAAGCACGTTCGTCCCGTTTTAGAGGAAGGCAGAATCCCGGTCTTTCAGGGGTTTATCGGAAGCAATCGGGAGGGAATCACCACAACGATCGGCAGGGGAGGCTCCGACCACAGCGCGTCCCTTGTAGGAGCAGCGCTCGGAGCCGACGAAATTCAGATATGGACCGACGTCGACGGAATCATGACCACCGATCCCCGCATGGTGCCCGAAGCGCACCGTATCAAAGAAATTTCCTTCAACGAGGCCGCCGAACTGGCCTACTTTGGCGCCAAGGTTCTTCACCCGGCGACAATTATTCCGGCTGTCCGTAAAAAAATCCCCGTCCGGGTCCTCAACAGTTCCAAGCCGGACCAGGAAGGCACAATCATCACAAATGAAACGCAGCCGTGCGGGAATCCGGTAAAGGCAATCGCCTATAAAAGAGGCGTGACGGTCGTAAACATCGCTTCAACCCGTATGCTTATGGCGTATGGTTTCCTCAGGAAAATCTTTGAGATTTTCGATCATTACAAAGTATCCGTGGACGTGGTCGCGACCTCGGAGGTTTCCGTTTCCCTCACCGTCGATGAGACTACCTCTCTACGGGATATCGTGACGGAACTCAAGAAAATCGGAGAGGTGAACATCGAAGGATCCCGGGCCATTGTCTGCTGCGTCGGAGACAATCTCCGGAATATTCCCGGTGTACCGCATACTGTATTCAGCGCGTTGCAGGATACGGGCATTCACATGATTTCCCAGGGAGCATCGTCCATCAATATCACTTTTGTTATCAGCGAAGACGGCCTGCCGGAAGCAGTACGGAGACTTCATGATTCCTTATTCCAAAAAGTCGACCCCCGAATCTTCGAATAGTGGGGGGCCGGAAAGGATCAACAAAAACCAGGAGATCGAACAATGAAAATCGCACTGCTGGGTTACGGGAAAATGGGCAAGCTGGTGGAAACGATTGCCATGCGGGAAGGCTGGGAAGTCGGGCCCAAACTTGATATCCGGGACAACGCACACGGCAGCGGGATAACACCCGAAACGATGGCCGGCGTCAATGTCGCCATAGAATTCAGCCAACCCGACGCCGTACTGGCCAACGTTGAAGCGGCGGCTCGAGCAGGCATCAATATTGTTTTAGGCACAACCGGCTGGACGGATCGATACGATACGGTGGAAAAAATCGTGCAGGATTCGGGAATCGGCCTGGTTTACGGGGCTAATTTTTCTCTCGGGATGAACCTTTTTTTCGAGATAGTCTCTCACGCCGCCAGGGTCGTAGGAATGACTCCCCAGTATGAAGCCTATGTGCACGAAGAGCATCACAGCGCTAAAAAAGACGCTCCTTCGGGTACCGCACTGAGTCTTCTGGATCTTATCCGTCCCCATCTCAACAATCCGAATCCAAGCGTCACATCCGTCCGCGCCGGGCGTATTCCAGGAACTCATGTTATCGGCTTCGACAGCGAAGCCGACTCCATTCTCCTGGAACACCGTGCGCGGAGCCGCCAGGGCTTTGCCGAAGGAGCCGTCCTGGCCGCGCGGTGGATCGCCGGGAAAAAGGGAATCTACGATTTTCGAAAGGTTTTTCGGGAAATCGTCGGCATATAAATAATAAAAAGAGGTTGTTTATGAAAAACCTGGAAAACTTGAAAGGATGCGGCACCGCATTGGTCACACCATTTCAGACCGACGGAAGTCTGGATGAGAAAGCTCTGGAGTCGCTCGTGAATTGGCAGATCGAAGAAGGAATTCACTTCCTGGTACCCTGCGGCACGACAGGCGAGAATCCTACCATGACCCATGAAGAGCATCTCACGGTCGTTGACATCACGACACGGACCGCGGCGGGAAGAATCCCGGTGATTGCCGGAGCCGGGGGCAATAGCACGGCCAAAATTATCCCCCTCCTCTCCGAACTGAAACAACTGGGAGTGGACGGCATTCTTTCCGTCGCACCCTACTACAATAAACCGACGCAGGAAGGCCTCTACCGGCACTATCGTTCTCTTGCCGAGTCCACGGACCTGCCCATCATCGTCTACAACGTTCCTGGGCGGACAGGCGTCAATATACTGCCGGACACGCTCATGCGGCTGGCTGAGATCCCGAATATAGCAGGCGTCAAAGAAGCCAGCGGAGATATTTCTCAAATGGGAGAGATCTGCACGCGGGCGCCGGCGGGATTCCGGATTCTTTCCGGAGACGACTCCATTACGCTGCCCCTTATCGCCCTGGGCGGGCACGGCATTATCTCGGTTGCTTCCAACGAAGCTCCGCACATGATGGCATCATTGGCTACAGCATGCCTGGAAGGACGCTGGGAAGATGCGCGCGAATGGAATCGCAAGCTCTATCCCCTCATGAAAACCAACTTCGTCGAATCCAATCCTATCCCGGTCAAAGCAGCTCTGGCGATGATGGGAAGGATAGAGGAAGTGTACCGGCTCCCTCTGGTGCCGATCTCACAGGGAGCACGCGCCAAATTAGCTTCCGTTCTGTCCGATCTCGGATTAATAGAAGGCAACACAGGAAGCAACGGATAAAAAGGTATCGCAATCACGGATTTTTCCGCTTCATGATTATTCGCAGGAATACGGCTTTCTCGCCGGCATGTATCGCATCCATGGACACTGCAGCGAGACGGCGCAGCCTGAAGCTGGAGGGTTCATGGCTTTAGTTTACCCGTTTCGGGGTTATCGATATAACAATCAAATCGTAGCGGATCTGGACCGTGTCGTAACACAGCCGTACGATAAAATTCCTCCCGATCTGCAGGAAGAATATTATCGGCGGTCTCTCTACAATGCAGTCCGGATAACGCTGAATCCCGAAAAAAATAAAAATCCCGATACGGGCTACGAGGAAGCCGGAGCCATCTACCGCAATTGGATCGATGAAAAGGTGCTGCTGCAGGATCCTTCACCGGCGATTTACGCTTATTATCAAAATTATATATTCGAAGGCCGGGGAAAAATTCAAAAAGGCTTCATCGCCCTTCTGGATTTGAAAATGTCGGAATCAGGCATTATTCCGCATGAACGCACACTCGCAGCCCCGAAACAGGACCGCCTCCGGTTGATTCGCAGCATTGAAAGCAATGAAGACTCCGTATTTATGCTTTATTCCGACGAGCAGCTGACGGTCAACCGCGTTATGGACGAAGCCGTTCTGGACCGGCCGCCGGATGCCGAGGTAACAGACGACTTCGGAGTACGGAACCGTTTATGGGCAGTAACCGATAGCGATAAACTGGCAAAAATCCGGGATGCCATGCGGCCGCAAAGACTGTTTATCGCCGACGGGCATCATCGCTTTGAAACCTCCGTCAATTACATGAGGGAATGTGAGCAACGCAAATGGAGCACAGACGGCATAGAGTCCTTCGACAAACGCATGGTGACATGCTTCAACATCGCGGACGGGGTCACCATTCTACCAACCCACCGCCTGATTCGGGATCTTCCGGAATTTGACGCCCGAAATTTCATGAAAGCCGTTCAGAATCATTTCGACGTGAGAGAGGCCCCTTCCCGAAAGAACCTTTTCGAGCAAATGAAGCAGGATAGCGTGCGCCCCGTGCTGGGCTTTTATCCTGAAAACGCAAAAAAATTCTTCCTTCTCAAATTGAAAGATGCGGCGCTGGATGACCCGATCCTTGAGAAATACACGGAAGCATACCGCCGGCTGGACGTCAGTGTGCTGCATATCCTGCTTCTGGATCACTACCTCGGCATCGACGAAAGCAAACTTGTATCCCAGTCCCACATCGACTATAAACGCGATATCGAATCCTGCATCGAACTTGTCGATCAAGGAAAGTACCAGGGCGCGTTTTTTCTGAATCCGACAACGGCTGAACAGGTACAGCGTCTCGGCCTCGAGGGCGAGCGCATGCCGCAGAAATCCACCGATTTTTATCCCAAGCTGCTGACCGGCCTTGTGTTCATGAAGATGAACATAAAGAAATAAAGCTTCGTGGGAACGT
>CAZPHK010000055.1:8178-20787 GCA_964586015.1 uncultured Acidobacteriota bacterium | reverse complement strand
ACGTGCTGACGTGCTGACGTGCTGACGTGAAAAACACAGCTCCGGGATGCGGATATCTGATGGATAAAAGGCGAAGGTTGATGTGTCGCAGGAACGTTCTAACGTTGAACGTTAAAAGAAAAAAGCTTCGTTGGAATGCTTCCTTCACGACACGACTCCACTTTCAAAATCGTACAGGCTTTTAACGTGCAACGTGCAACGTGCAACCTTCTACGTTTTATTATTTTTCAGTTTTCGGTTTGTACCCTTCGATGAGGAGGAGTTTCAATATTTCCATCGGCTGTGTGTGGGCGGACTCGGCAACGGATTTGACGGTCTGATCCAGTTCGGCCGGCAAGCCCGCCGCCGTCAATCGCAGCCGTGCCAGTTCCGGATCCAGTGTCGTCTTTTCGCAGACGAACCGGATGCTCTTATTTCCGATGCCGCTTCCGGAAAACTCTACTTCGACGGTTTCGGGAGTGTAGGACTCAAGTCCTTCAGGCGCCGGAACCGGCTCGAACTTCTTTATCATAAGGTAGAGGTTCATGGGAGAAATTTTATTGGCCAGGCCTATCTCCTCCAGGGTTTCCCTATCGCTCTCGAATCGTATCCCTTTTTCCCGCAGTTCCTCTGTCGCTTTTGCAGGATCGATGTCCATCTTCCTGCAGAACACTCTCAGTGACATCAATTCAGCGTGCCCGAACGGCGGCTCGTAATCATCCTGCGTTACCCAGGTCGACTTGAGCCACGCATTGAAATCCAATAGATAGGACAGAGGCGGGAAAGGCCAGAGGGAACTGACTACAATCCAAACGGACAATAGGGAAGAAATTACAAGTTCCCGGCGGAGTTTGACGCTTTTTCGAACCTTGTCCTTAAAATAATTCATCAACGGCTTCCAGTTGAGGCCTATGTGAAATGCGCCGGCGACAATAAACAGGATGCTGGAAAGGATATGTATGTTTCCCCAATCGTCCTTCGACAATCCGATCATTTCCCAGTTAATCCAGTAGGCCACTCTCCCGGCGGGCATGACATACAGCACCAGGCCGGTCAGGGACATGATGAGGAATCCGAACAGGGTTAAAAAGGATACCAGTCCGCGTTTATTTATTTTTAAATGAGACATGATCATTTTCCAATCCACGCCGATGGGACCCTGGAGCAGACGGATCGCCAACCATTGTCTTCCGGCGACGGCTGATTGCCTCGCCCGAGCCACACGACAGGCTGCGGCAACCCGATGATCTCAAACGTTCAACGATCTTTTTGCTTTTAACCTGCAACCTTCGGCGTGCAACGTTAATAGCGGTGCAATCATAAAGATTTTAAGTACGCAGCCACCCAGAGAATAATGCGAATAGCCAATACGGCATAGACCCCGCTGACGATATCGTCCAAGAGAATACCCGTGGCTCCGTGCATCTTCCGGTCAATCTGCCGTGCCGGAGGAATTTTTATTATGTCGAAAGCGCGGAATCCTACAAATCCCAATACGGCGATCAACCAGACGGGCTCATTTTGGATGAGTACGGGAACCACGAGATATCCGGCGACTTCATCCAGAACGAAACGGCGCGGGTCCGGATCATCCCAGTATCTCTGGGACCAGGGGGTTAAAATATAATGGAAAAAACACACCGCCGCAAAAATGCCGACCAGAATCCCGTACTGAAGTTGCGGGCTGAAAGCGGTTACGGTTACAAGATGCAGAATGACGCCCAAAAGGGTTCCGCAGGTGCCGGGAGCATGAGGAGACAATCCCAGACCGAATGCCGTCGCGACCGGAAGGCTCATAAACCCGAGAGGCCCTTTCTCATTAACGAATTTGTCCTTTTGCCCGTTTGCTTGACTTTTTGTCATGAACCTCTTCCATGGATCCTATTAAGATTAAAAAACATCAGGCTTCTGCGTGGCCGATATTCATACTGTACTGCAGAATGAGATAGACAAGATAGATGCCCAGAAGCCAGAAACCCTGCCAGCGTTTGAATTTCCCGTCTTTATTCAGGGTTATGAAAAACCGGAAGGAATAAAGAACCAGGAGCATGGCAGGGAAATGAAACCGGAAGAAATTAGCGGGGATGACCAGCGGGCTGGCCGCCGCCGCGGCCCCGATGACAAACAGGCAGTTCAGAACATCCGCGCCTACGATATTTCCTACGGTGATTTCCGGATGCCCGCGCCTGATGGCAGCGATAGCGGTCATTAACTCCGGTAAAGATGTTCCGAAGGCCACCATGGTCGCCGCGATAACGTCCTCGGGAACTCCGATTCTGTGCGCCATTTCCGCCGCGCTGGGAACCATAAGCCGGGCGGAAAGGATAACCAGCAGCAGGCCGCCCAAAATGAGAATCAGGGACTTTCCCAATCCGGCAGCCGGTCCGGATTCCTCCACCTCTCCAGCAACGGCGTCTGCCGCCCCCTTCTTCGCCCAATAGTAAGTAATGTACAGGTAAACCGCCAGAAGGGCCAGGAAGAATACCCCAACCCACCTCAGCAGGGTGGGCCGCTCCGGCGTCAGGACAAGCATGCCCAGGGACACAACAACCAGAAGTGTCGCCGCGCCCACCTGAACCCAACCGGTCCGGTTCAGGATAAAACGATTGACCGGAACCGCCGCGATAACAACAGTCAGTCCGAAGATCAACCCGGTATCGCAAATAATGGAACCGACCCCGTTGCCCAGAGCAAGGCCGGGATTCCCCATCCACGCTGCCATTACCGATACGAACGCTTCCGGAGTCGTTGTACCGAGGGAGATGATCGTGGCCCCTATGACGATTCTGGGAAGGCCCGTACGGCGGGCCATTTGTACGACTCCGTCAATCATCCAGTCTGCGCTTTTGGAAAGAACCGCAATGCAGACGACGATCAGAAGCATCAATCCCCAGGATGGCAGTCCGGCCACAAGATCCGACAGCGCTTCCTCATTTCCGATCCACCGCCACAACTCCGGATTCATATATTCTCCCTGGAGATAAAAGGATGGGCAATAAAATGAATATTGGCAAGGAGAAACGCTAATCCGTATTTCTCGCGGGCTTCCGGTCGCCTGCCGAAGCCTTTGAGAAATGCGGGTCAACGGGTTGAAGAAGGGGTGGAAGCCGGAAAAGCAGATGCAGTACGGCCTCCGCTCCAACCGTTCCTATGGCTCATTCTCATGCATCCATCGCTTCAGAATCGGGGAAAGAGCGAAGCAGATCAGTGCGGATATAACCGCAGTTACAGCGATTTTGCCGAAAATACTGCCGTAGAGACCCACGGTTTCCACGGGCGGCGGGATTATCTGCCCCTCGCCGCTGCCGTGCGAAACGCCGGAAAAGGATGCAATAATCCCGGCCAGGTAGTTGGAAAAAGCCGTGGCCAGAAACCAGGCACCCATTACGGTGCTTACGATACGGCCCGGCGAAAGCTTCACAACCATGGAAAGACCGACGGGGGATAGGCACAACTCGCCCGTAGTGTGCAGAAGGTAGCCGAGTATCAGCCAATAGACCGCTACCATGCCGCGTTCATCGGCGCTTGAAGCCCCGATCCAAAAAACCCCGAATCCCAGGCCTAACTGCAGCAGGCCGAGCGAAAACTTCACCGGTGTGCTCGGATCCATTCGCCGGGTCTCCAGGAAAGACCATAAGCTTGTAAATACAAGGCCGAAGATTAGAATGAATATCGGATTGGCGGCCTGGAACAGCGTCGCGGGAATCTCGGCGCCTCCTACCCCCATGCCTACGTCGTCCTTAGTGACTTCCCATTCGACCGTATCCCGCCCCTCATCCCGGGCTTTTGTAAGCTCGGTCATGTTCATCATTTTGTCGCCGTTGTGATACCCAAGCTGCTCCTGAGTCAGCCGCAGCTTCACGGTTGTACCCACCTGATCCGGCTTGATGTGTCCCTCCTCCACAACCCGGTCGACATTGCGGTCTGCAAAGTTGTTCAGGGAGCTTCCGGCCTGCTCGAAGAACGACCAGAACAGCATGGAAAAAAACATCAGTATCAGCACCACAAACAGACGGTGCCGGTCCACCCGGGGTGCACGCAGGGCTTCGATGAAGAGCCAGAAAAAGGCAATCAGCCCGAAGATGCTCAGAATCCATCCGGCTATCTCGTTTCTTCTGACAAGCAGCATCAGTAAGGGAAGCGACACCAGCACTCCCAGGTAAATGGCGAAATCCTTTCTCAGAAAGCCGAGGATCTTCTCCTTCAGTATTGCAGGATTCTTGGGAGCGCCGGCTGCCTTGGGGAGCCCGCCGCGCCCGAGTGCGATGACGGCTATAGTCCCGGCCGTGATCAGGGCCACCCCCATGAAGATATTGACCGCCAGCTGGTACACGCTGTCCTGAAGAAACAACATGCCCACTCCTGTGACGAGAGCGCAGCTGAAAATCATGAATTGAGCTACGCGCGCCGTCGCCACAAAGACGGCGAGACCGCTCAGCATGCCGATAGTGGCCAGCCCGAAACCATAGTGCCAGCCGAAAGTTTCCCCAACGTATCCGCAGATAATGGGGGACATGGCGGCGCCGAGGTTGATGCCCATGTAGAATATAGTGAACCCTCTGTCACGCCCTTCCTTGTCTTTTTTATAAAGAGAACCTACGATTGTAGAGATATTGGGCTTAAAAAAGCCGTTGCCCGCAATAAGCAACGCAAGGGCCATGAAAAAAACCGTTTCGTGCTCCACGGTCATAAAGAGGTGTCCCAGAGCCATGAGCATGCCTCCGAGCACCACCGCGCGCCTGGCGCCCAGCAGCCTGTCCGCCAGCATGCCGCCGATAAACGGAGTGGCATAGACCAGGGCCGTATAAGCGCCGTAGACCGCATAGGCCCGGTTATCGTTGTAACCCATAAAACCCTTGATCATATAGAAGACCAGCAGGGCCCGCATGCCGTAATAGGAAAACCGCTCCCACATTTCGGCGAAAAAGAGGGTGTAGAGGGCTACCGGATGTCCGAATAGAGTCCTGTTATTTTCTTCTGTCATGGTTTTCCTATCAGATTTTTTCCGAAACAGTCTTGGCCTGGGTAAAAAGCAGCAGATAATCCCGGCCGCCGGCTTTTGAATCGGTCCCGCTCATATTGAACCCGCCGAACGGATGAACTCCGACCAGGGCTCCTGTACATTTCTTGTTGATGTAGAAATTCCCCACGAAGCATTCATCCTTCGCCCGGTCGATGTGCTTCCGGTTCCGGCTGTACAACGATCCGGTCAGACCATATTCGCTGTCGTTCGCAATGCGAACGGCATCGTCAAAATCCTTCGCTTTAATTACCGAAAGGACCGGCCCGAATATCTCCTCCCGTGCGATGCGTGCCGCGGGATCCACGTCGGCGATTATCGTCGGCTCGATGAAATATCCGTCTTCGGACTGTACGCGGCCGCCTGTCACCAGCCGGCCCTCCCCTTCGCCGATTTCGATATACTTAAGAATGCTCTGCATTGCTTTTTCGTTAATCACCGGCCCCATATAGTTTGAGGGATGCATTGCCGGCCCGACCTTAATGCCCTCGGTTCTTTTCGCCAGCATCGGGATAAAGGAATCGTATACTTTTTCGTGCACGATCAGGCGCGAACACGCCGAGCATTTCTGCCCCTGATATCCGAAAGCGCTCACGATCACCCCTTCAAGCGCCTCCTTCAGATCGGCATCGCCATCTATGATAATAAAGTCTTTGCCGCCCATCTCGGCTATAACCCGCTTGATCCAGATCTGTCCCGGTTGCGTGCGTGCCGCGGTTTCGTTTATATGCAGTCCGACTTCCTTGGAACCGGTAAATGCAATGAACCGGGTGCGTGGATGCTCTACGAGAAGATTGCCGACGGAAGCACCGCTGCCGGTAATATAATTAACCACGCCGGGAGGCATGCCGGACTCCTGCAGAATGCTCATGAAGAAGGCTCCGGTCGCGGGAGTGTCTGAAGACGGTTTCAGGACAACCGTGTTCCCCGCCACCAGGGACGCCGTCGTCATTCCTACAAGGATCGCGCAGGGAAAATTCCAGGGTGGGATGACGGCGCCTACGCCCAATGGAAGGTAGCGGAGTTCGTTATCTTCGCTCTTAATCCGGGTCAGAGGCTGGCGTTCGGCGTAGCGGAGAGCCTCGCGACCGTAGAATTCGCAGAAATCGATCGCCTCCGCAGTATCGGCATCCGCTTCCAGCCAGGTTTTGCCCGCCTCCAGAATCATCCAGGCGTTGCTTTCGAAACGCCGGGCGCGCATTCGTTCCGCCGCCCGGAAAAGTACATTCGCCCGTTCCTGGACAGGCGCCCGCTTCCATTTTTCAAACGCGGCAGCGGCGACATCGATTGCATGAAGCGCCTGTTCGGGGTCTGCGCTCTGAAACATCCCGATTACTTCCGATCTCTTGCTTGGATTGCAGGACCTGAAGCTCCCGCTCGACTTGAGTTTTTCCGTCCCTACGATCAGGTCATGCTCGCGGCCGAGTTGGGACTGAACGAATTCCAGAGCCTCCGACTGCTTTTCCCGATTTTCCTCGTTGTTGAAATCCGTCAAGGATTCATTTTTGAATTCCGCCGGCATATTGATTTCCTCCGTCGAAAATATGTCCGTTTCCGATAACACGGCAGCGTCGACAGGATGCCGCTTGAAAGCTATCCCTTATCTTGACCTGCCCGGTCCGGTTCCATATATTCTAACCGAATGGTGTCTGAAGACATCTGACAATCCAATAAGGCCGGGACAGCTGAATCGGTTCCCGGCGATGTATCGTGGACAATAATGAAAGACGCTCCCGTTTCAACATCAAGCCCGCCCCCACCGCTCCTTCTGGAGCGAACTTCTGATTTTATCAATCTTACAAAGCCTAAAATTACTTCTCTGGTCCTGTTTACCACATTTGTCGGATTTTACACAGGAATTGATGGTTCCATTCCTTTGCTGCGCCTGTTTCACACTTTGACGGGCACGGCACTCGTAGCCGGAGGAGCCGGGGCTTTTAACATGTACCTGGAGCGCCAGCTGGATGTATTGATGAAACGCACCGCGCACCGTCCGCTGGCGGCCGGCCGTTTACAGCCCGGGTCCGCGCTGATTTTCGCCCTGGCAATTTCCATAGGCGGATTCATATACCTGTACGTTCAGGTCAATCATCTCACATGCATGCTGTCAGCCGTTATTTTCGCCGGATATCTTATTCTTTATACGCCTTTGAAAACAAGGACCTGGATCTGCACCTTCATAGGAGCCGTACCCGGAGCGCTTCCGGCGGTCCTGGGTTGGGCGGCGGCAAACGACGCAATTACTTTTGAAGCCTGGATTCTGTTTGCCGTCGTATTCCTCTGGCAGATGCCGCATTTCTATGCCATAGGCTGGATGCACCGGGAGGACTACAGGCGCGCGGGATTCTCCCTGCTGCCTGTAATGGACGACAGCGGGCGGAGGATAAGCCGCCAGGCGCTGTTTTTCATTGCACTTCTTGTAATAGTCACTTCTCTTCCCTACATCGCCGGCACAGCGGGCATAGTATACATGATCGGCTCCACAGTAACCGGGATCGCGTTCCTGGCATTCGGCTGGCACTTTGCCCGGTCCAACACGACCGGTTCCGCACGATTACTCTTTATCGCATCAGCCCTGTACCTTCCCGTTCTGCTTGCCCTGCTGGTCCTGAATAAAAATTCCGGATGAATCCTCAGGGGCACACCGGAAACGGGAATGGAAGTTTATGGATTTGCCGCCCTGAAATCCTGTTGACCTGTACCCAAAGGCGGAATCCCGGTTCTGGATTGTGGAAACACCCTGCTGTCGCGTAATTTAAATCCGCAAAGTAGAAAAATTGTTGTGATCTTCGTCCTCAAAATCATAAAATTAACAACCTGAAGCTTTCAACATGCTAAAAACCGATTTGCCTGTAAACAAGGATGGCTTTAGTGAAATGCGGACAACGGCGGGTTCAAAATTATACGCGGCGTTCTTTGAGGCGTCCGATCTCCGTCACGCCGTTAAATCGACTGAATTGGGACAAGCCTGCACCGATATTGCACGACATACAGACCGGCCCCGGAAACACACCGGGCGGAATCAACCGAGGTGATTCAAATGTACCCAAAAGAAAATCTTTACAGTACGGACCATGAATGGATTTCAGTGCAGGACAACATTGCCACAATCGGAATAACCGACTATGCCCAACACGAGTTGGGAGATGTTGTCTTCGTAGATCTTCCCGAGGTTGGCGACACCTTTGAAGCAAACGAGCCTTTCGGTTCGGTAGAATCCGTCAAGGCTGTTTCAGAAATATTCTGTCCGGTAAGCGGTGAAGTGATCGAAATCAATTCCACGCTGGTAGCGAATCCCGAACTGGTTAATGAATCGCCTCACGAAAGGGCCTGGATGATCAAAATTCGCATCGCGAATTCCGAAGAGCTCAACGAACTTATGAGCGCTGAAGCCTATGAGGAGTATCTTCAGGAACAATCCTGAGAATAAGTGCTTCGATTGCCGAAACCTTCCATGCCGGCGGGCTGCATAAGCATCCCGTCAGGCTCGGGAAACTGCCCTCTTGGAGAAGAATTCGGCCTGGTTCACCCTTTACCTGCAGTATCCGGCCTCATCTATTTTTCGCTATGTCGATTCCTGCTGAAGCCCTTTGAAGTGATCCATAATTTCTCTGGGAATCGTCGGCGGATGATTGATTGCCATCATATTATTCTCAGCCACCGCCAAGAATTTGACATGATAGTCGACGGCAGCCTTCAACGAGCTCACGGAATAGGTCCCACCGGTTCCAAACGGAGACAATACAGTCGTCTGCGATTCTTCGGAATCCGAATCCTCCCGGGAATTTACTGACGCGATCTCCTTTTTTTCCAATGGCTTCGAAGACTCGACCAAAGATTGCGGGAATACCTGACCTTCTATTCTCATGCGTTCCTCCTGATGCGGGGGATTATTCATTTTTTTATCCCCTTTCAGATAACGCACGAAGCGTGCCAATAAGAGAAAAGGGGACACAATACTGAATTCTTTGAATTCAGTATTGTGTCCCCTTTTTTAAGGCCCCGTTTTTTAGCCGTTTCTTTCTAGTTTTTCAGCGCTGTGCTTAACTGAAGAAGCAGGCCCTTTTCTGCAAACAGGCTTTCGAACAGTCCCGGTACAATTTTCATCGTTTCCTCATAGGTCAGGCAATATTCCATTTTGATGAAATTTTTTCGGAGTTCCATAACCTCGGCCGAAACGTCCTTATTCCGTAAAACCACCTCGGCTATCAAACGGGCCAGCTGCTCGAAATCCTTCTCTTTCATTCCGAACCGGGTCATTTCCTGGACACCCATCCGAATGCCGCTGGGGTGATAGAATGTCGCGTCTCCCGGAAGCGCCTGGTAGTTTGTAATTATATTGTTCTGCTCCAGGCGTGTGGCGATTTCTTTGGCGTCGCCGGAGCCGGAAACCCGGATTATCACCTGGTGCGTATAGGTGTATCCCTCCGCCTCCCCTCCTTCGACCGGGATCCCCTGGTTCGCACAGTGCTTTGCAAAGGCGCGGGCATTCGAAAGCACCTGGGATTGATACTCGTTCTTAAACGCGTTCATTTCGATAGTAGCCGCAAGCATGGCCAGCTGGGTTCCAAGGTGGTGATTGCTGGTCATTCCGGGGAAAGTGCGCGCCGTGATCTCTTTCCACAGCTTGCTTAAAGGCGAATCCGTATTCATATTGGACGCAATAATGCCCCTCTGGGGGCCGAAAAAGGTCTTGTGCGTGGATCCCGTCACCACATCCGCCCCCTCGGAGAGCGGATCCTGGAACAAAGGGCCCAGAATGCCCAGGACGTGCGCGGCATCGTACATGATAAGCGGACGATAATACGGCACGGTCCGGATAAAATCCCGAAGCTGATTCACCGGCTCGGGATGCAGAAACATGCTTTTCCCGAACACGATCAGTGTCGGCCGGTGTTCATCAACCAGGGTCAACATCGTGTCCGAGTCCACCTTATAAGGATTCTTCTCATCCGTGGGAAAATGGATGATGTTGTTTTCGGCCAGATTATATAAAGCGCCGTACGGCTGAGCGGAAAGATGGCCGCCGTAGTTGAGATCGTTGTTCATCACGCAGGCAAGCCGGCCTCCGGAACCGAGGTCCGGAAAACCTTCAGGTCCGGAGGACAGGAATTTCACAAGGCCCTTAAATACGATTTCATTGGCCATCTGCCCGCTTACGGGTCTTGTCTCCACGTTGCTTCCCCCGATAAAGGCGGCAAACTCGGATTTCAGGTGACGCTCTATTTCGTATATGAAATCGGCCCCCTGGTAGTAGTAGACCTGGTCCCCCTTTAGAGCGCCGGTACCCGACAACGACTCCACTTCTTTCTTGAGCGCCGTTTTATGTTCCGCGTACCGGCCGGAGGGATCGCTGATTTCGCACAACTTTACAAATAATGACGGGGTATTTTCGGAAGGAATTAGATTGAAACATTTTCTCTGACGCCAATGATTGTTCTCTGAAATTTTTTCCGACAATTCACTCAGTTTGTTTAGTAAAGTGTTCATTTCATCCTCAAAATCATTAAAACCGGATAATTCCACCGGATCCATTTATGGATTGGGGTGCGTTCCCCTAAGTTTTTCGGTAACAGCCGCAATATCCGAACGACTGGACAGATCCAGAACCGGCGCCCGGAATTTCAGAACCTTGAATTTCACCTGCAGTTCCTCAATCGAATACTGGATCGCGTCCGAAAGCTCCAGCTCTCCTCTCCGGGAAAGTTGAATATTACTGCATGCCCGGTAGATTTCAGGAGAAAAAACCCAACTGTTCATACTGACATAAACAGGATTTCCGAGTTCCCGAATAGTGTCTTCGGAAGGTTTCTCGTAAATTTTCTCCAGAAAGCCGTTCCCGTCGATTTTTGCAACCGCGAATTTTAAAATTCTTTCCTGCGGGACATTACTCCCCGCCACAAGGCTGTCGCGATCGAAAAGCGCAATTCCCGGTCCCTGAAGCTTTCTCAGTGCGTCCAGGGCTTCCGCGGGATAGTAATTGTCCGAATTAATGACAAGGAAAAGATCCTGCCCCGTAAATTCCCGTGCGGCGGCCACGGCATCTGCGGTCCCCAGGGGGTTTTCCTGGATCGCGAAATGGATCCGGATTCTCCCGGGCGGTGATTCTTTCAGGTAATAATCCCGGATCATTGAATGTTCGGGACCGATGACAAGGCAAATATCGGAGTACCCTGCGTCCGCAAGTTCGCTTAAAACATAGTCCAGAAAAGGCCGTTCTATGGGGATCATGGCCTTGACGCCCAAACCGGCAACCGCCGTCTGTCTGCTGTCCAGTACGGCGGATTCGTCCGATTTGCGCATTCTCGTACCCAGGCCGCGCGCCATGATTACAGCTTTATTCACTTGAGCCATATAGATTTTCCCCCAAACGCCTTCCTTGAAAAATGGTTTTACTCAGGCCGGCACGCTCATACAACGGGCCCGCAAAATGTTGTGATATTAACTCAATCCCGCGGTAGTTAACAGTGCACAAATCCGAATCTTGTTCCTGCCCGGTCCCGGCCTGCTTTTCACGCAGAGTTATTAATTCGCAACGGGATGGTTGTCGCGGCTAACGATGCGTTCCAGGCTGCTGCTCTGTTTTGCCGGAAAGCGTTCCCATATAAATAGCCCCCAGCACAGTAACAACTCCGGCCCAGTTCAGGCCGCCGGTAGGGCGATCGAAAAAAATCACATCCCAGACAAAGGCCAGCGCCGGCTGCATGAGCAGGATCAATCCGGAAAGAGAAACGCGAAGACGCGGCAGAGCATAGGCGATCAGGATCCATCCCACGCCCTGGCTGAATATTCCCAGCACGGTTAGAGACAGCAAGCTCTGAATGTCGGGGATGACAAACGAATCACCGGCAATCAACATTTCACCGGCAAGAACAGCGGCCGAAGTCAACGACACCATCATCAGAATGTAGAAGAAGGAGAGCTTTCGGGCATTCCCGTGGAGTTTTCGTATGGACAACAGAAATCCGGAATAGAAAACCGAAGTGGCCATGCCCGCGTATATCCCCAACCGGTACTTTTCTCCCAGCAGGTCCCATCGAATTCCGACTACAAGCAAGAGGCCGATGACGGCCAAAGGAACGGAAACCAGGTAAACCGGGCGCAATTTTTCCTTAAAAAACAATATTCCGACCAGGGCCATTACAAACACCTGGAAATTTGGAAGGATGGTGCCCAGGCCGGGACCGACATAAAGAATGCTGGTGTGGTAACAGATCAGGTCCAGCGCAAACAGGACACCGGCCAGCAATATCAGGCCCGTCTGCAGACGGGACAGCCGGCAGAACTCCTTTCGCAAGGCTGAACCGAGCAAAAGGAAAATACCCCCTATCAGTACCCGGTAATACGCAGCTGAGGCAGGCGTAACATGACTGAGCTTGACCCAGACGCCGGAAAAGCTGATCATCACCGCTCCGGCGAGGAGAGCGGGAATGACGCGGCCGTGGGGATTCGATACTTTTAAATGTTTGTTTGTCATTCGGCGAAAAGATTGTAATGCATCCAGGTTGCAGGGCGAACACAAGGTTCGCACCCACCATGTCGGCAAGGCCGGAACGAGGGCGAACACAAGGTTCGCACCCACCATGTCGGCAAGGCCGGAACGAGGGCGA
>CAZPHK010000055.1:0-8078 GCA_964586015.1 uncultured Acidobacteriota bacterium | reverse complement strand
CACCCACCATGTCGGCAAGGCCGGAACGAGGGCGAACACAAGGTTCGCCCCTACAAAAACAATAACGGAACATTAAAAACAATCGGACTGTTGACTCCCGGCCAGCCCAATCTTTAATCTTCAATTTTCAACCTGCAATCTGATGGAGGGCGAACACAAGGTTCGCACCCACCATGTCGGCAAGGCCGGAACGAGGGCGAACACAAGGTTCGCCCCTACATTGTTGCCGAAAACGGATTGGGAGTTAACATACCGGCGGTTTGGTGTTGGGGGGCGGCGGATTTTTCATGCCGATACGGAAATACTCGCCGGTTTCTTTGCGCTTCCATCCGACGCGCTGATTCAGCGGGTATTCCACGGTAATGGCATCCGGAACCGGACAGTCCGCCGCGCAGCAGCCGCAGAACCAGCACTCGTCAGGATACAGAACGACCGGCGGCTTTCCTTCGACAGAATTGGGAACCATGACATCCGTACGGCACACGTCGACACATATGTTGCAGCCCGTACAAAGATCTTCATCTATGACAATCACTTTGCACGGCATAACCGGATTCGGCACCATATAAGCTTTCTCTACCATGATTATTCCCATCCCTTTCTAAGCTCGCAATGTTTCCTGTAATTCTCCTCATAGCCTGGCGCATACGGCGGCCGCAGCCAGTAATCGAGCGGGAGTTCGCCTTTTTTAATACCGCCGTTTTCCTGGCGCATGGTAATGATCTTGTTCCATTCGGGGGGATCGACATCCGGATAATCCATCCGCTTGAAATCCAGGTGGAGGCTGCTGGCTTTGCGCGCCAGGGATGCTTCCATGATTATTTTGCCCACGGTGATATGGGTCAGGTTTTCGAGGGTACGGCACAGCTCGTGCGGATTGCGTGCGAAGGCTCTGGACGCCTCGCTTTCAAATATGCTGTTCATCCAGCGGATGCCCATTTGCAGAGTTTGCTCGTTCTTATATTCGCCGCAATAATCCTGCATGATGCGGCACAGTCCGGCCCGCATCTCCTTCCAGCCGATTCCGTCTTCACGCTTTACCGGAGCATAAACCCTCTCTTTTTCTCCGTCTACCTGGCCCCGGTCGATCCGCCCGGGTTCAGCGCCGCGCACATACTCCGCGGCCTTTCTTCCGGCATACCTGCCTGTTGTCGCCGCGTGCGCATGGGTGCCCCCGGAATACTGCTGGCTGCCGGCGACATACAGCCCTTCCAGGTTTGTTCCGAGATCCCAGTCGAAAACGATGCCGCCCCCGCCGCCGAAGGCCACCTCGCGCCACTGGCCCGGACCGTAAGTCTCCCAGTTGGGCCCGTGTCCGTACTGTTCCGGGGGCAATACCGCCAGCTGCAGCATGTCTTTGTCCGGATCGAATCCGGCCCTGTTGTACGTGTCGTAAATAATGCGGCACTTTCCTTCGTTGTAGACCATCAGGCCCCAGATTGCGCGCCGTTCATGTTCGGGCATCCCCGGCAGATCCGCGTAGAGAGGAAGCGCATATTCTCCGTTCTTGATTCTCTCGGAAAGATCGGGGATAAGGCTCGGCCCCCAGATGTCGTACGGTCCCATTCGTCCGTAATAGAAAAATTTCTGCCCCGGGGCCGGCCTGTATCGATCCGAAACGCTTTGGATCCCATTGCCGTCCCGGTCCACCCAGGGAATTTCCTTCCCGTTGGCGTCCACAATCGTGCAGGCGAACCAGGTGTTGTTGTGATCTCCCGTTCCGTACGGCGGGTACCGGAAAAAACCGCTGGTCAGGGCGCGGCCGCTTCTTTCCATCAAAGCCAGTTCCGCGCCCGCGTTCCAGGCCATGGCCGTGCCGTCACCGGAGTTGTTCGGGTCGTTGAAACTGGATCCGAAACCAATCAGTTCGGTTGAAAAAATCCACTGCCCGGCCGGAACCGCCATGGAAAGGATGACCGATTTCGAACGGAATATATAAAATTCGCCCGTGCGCGTGTGGATCCCGGCTGCACCCACAACCCTGCCGCCCTGCCGGCCGTCTTCGGTCAGCAGGATCGTGGCCATGATACGATCGTAGATTTTCACGCCCAGCCGCAGCATCTCCTTGTAAAGAGCGACCTTAATATCCGCGCCGCCGTTGACCCGGATGCAGTAACGGTTTTCGTAATCGTACGCAAACATGAGCTTGGTCTTTTCATCCCGGAAGTCCGCGCCCACGAACTCATCGTCTACATCCCGAACCTTTACGCCCATCCCCTCGAGATCCATGAGCGCATCGTAGCTTTCGTTGCACTGGATGTAGCAGCTGATCCCGTTTCCGAACTCACCGTAACTGTAGGGCCCGAACGACTTGACGATGTCCATGACTTCATTCGGAGTAATTTTGGAGCAGGGATTCGTGTAGGCGCCGTGCCAGTGGTCCACGCCCGCTCCGCCGGATCCGCTCCGGATGACGGCGCCCTTGTCGACCACAACCACTCTGGCGCCCCGCTTGGCAGCGCTGACGGCCGCATGACATCCCGCGACGCCTCCCCCGAGGATCAGAACATCCGCGTCAACCTCATTTTCCTTTCCGTATTTTACGGTGTAGGGCCATGCCTGTCTATGATTTGTATCGAGATCCGCCATTCCAATCCCCTCTCCGGGCCTTTGCCTGCAGCAATTCCCCTTTATGGATCCATCAGTGGAAGAGAGAACATTCTATAACGGAAAGAGGGAGGCATATAAAGAAATTCCATATTTGTCTGGAATTGCGGAATACTGCAGATTTCCCGGTGTTTGTCTTACGGATTCGCTTTTTCTGCGGATTTGGCTTTCACGTTGATTCAGGGTATGCTTCCTGTCGGGAGCCGGGAAATGCCGTTCATTTTTCAGCGCAACAGACGAATTCAGATTATTTTGATCCTGCTCGGGATTGTAGGCACAAGCCTGGCGCATTACTTCACTCCCCCGTCCCTGATTCTTTGGCACAACATTTTTCAGCGTCTCTACTACCTACCGATTATATTCGCCGCATTGTCTTTCGGATGGATTGGAGGCCTGCTGGCGGCAATCTTCGCCGGACTCTGCTACATACCGCATATCCTTACCGCATGGCATAACTATCCCGGCTACGTCATCAATCAATACGCCGAAATCGTGCTTTTTTTCCTCGTCGGAACCGTTACGGGATTTCTGGCGGACGAACAGCGCAAAAAGCAGAAAGAGCTGGAAAAAGCCGCCGCCCAGCTCGCCGAAGCGAACCGGGAACTCCGGGACAACTTCGAACGGATGAAGCGCGCCGACCGCCTGGCAGCAATCGGTAACCTTTCGGCGGGACTGGCGCACGAAATCCGTAATCCCCTGGCGAGCATAGAAGGTTCCGCCGGTATTCTGGGCAAAGGAAGCCTGACGGAAGAACAGCACCGGGAATTCCTGGAAATTATCAAAAAGGAATGCCGGCGCCTGAACCGCCTGCTCGGCAACCTCCTGGACTTCGCGCGTCCTGCCGTTCCCCAGCGTCAATCCGTTATTCTGGATCCGTTGCTGGAATCCGTTATCCGTCTCGTCTCTCATACCGCCTCCGGAAAAGACATCCGGATACACAGGACGGTTCTTCCCCCGGACCTGACACTGGATGGAGACGGCGAACAGCTGAAGCAGGTGATTCTGAACCTGGTACTCAATGCGATCCAGGCAATGCCGGAGGGGGGCAGGATTCAACTGAACGCACACACGGAAAATTCAAACCTGATCATTGAAGTCATCGATGAAGGGAGCGGGGTCGCCCCCGAAGATCTGGACAGGATTTTCACCCCCTTTTTCACGACCAGGGACAACGGGACGGGACTGGGTCTTGCGGTAGCCAATCAGATCGTCCTGCAGCATGGAGGAATGCTGGAGGCGCAAAACAATCCGGCCGGGGGAATGATATTTACTATCGTTATTCCTCAATCAGGGAAGGAATCATCCTCTTAGATTTCAAGTTTTCCGTGATACTGCATATCCTTTAACTTAAATTCCTTCTTGATCACGGTCATCATCCCCATGCCGAATTCAATCACCACTTCGACATTCTTGTCTTCCGGGGAAATCAATGGCTTGTTGTCCTGATATCTCGGGAAAGCTATATAAAGATTGGTATTCTCTCCATCCTGGTTGGTATAAACCTCAACAGCCTTGATAGGCGGTTTATTTTCTATAATCAGTTGCGATCCGGCTTTGATTGAATCTTTGTTATACCCCATGGGTCCGGCTTGGGGCATACCGATGATCCCCACAATATATGTCGACTCCTGATGGTTAATCATTTCCGCCGCTTCTTTTGAAGTTCCCACTTCGTCCTTGTAGCGCAGGATAGCCACAGCCTGCTTAATGGGAAGGGCGGAGTGCCACCTCACGATAATCGGCACGGGGTCGCCGCCGCCCATGCCGCCGCCGAAACCGCCGCCGCCGAAACCGCCGCCGCCGAAGCCGCCGCCGCCCATGCCGCCGCCCATGGTAACAGCGCCGCTCATAGGCGTTCCGCCCGGTCCCATACCTCTTCCGGCCGGCATTTTACCCATTTCGTATTTTATGTAAGTCCTTTTGGCCCACGGCGAATCCTTGAGTATTTTCGATACCTCGTCTTCGCTCCATTTGGCAAACTCTTTCTTTTCCCAGAAATCCGCCGCATACAGCAGGCATGCGGAAAAAATCAGGCTGGCAAATAACAGGCAGCAAATCCGTTTCATGATACTGACTCCCAAACTTAAAATTAAAATTCCATCGGTAAATCATATAGCGGGACACGTTATGCCGCAAGAAATAATGGAATAACTACTAATATATTAGGATTTCCACAGCAAGTATTTTAGATAGGATCTTAAATGAGTCACAGGGCCGATACCCGCGACCTCGTCTGCTGCAGGCTGCGATAAATATATGCTTTTATATGCTTTCCACCATCCGAATCAGCGATGTTTGGCTCTGCGTTCGCTGCTGCCGCTGGTGCCGCCTCCGGGTGAGGCACTAGGCGCCCGTCCGCCAGAAGGGGCTGATCTCCCCGTGCTGTATGAAGGAGAAGGCGACGCAACTCTACCGCTGCCGGAAGACGGAGAAGATGATACAGAACCGCTGCTTCCATTGGCGGGATATACTCTTACATTGGCTCTTGAACCGGAACGGGAGCTCCCGGCCACTATCGAAGATCCTGAAACTGCACCCCCGGATTTCGGTCTGGCATAACGTCTCTGATCGATTCTTGTATATCCATGGCCGGCTACCAGCCTGCCGCTGCTGCTCCTGTCCCTGGAAATCCTGCCTGGATAATACGCGTAATACCCGGGCCAAACGCCCCAACCGCTGCCCCAATAGAGGGAATAGGTATACGGGCTCCAGTACCAGGGAAAATACGGGTCGAAAATATAATAACTTCCATACGGCGGACTGACGTAGTAGACATCGCCGCCCGACCGTGCGGAATCCTCTCTGGGGGCGATGGAAACCGTTTGCCGCTCCACGCTGAATTTCTCCGGGTATGAAAGGGCTACCATAAGATCCACAATGTGAGAGGGAACACCGGAGTCCGCGAGATAAACGAGCGTTTCGGAATTAATCGGAAAAGGCTCGTAATATTCAACCATAGCCGCTTCCAGTACTTCCGGCGCGACTTTTCGGCTGAGTTCGACGACTTCGTCGATTGAGAAACCGGTGCCGGCTGAAACGCGACCGGGACGGCTCTCTCCCGTTCCATATAGCCCGGAATCTTTTGCGCTGTCCGGAACCGGCGAATATCGACGCAGAGTAATAACCCTGTCATCCTCCCGCTCCAATAATTGAATATCCAGCCACTCGCCGTATTCATTGATTATTGAAAGGCCTGAAATTTTCTGCAGCGGCTCATCCGGGCAACTCGATTTGCTTTCAAACAGCAGGCGTTTCCCCGTTTGCGACCAGGAATATTGAAACCAACCCGAGCATTTCTTGTCCTTCAGCGGTTGGGATAATCCGTTCGTAACGATCGCATCCTCGAACAGGACCGTCTTGCCCTGGAATGCCTTCATTTTCACGGTATTCCGGTCATCACCGGGGCTGATTCTCAAAATAAAGTCGCCGCCCTGTTTATCATCCGCCGTATTTACGGTCTCCGACACGAGGCGCCAGGATCCGATCCAGGGCAGCCATCGGCTGTCGATACCGGCGGCTGCCCGGGAATCGGTATGGCCGGCGGCTTCAACATCCCGGATCGTACCCGGCAATACCCCCAGTACGACACCGAATAAACAAAGAATGCCCAGCCATAACCGACGTGCGGTTATACTCGGGATGCCTGGACATAATCGGCATAAAGCTCTTTCAAACGGGAATATCTGAAAAGTATTTACCCGCATGGTTCACTCCTTCTAAAAATGCCATTGTAACCCGACGGACGCACGAAGACCAGACAGTTCCACCGGATCGTACCTAGCAAAGGACAAATCCAGTTCAGGTCTCGCCCAGGTATATCTGAGGTCGAATGTCACATAGGTATGTGTGTGAACGTTGATATCAACACCGCCTCCGAGATACCCGACCGGGGTCCATCCGTTGGATTCCACTTCATCCGTATATATCGGAAGGTCCTCATACGAAAAATCAATAAAATCACCGGCCTGCCTGAACCGGTACCACTCGATTCCCGCTCCGGCGCTGAGATAAGGCACGACACGGGAAGGCAGCCAGGCGTATTGCCCTACATGCTTTCCCCTCGGGATCAGTAAAAACTTCAGCCCGGCCGTCAACGGCAATTGGGCATAATTCGTTTCCTGGACAATGGGCAGTCCATCCAAATCCTCATACTCCCTATACTCGGATTTTTTTGTCCGCGTCATATAATCCAGACTGATTACCAATTCGACTCTTTCGTTAAGATCAACACCGCCGTCGAAACCGAAGTTCCATGCTCTAAAATCATTCTTCTCCAATGTATATACATCCGTCAGTTCATCGAAGAGAATGCCCTGGGCACGCGGAAAAAATCTTCCGATACGAAAACCAAGAAAACCTTTGGGCGCTGAAAACAGAAAATCCGCTTCTCTTCCCTGATCCCGATCATATCGGCCGGATGATTGCCCCGGATTTCTCCGCTGCGAAGACGGATCCGCCGCCATCAATCCCGGATGCAGCAGCAACAGAACGAAAGCTAAAGGCAATGTTTTATACAGGCACCGAATTAAAGGATTCTTCATACTCCAAATACCTTTCCTGCTGATGACCATACCGGCCTCCTTCGGATGCAGTCCTGGTTGTAGTGCGATAAAATCTGTGGGATTCCGCTTTTCCCACCTGGGATAAAAAGCCGCCCACCCGCGGGAACAATTCAATGCATGCATCTACCAGGAATGGATGCGACTTCGGTCATCAGGGTTCATTTTTGCAGACTTTTTCCGATCAGGCGCGGGCATTACTCGACATGCGCCCGCCGGGTACGGTCATGACCTGATAACGGGTATTTCAAATCAACTTGAATTTACGTATTGAAGATTACAGATTGCAGATTGGGCTGAGATGAAGGAGAAAGCAACTATTGAGTTAAATACATGGCGTCGCGCGTACCGACAGCCAGCTGTTTCTTCGTCGATCCCGGTTTTTGAACAATATGCAGACTGTCCCTCATTACTTCGCCCAATAGCGGTGGAGAATTCCAGATTATATCGGCCGTATCGATATCGATAAACTTGATATAATATTCCGGGCCCGCTGAAGAGGAAGTTAACGAAGTTGCGATTAGCAATGTATTGTCTGCATTATCTACAGCTGTTATTGCGGTAATTCTTTCATCGATTGATAAGGATTTTTCTACACCCAGGTCGCTATTCAGAATTACAAGCGTGGTGGTTTCTGAAGGATAATAGCCCTCATTAATTGAAATGACTATTTCCGGTTCTTGATCCCCGTCTATGTCTCCAACGAACATATCATACATTTCCGGTCCACTACCTGCATAGGTTGAATCTTCCACGTAAATGGATCCGCTTCGAGCATAAACCACCAGCTTGGAATCATGCAAAGCAAGGATTTCCGGGACAGCATTTCCATCCAGGTCATGGAACGCAATCTGTTCAGGCTGGCTTGTAAGTTGTGGACTGCTCCATAATAAAACCTGGTTAAAAGGGTCA
>CAZPHK010000054.1:0-25635 GCA_964586015.1 uncultured Acidobacteriota bacterium | reverse complement strand
CCACCCCGACAGGGAAACTCGAGCTGTATTCCACGGTTCTCGAGAAGTGGGGGCGCGACCCTCTTCCCCAGTACCGCGAGATCCCCGAAAGTCCCGTATCCACACCGCAGGTCGCCAAAAAGTATCCTTACATATTCAATTCCGGGCTCAGAACTCCAACCTTCTTCCACACGGAAATGCGGATGATTCCCTGGCTGAGGGAAATCCGGCCGGAGCCGATTTGCGAGATCCACCCCGAGACCGCAGCCAGGCACGGCATCAAGGACGGGCAGTGGGTCTGGATCGAGTCTCCAAGGGGGCGCATAAAACAGAAAGCGAAAATTACCGATTGTTTGCTTCCCAACGTTGTTTCCGCCGAACACGGATGGTGGTATCCGGAAATGAAGGATCCCGGCCACGGTTGGGAGATATCCAACTCCAACGTCATTACGGACAACGCGTTTGAAACCTGCGACGCCAACATGGGCAGCACCAACCTCCGGGTATGCCTGTGCAACATTTCGCCCTGCGACGAAGAGTGGGAGGTGGCCAATGGCTAAAGTATCTCTTGTGTTCAGTCAGACCGACTGCTGCGGCTGCCACACCTGCGAAGTCGCCTGCAAGCAGGAGCACGGGCTCCCGGTCGGCCCCCGAATCGTCAGGGTCCTGGAAAGAGCGCCGCTGTTCATGCAGTATTACTGCCACCACTGCGAGGATGCGCCCTGCGCCCTGTCCTGCCCGGAGGAGGCTATAAAAAAGGATCCGGATACCGGCGTCGTGCTCCACAACCCCGACAAATGCACCGGCTGCAATGCCGTGGAAGGCAGGTCCGGACGCGAGAAGCAGCAGACCTCTCCCTGCAAATTCAACTGCCCGGCGGGGAACGATATCCAGGGATTTATCGGACTTACCGCCAGAGAAAAATACACGGAAGCGCTTCAACTTCTGAAAGAAACCAGCCCCTTCCCTTCCATCTGCGGAAGGGTATGCACCTTCCCGTGCGAATCGGAATGCAACCGGAAACAGATCGACGACCCCGTCTCCGTCCGTGCCATCGAGCGTTTCCTGGCCGACCGGAACCGGACTGAAGGCGATCCTTACATACCGAAGCTGCGGTCCGCGAGGGACGGGAAAGTCGCCGTCGTCGGATCCGGTCCCGCCGGTCTTGCAGCCGCCTATTTCCTTGCCAAGAACGGGTACAAAACGACCGTCTTCGAAAAATTGCCCGTTGCCGGCGGCATGATGGCCGTGGGCATCCCGCTGTACCGTCTTCCCAGGGAAACTCTCGCGGCGGACATTGGCGTCATTGAGAAGATGGGCGTGGAAATCAGGACCGGCGTGACTTTCGGTCGTGACGTCACGTTCGACAGCTTGAGGAAAGAAGGCTACAAAGCCTTCTTCCTGGCGACAGGCCTTCATAAAAACGTTCCATTGGATATTCCCAATACCGGTTTGAAGGGAGTATTGAACGGAATCGATTTTCTCAGGAACATTGCCATGGGAAATCCCGTGGCTCTCGGGAAAAAGGTCCTCGTTGTCGGCGGCGGCAACGTGGCCATGGACGTGGCGATGACCGCAATCCGCCATCAGGGGGCGGAAGAGGTTGCAATCGTCTATCGTCGCTCCCAGGCCGAAATGCCGGCATGGAAGCGGGAAGTGGATGAAGCGACCGAGGAAGGCATTCAAATAGTCACGGGCCTTGCGCCGAAACAATTTCTTGGGCGTGACGGCAGGCTGTCGGGAGTCGAATTCAAACGCAGCAAATCCGTGCGCAACGAAGAGGGGATTGTAGAACTCCAGTACGATGAAGCGGATCTTACCCGGTTGGAAGCCGACACAGCCATTATCGCCGCCGGACAGGCGGCCGACGTTTCCTTTGCAGAAAGCCAGGAGATTCCGATCAATGAAGCCGGACGATTTATTGCGGACCCCATCAGCCTGAAAACGCCGCTGGAGGGAGTCTTTGCAGGCGGCGACGCTTTTTACGGCCCCCGGACGGTTGTCGAGGCTATCGGCTCCGGAAAAGAAGCTTCCGTTTCCATCGACCGGTACCTCAGGGGGCTGGATCTGCTCACGGGCAGGGAGGCCAGGGATGCCGGGCTGACCCCCATCAAGGAGCCCGTAAAGGACAAATACGATCCCTCGCCGCGTACGGAAATCACATGGCTGCCGGTAAAAGAACGGATGGGCTCCGATGAGGTGCAGGTCGGATTCAGCGAACAGCAGGCGGTCCGGGAAGCGAAAAGATGCATTACGTGCGGCGCCTCCTGCGTGCAGGCCTGCCCCTACGGCGTCATGCAGTTCAACCACGAGGCGCTTAAAGCGGTCAAATGCGACCTTTGCCTGGAAAAGAGGGATCGCGGGGAAGCGCCCGCCTGCACCTGGTCCTGTCCCGCGCACTGCGTCTACTGGGGGGATGCATCCGAATTCCCAGAAGGGATTAACGAAGGGCTGCAGAGAATCGTCCCTTAATCCGACCTGTAACTTCACAATGTTAACAGGTTCCCGGGTTGGCAAGTTGGCAGGTTTTGTTCACAGGTTATAAGTATCCCGCGTCTGTTATTTTTTAATCCGGCTTCGCTAAAACCGAAACAATGATTCGGCCCCGCTTCGCCGGACTCGGCCCGGCGCCGGCCGGAGGCCGGATTGACCTACGACTTGTTATTTGGATCATAGGATGTCACAGCAGAATAACGATCCTGAAACAGAGGAAACCGCGGAAGAGACGCCGACCTGGAACGATCCCCGAACAGGTCTGGAATGGCAGTTCCGTTCACCGGGGAAAATGGACTGGCATGAAGCCCTGGAATACGCGCGCTCGCTTCGGCTTGACGGAAAGAGCGACTGGCGTTTGCCGACGGCGCCGGAGCTGGAGACGCTGCTCGACCGGAAAATCCTGATGGAAAGCATTCGTCCGATTATGCGGAAGGACGTTCCTTTCCGGGACTCTCTAAGCTACTGGTCTTCCACAACGTTTGCGCCCGATACCCGCAGCGCCTGGATCGTCATGTTCGACGGCGCCTATATCCTCAGCTACTATAAAAGCAACAAATACCACATCCGCTGCGTCCGGGGTTCCATGATCCGACCACAAATGGCCGATCAGGATCGGACTACCTGAAGGAGTCGCCAGGTAGATGCATCATAGAACAGTAAAAGAACATGCAAAATCCCCGGCGAAATCTCCGATAATCGCATAGGTCCGCAGGGGTTCATCGATACTTCTTTCTGTATTGAACCGATGCGTGAACGGAAACAGGGCAAGACAGGTCCCGCGTGCCGTGTCGACCATACTGAATGCTCCTATGAATCATTCGGGTGAAATGGGGAATCTCCGGCGCGACCGTCGAAGGCCTTCATGGCATATCCCAGGATGAAGGAGCCGCACAGCATGCAGACCGTCAGGATGACCGTATACATCCAGCCGAAGTAGCCGATCATGACCGGCAGCAGAAAAGGTTTTATGGCCCGGCTGTATAAAAATACAGCGATCGGGGAACTGCAGGCGCCTTTTCTCCTGAGATCGCCAAGCAGGGGATACCAGGCATACATGGGACCGGTAGATATGATTCCCGCCGCGGCCGAAAGCAGAATACTCTGAATGCCGGCTTCTTTGCCGAGGTATCGGGCGATCCGGGACGGTTTGAGAAAAAGGTTCACTGCAAAGAGAACCGCAAAAACCAGACACAGGGGGATAAGGATGTTCGTGAAGATATTCGCGCTGCTCATTAGCGCCGGCGCAGCCTTTTCAGGCATCGTGAAAAACAGGATCCCGTATAGAAAAACTATTGCGGCAAGAAAGAGAATCCCGGATTTTCCCGTCGCGGTTTTCTTTAATTTTAAAAACCTGTTATGCGGCATGGGACCGATCATCCGGATAGAAGATTCAGAATCAGCACCGCTGCAAGGGCAACGGGGATGGACAGTACAAAAGAAAGCCCGTTTCTTAACAGGGCGAATTTTTTTCCGAGGGCTGAGGCTTCAGCCGGGAGCTGCACCAGCCCAACGGTCACCCAGGTAACCAGGAACGCCGTCACGGCAAAAAAACCGACATTGTTCCGCAGCAGTCCATCCGCAACAACGTAGCTGTTGATGGGATTGCCGGCAAGAACACTTCCCGTGCAAGCTCCCCAAATCGCATCCAGAAACATATTGCCGGAGAAGATGGATGCGAGATGACGCTTCGAGATAAAACTTTGAAACAAACCCATCAGCAGAATAACGCCCGCCAGTACGGGAAGAAGCTGGATGAATTGCCGGGCCGTTTTTCGGAATGCGTTTGCAGGGGAAAGCGCCACTGTTTGCGGGATTTTCGCCGCGGCAGAAGATTCCGCTTTAATTTCCGGACTCAGTTTTCCTGTTTGGTACTGTTTGACGGCATCGTCGACGGTTGCGCAGATTCCGGTAAGAATTTCGATCCCGTTCTCTCGCAGGAGATTCTCGATGTGGGGATTACAGTACCCGGTCAGAATGGTATGAACATCGTTTTCCGCGGCGAGAATTACCAGCCGGACGCCACTTCCCCTGCCCCCGGTTTCCCCGGGATTCGGCAAAACTTCATACCTGCCGCCCGGCAAGTCGAAAAGGAACAGATAGGGAGAGGCGCCTAATTTCGAACCGACTCTGTCATCCAGGTGCGGACCTTCCGCGCTTATTGCGATTTTCATGGATTATTCTGAATGTTCTTTTTGTTGTCTATTTTAACTCACCGGGAACAGGCCGTAACAGGCATTCTGAACCTAATCCCAATTAAAAACGCCTGCCCTTTGTCTGTTATCGCCCATTGCCTCCATACAACACCCTATCTGTTGTAGCCTTAAAAAATAATGCGTCCGTTTTTCCTACAGGGAGAGTTGTCTTATTTTCCCGTTTCCTGAAACTTATCCGCCAGATCGATGTCGTCGGTCATGATTGCCTCGAGCGGAACTGCCGGAGTAAGGGAGATAAGGCGGTTTATGGTTCCGGGATCGTTAACGGTCCAGCATCGGACGGGAGGACCGTTCGAAGGAAAAAGCCCCGGAGAATCCAGCACCAGTGTGTATCTAGGATGCAGCAGGTCGAACCGTCCCCGTACATCCGGAGGGACGGATTGAAGCGCCTTGACGCTCCGGAAAATGCAGCCGTAACGAAGATCGAACCGGGCAAGGTACGGCCGGACCCATTCAAGGATCTCGTGTGAAAACGAACTTACTACTACATCTCCGCGCGGGCGATACGCGCCCAGCGCGGCGGCAAATCTCAGGGAAAACCGATCGAAGTCATAGGCGCCCTTTTTGATCTCAAAACAGAGTTCCGTACGGTGATCGACGAGGTCGAGCACTTCCTCGATTGCGGGCACAGGGGGCGCCGACCTGCCATGCTTCCGTTTAAACAGGCGCTGCAGTTCTTCGAATGTGCATTGCGCGACGGGCACCTTTGTGCCTTTATATCCCGGCACTGTCGTTTCATGCATCACAGGAATTCTTCCGTCTTTGGAAAGGTGAATGTCCAACTCGATGCCTATCAACGAGCGACCGTTGCACGGATGATCGATTACCGCCTGAAACGCGGGGAGCGAATTTTCGGCGAATTGTCGTGAAAAACCGCGATGGGCTATGAATTTCATATGTGCCGCTCCCGATTACAGCAAAATCAAGGAATTACCCCTTGTTGGAAGTGCGGGCTGATACTTTGTGTCAGGCTAGCCTGACACCATTTTCAGGCGCTGCACGAGCTGTCCGAGTGAATTCTTGAAAGGAATCCCGGCCTGGATGTCTTTGGCGGCGGAAAGGATTGCGGACAGGGATATGTCTCCGGCTGAGGCAAAATATAGAACATTGCCTGATTTCAGGCCGGGCAGTTGCCAGACCGGACCGACCGTCCATTCAATTGTTTTCAGCAGAATGTCGCGCCTTCGCCTGTCTCCGCTCAACCAGTTGACTACAAGCACGCCGTCATCGATCAGGCATTTCCCGGCATCGATCATGAATTCCCTTGTGGAGCATTGATCCGGAAACTGCTCTCCGAGATAAGTGTCTACAACGACTATTCCGTATCGCGAGTCACAGCGCCTGAGAAACGCGGCCGCATCTTCCAGGTGCACCTTAAAACGGGGCAATGCATGGATATTAAAATACCTGTCGGCCAATCCCACGACTGCCGGATCGATTTCGACAGCTTCCACTTCGATATTCGGGCATGCCCTGATCAGCATGCGCGGGATGGAACCTCCGCCGAGGCCCAGGACGAGGCAGGATTGCGCCTGCGGACAGAAAGGCAGCGCCGCCAGCACATTGCGCGCATACTCCAGTCCGGGCAGATGCGGAGCCGCGCTGTTGAAAACGGTATGACGGATTCCCGCCTCAGACCAGAGAGTGGTTAAATCTCCTTTCCTCGTAACCACAAGGTCATGGGCAAGTCCTCTGGCGCGGCAAAGAGTCTTGCTGTTTTTCCGAGATCGTCTCACCGATTCTTTACGGGCCGAAAAGCGGCCATATTTGAGGTTTACTCCAATACTATTTCATCCGGGAACATTGTACACAATACGACGGTGGATGTGCGACAGAGAATGGTTTACAGCGGCGGGAAAGTCAGGTCAAAGTGGTTCCATCCACTTTCCGGAAACATGGGAAAAACGCGCGTGAAACTGCCGAATGTTTTAAAAGCGGGAAAGGGGCCGGTTTCCCGCGCATAAGGCCGATTCCCGGAAGAGATATTTCATCCGTTTCATCACATGTCGGCCTTTGGGCTGGACCGGCCCCGATTCTGAAAGGAGCTGCTATTCCGCTTCCGACGAAAGCGCGTTATATTCCTTCCGCCATCTTTCCATTGTCTGCTCCATGTTGCGCGCCTGTTCCGACACCTTCGCGGAATCGGGATTTGCCGGCGCCAATTCAGAATTCATTTGCCTCAGCTGCGTGTTCATTTGCTGCTGCAGCTGGTTCATATTCTGAATCCGCTCCCTGAGAGCCTGCTGTTGTCCGGAATCCAGTCCCTGCATCAGCTGCTCGTGTTCCTCCTGCATCGTTTGAAGCTGGCTCTGGATCTGGTTGCGCTGCTGCCTTGCTTCTTCAGCGTTGAATTTTTTCCCGGAAGTCTGCGCCATTTTTCGCGCCTGCTTGCGAATGCCGTCGGCGGTCCTGCTGCATTCCTGTATCTGCCGGCGCTGTTCGGACTGGATCCGGACCCGCTTGCGTTCCGTGGTTCCCTGTCCGGACTGCACCCCTTCCTGCTGTCGCTGCTGCGCCCGCGGCTGGACCTGCTGCCGTCCCTGTCCCCTGCTGCTGCCGCTCCCCCCCCTTCCCTGGGGAAAAGCCGCAACGGCCGCCAATAGAAATATGGAAAGTAGAATCAAATGTTTTTTCATTGTTTAACTCCTTCTTTGATAAGACTATTTATTCATTCTTTTGATAAACAATAATCATTGAGGCGATATTTTCCGCTTATTAAGGTTTTTATGGATCCGGGTATCCCGCACAATGTGCCTGCCATTTTTTCAGCTCCGATAATGTTAAACACAAACCCGGGAAAATAGTTCCGGCACTTTTCCAGATTATCGGCGCAAATCCGGATGGAACCTTGAGGTAATGCGGTTTATTATAGACATCTCTGTTTGTAAAAAGGGATTGCGACGACAGGGGGGCTTACAGGATCCCATTTCCTGCTGCAACGGAAAAGCGATTTTCAATAGACAATGAACAGCTCCATACACTTAGCGCATGATTCGGTCGATATGATTCGCAAAGGAGACAACCGATGGACAGAATTCCTGGAAACGACAGCAGATTCTCAGGCCGTAAACGCAACCTTCATGTTCAGATTTTCATTCTTGCGGTCGCACTTTTTTCATTGTCCATTGCCCTGCCGGCATCGGCCCAATCCCTGCTCTGGGAGGTAAAATCGGACACCGCCACCGTCTACCTTTTCGGATCCGTTCACTATGCAAGATCGGACATGTATCCTCTCGATGCCGCTGTCGAGGATTCGTTCGACAAGTCTTCAATCCTGGTCCTGGAGCTGGATCCTCTGAGCGTCGACCAGACGAAAGTACTGCAGGAAGTCCTGTCAAAAGGCATGTATCCCGGCGATAAAACCATCAAGGACGAACTCGACAGCGAAGTGTATGCTATGCTCGAGGAATATCTGAAAAGCGCCGGCCTTCCCATGGCCAGTTTCATGAAAATGAAACCTGCGCTCCTTTCGATTACCCTCAGTACACTCAGGCTCCAGGAACTCGGCTACTCGCCCGATCAGGGAATCGACATATACTTCGCTAAAAAAGCCACGGGAAACAAACCCATCCTCGAGCTGGAATCTGCACAGGAACAGATGGATCTGCTTTTCAATTTGCCGGACGCCGATCTGTACCTCAAATATACGATTATGGACAACTCCAAAACTTCCGGACAGATCGAGAGTATCATGGAGGCATGGAAAAGCGGCGACGCGGACAAGATGAACGCCCTCATAAATGAAGAAACCCTTCAGGAACATCCTGAGTTGGGCGCCCTGATGGACGAGATCCTGTTCAAGCGGAACAGGAGAATGGTCAAAAAGATCCGGGAATACCTGGCCGGCGATAAAACATATTTCGTAGTCGTAGGCGCGGCCCATCTTGTCGGGGATCAGGGCATCGCAAAGCTGCTTGAAACGGCCGGATACGAGATCCGCAAATTCTAAATAGAAAAATGCAATCAGCGCCGGGAAACTCAAGTCCATAAAATTCCATAACAGACTGTTTTCTCGGACAGCCGGTCGAATTCAGGTGCATCCGGCGCACTCATTACACTCTATTATTTATCCTCCCAATCAAGCGGCTTCCATCCGCACCCTTCCCCATGAAAGAGAACAGGCAGCCAAGGTCCCGGACTGCTCCCGGGCCTGTAAGTTCGGATCCGGTCCGGCCGGTATCGAACATCAGAACAGCAGTTCGAAAAACACGATTATTTTCTGTCTATTGTTCCGGGAATGCATATAGAATCGAGCCTTCCGGTACGTCCGTCAATGAACGCAACAAATATGGAGGTCTATAATATGACCGCAAATAAAACGTGGGCGGAAATGACGTGGTATGAAAAACGCGAAGAGCGCTTCAAACAATGGCTCGACGCGCCGGGCGTTCAGTTCGTCAGTCCCGAAGCGGAGAGGCTGCACAAGGAGAGAGTGACCCGGTTCATTAAAGCCATAAAACTGGAGGAGCCCGACCGGGTGCCCGTCATGCTGCCCGTGGGAAGTTTTCCGGCGTATTATTCGGGATCCAGCTTTTACAAAATCATGTACGACTACGAAGAGTTGAAAAGGGTGTCTATCAAATTCATGGACGATTTCGGCGACATGGACTCTTTTATGGCTCCCGTATTCACCCCCCCGGGAAGAATTCTGGATGCGCTGGATGTCAAGATCATGAAATGGCCCGGTCACGGCGTCGGCAAAGACGTACCGATGCAGCAGATCGTCGAGGGGGAATACATGAAGGCCGACGAATACGACCGGCTGATGATGGATCCCACGGATTACAATCTTCGCGTCACCCTGCCGCGCACCGCCGGCGTTTTCGAGCCTTTTTCAAAAATGCCCCCGCTGCGCAACCTCTTCGGGCCCGCGAGCTGGGTGGGCCTTCTGGCAAATCCCGAAATCCGCAAAGTATTTCAGACCCTGATGGACCTGTCGGATGAATTCATGAAGCATCAATCGGCGGTCATGGAAGTAGTCGGTATCGCGATGTCGCGGGGATACCCTTCGCTCTTCGGCGGCGTCATGGCTCAGGCGCCCTACGATTTTTTTGCCGACATGATGCGGGGCACGCACGGCATCGCCATGGATCTGTACCGCCAGCCGGACAAGCTGCTGGAAGCCATCGACGTCCAGCTCAAACTTACCATTGAAACTACCATTAAGAATTTTCCCATGACCCAGTGCCCCCTGTGCATGATGCCCCTGCATAAGGGGGACGACACGTTCATGTCGGAAGAGCAGTTCAGGAAATTCTACTGGCCCTCGCTTCAGAAGCTTTTTGTGGCCATGATCGAAGAGGGACTCGTGCCTTTTCCGTTCGCCGAAGGAAAATATACCAGCCGGTTGAAACTGATAACCGAAACGCCCCGGACCGGCGTAGTCTGGTATTTCGACCAGACGGATATGGCGGAAGCCAAGAAGATACTGGGCAACGTATCCTGCATTGTGGGCAATGTCCCTTCATCCGTCATCATCACCGGCACCAGCGCTCAGGTAAAAGAGAATTGCCGCAGGCTGATCGAAACCTGCGCTCCGGGCGGCGGTTATATACTGGCGGGAGGAGCCAGCGTGGATACGACGGATATCGCCAACTTCAGGGCGATGATGGAAGCGGCCTACGAGTACGGCGTCTATAAGAAATAGAATTCCGGGAAATTCAGTTTAAAAGGCGAAATAGCCTAGACCGCTTTTCTCCTCGCAATGTAGGAATGCGTGCTGATGTAGACTACCGGTATCAATATCAGCGTGATCAGGGTCGACATGGTGAGCCCTCCGATAACGGACCTTGCAAGGGCGGCCTGTATTTCACCGCCGGCCCCGGTTCCGAAGGCCAACGGAAGCATGCCCAGAACCGTCGTACAGGTAGTCATCAGGATGGGGCGGAGACGGCGGCGGCCGGACTGCAGCACCGCATCCCGGATATCGAGTTTCTGTTCGCGGCGCATCAGGTTGATGTAGTCCACCAGAACGATCGCGTTATTCACGACAATCCCGATGAGCATCACAATACCCATCAGGCTCTGAATGTTGAGCGAGGTGCCGGTCAGCAGCAGTGTCGGCACAACTCCGACGAAAGCCAGCGGAACGGACGCCATGACGATCAGCGGATCGAGAAAACGCTCGAATTGAGCCGCCATTACCATATAGATAAGGATGACGGCCATGACGACCGACAGGATGAAATCCCTCTGCGCCTCTTCCTGTTCCTTGTATTCCCCGCTGAATATCATCGAGAAACCCTTCGGCAGCGGGAAATCGCGAAGCCGGCCCTGCAGCTTCTCCACCACATCGCCCAAAGCGGCGCCGCTCTCCAGATTGGCCGTGATGTAAGTCACCCGCTGCCCGTCCACCCGCTCGATGGTCATCGGGCTTCGGCGGCGCTCCGTGGTAACAACCGCGGAAACGGGAATAATCTGCCCGGAGGCGGTGTTGACAGCCACGTTGCTCAAATCGTTCGTGGTCAGCCGGTCCCCGGGCTGCAGGCGCACAACGATTGGGTATTCCTCCCCTCCCTCCCGGAATACACCCGCCTGGCTTCCGCCGATATTGGACTGAATGATCCCGGCAATCTGATTGACCGACATTCCCATGTCCGCGATTTTTTCCCGGTCGATGATCAGGTTCTGTTCCGGGCGGCCTTCCCGCCGGCTGAGGCGCACATCCGCAACCTCGGGAACCTGCTCGATCGTTTTCTTTATGTCGCGGGCGAGATTATCCGCCATGGCAAGATCGTATCCTCTGAGCTCAATCTGAATGGCTTCCGTGCCGCCGGAACCGAACAACCGTCGAAGCATCCAGAGTCCGGACTGCGCCTCCACTCTCGTCCGGCCCCCGGGAATCTTCCCAGCTATGTGCCGTCGGATCCTGTCCGCCAGTTCAAAGCTGTTGATCGTTCTTTCATCGGCCCCTTTCAATGAGAGCTCAACCTGTGCGTCGCCGGAACGGATTTCGGTGGTTATATACCGGACCTGGTCCATGGGTGTGACTTCCCGGACAATTTCATCGAGATCGGCCAGATACCGGTTCACAACGGTAATGTTGGTTCCCTGGGCCATCTCGAGATCGATGCTGATCTCGTCCGCATCCGTTTGCGGGGCCAGTTCGACGGGTATCATCGGCCATAGATACAGGGTGGCGACAAGAAGCCCGATGGTCACCGCAAACACAACAAAGCGATGGCGGATAGCCCCCCCAGAAATCTCATATAACCATTTTCCAGTTTGCGCATCCAGCGGCCCTTCCGGGGGGCTTTTTCCTGCGGACCCGGATCGCTTTCCCGAACCGTCAGGAAACGGCTTCCAAGCATCGGCACCAGGGTCAACGCGACGAAGAGGGAGCACATAAGAGCGAAGACCACCACGAGAGCCAGCTCCCTGAACAGCATGCCGGAAATGGTCTGCATGAAAACCACCGGCAGGAAAATGACGCAGGTGGTCAGCGTGGACGCGACTATGGCGCCCGCAACCTGCCTGGTTCCGATCAGGGCGCTCTCCCGGAGGGAGTGGCGTGTCTCGCGAAGCCGGACCATGTTTTCAAGAACGACAATCGCGTTGTCCACGATCAATCCGATTCCGAGAGCCAGGCCTCCGAAGCTCATTTGATTCAGTGTGAAGCCGCCGAAATAGAGCACTCCGAAAGTGGCGATGATCGAAATGGGAATGGAAAGGGCGATGATGAATGTAGAGGAGCCGTTGCGCAAAAAAAGGTACAGAATAAAGACCGCCAGCAATCCTCCCCATATGGCGGACTGCTTCACGTTGTCGATGGAGTTCTGTATGAATTCACTCTGATCGATAACCAGAAACAGATTCATATCATCGCGCTCCCTGTTGATCTCATCCACTACGGCCCGCGCCTTCTCGGCGACGGCAACGGTATTGGAGCCCGATTGTTTCTGTACCGCCATCCGCAGCATGGGTTTCTGGTCCACCTGCACAATGCGGCTGATGTCCTCGTAGCCGTCGACGACCGTTGCAACATCCCTGACCCTGATCGGCTGGTCGTCGACAAGAGTGATGATCGTGCTGCTGATTTCATCGAGCGACTGGAATTCGCCGCGCGTACGGACGTACATGTCGCTGAAACCCTCACGCATGTCGCCGGCGGGGAGCGTAACGTTTTCCCGCTGCAGAGCCTGCCTGACATCGGAGGCGGAGAGCTGGCTGGACGCCAGCCGGTCCCGCATGAGCTGGACCTGGATCTCCCGGTAGACGCCGCCGAAGACGTCGACCGAACCGACGCCCGGAATCTGCTCGAAACGCTGGGCTATCTCCCGCTCGAGAATCCTTGTCAATTCATCCAGCGGATGCCGGGACTGAACGCCGAGAATAACGACCGGGAAGTTGTCGGGATCGAACTTTCTCAACCGGGGTGAATCCGCTTCCTCCGGGAAGTTACCCCGAATGCGGTCGAGCGCGGCGCGCACGTCATTGGCGGCCGCATCGATATCGGTTCCCTGGGCAAACTCCAGGGTAACGTTGCTTCGCCCCTCCGACGAATTGGAACGGACTTCTTCAATATTGGACACGCTGGCAACAGCGTTTTCGAGGCGGTCCGTGATGATGGTCTCGATTTCTTCGGGACCGACATTCGGGTAGCTGGTCATGATGCTCAGCCGGGGGAAATCAATCGGGGGCAAAAGGTCAACGGGCAGAAAGCGCAACCCCATGACTCCGACCACAATGATGATCAGAAAAACCATGGTGGTGGCGATCGGGCGTTTGACGGCTACTTCAGTTATATTCATAATCCGCTACTCCGACGTTTGTCCCTGAACAGTATTTGAAGATGCGTCCGCCTGTTCCGACTGCTGGCGCTTCATGACTTCCTCGAGCAGTTCCTGGCGCTGCAGCTGTTGAAGCTGCTCGACCCAATCCCATTCGACTATCCTGACCCTGGCTTTTCCCGTCTGGCCGCCCAGCAGATCCTGACCTATGGTAACGACCCATTGTCCCGGTTCGATGCCGCTGATGCCGGCGTGCAGACGGCCTTTCGCGAGTATCACGACAGGGACGAATTCAAACTCCACGGGATCCGTCAATCTCTGGGAACGCCCGCTCAACTGTTCCTGTGAAAGATCCCCGCCAAGAGGGTTTTTGCTGACATAGAGGCCGGTGCCGCCCGTTACAGGATTTTCATACAGGGCGCTCAGGGGAACCAGAGTTGCCTGTTCACTTTCACCGTGATAAACGTCGACGCTCACAAACATTCCAGGACGCAGCCGCCGGTCCCGGTTGGCCACGTCAATCTCTCCAACAGTAGTGTGCGATACCGGGTTCAGAAAGGGGGAAATTCGCGACAGGGATGCCTGCATCGGATCCGGCGAACTGCCGCCGGCGAGTATTTCGACACGGTGCCCGGGCTTGATGTATTCGAGCATCCGGTCCGTAAGCACTACTTCCACACGCACGGAGTCCAGCTGCCCCAACTTAAAAAGCTGCGTCCCGCTGCCGACAAGCATGCCGACTTCGGCATTCCGATCGCCGACCGTACCGGAGACGGGCGCCCGAACGACGGTCTGGGTAATAACTTCCTCCTGTTCATTCAGGTTGGCTTTGGACTGCTCGACCCGGGCGTTCGCCAGATCCAGCGCCGCTTCCGCCGATTCCGCCCGTGTCCTGGCCGTATCCAGGTCGGCTTCGCTTATCAGCTTCTGTTCCGCCATGCTTTCCGCCCGCCGCCTGCCCGCCTGTGCTTCTTTCAATTGGGCCTCGGCCTGTCTGGCCTGCGCCAGGGACATCTGGTAAGCCGCCTGCAGCTGCTTCATCTGTTCCCGGAACTCCTTGTCCCGCAACCGGACCAACGGCTGTCCGCGTTCGACAACCTGACCGTTTTTGACCAGAACTTCCGTTATGACGGCATTGATCTCAGGATAAATCGCCACCTGGTTGCCGGCTTTGACGACACCGGTCAGCCGCTCCGTGAGAGGCAATGAACCCTGGCGTGCCTGCAGGGCCTCTACCGCCGGAATCACCTCGTTGACGTTCACGGCACCTCCCTCCTTCGTACCGTAACAGCCCGAGAGCGACAAACAGACAATGCTTATAAAAAGAATAATCCCGGTATATTTCAAGATCCTTTTTGGATTCATTTGTTCCTTTCCCGGTATAAACAACTCTCCCCAATGGTCCAATGTACGGGGCGTGGATAAAAATGTGTCATGGTTCTCAGAACCGTAAAGGCCGGCCGTATCATACCCGGAATAGGGCCCGGCTGAGCAGGGTGTCGCCCCGGCACAGGGTAAATCCCAGAGCAACAGGGGCGCTGCCGTCAGGCCATGTTGCGATCAACAGCTCGTCATCCGCGATAGCGGAGCGGACATACTCGATGTGCAGAAAACGGACCCGGCCCTTTCCGGCGCCATCGGGTCCGTAGGCGCGTTCGGCAGCGGCGGCGTGCCGCGCATCGTCGAACAGCGCAGCGTAGCTGGCCTGGTTCACATGCTGCAAAAAATCGAGATCGTCGCTGCGCACACGATAGGAGCGCCTGAAGGGCTCGCGCGGCATCGCTCCGAAAACAGGCGGTTTCAGGTCAAGCTTCATGGGCGGATCGGAATCGGCCTCATCCAGGCAAGCGGGCAGCGGCGTCGGCAATCCGCGGCGGCCGAGGTATACGATGGTGACAATCCCTTCGGCCAGTAGTTTCCCGTCTTTAACACGATGAAAAACATGATGGAAATCCATACTGGATCGTCCGGTGCGGCCGATCCACAGGGTTCCGCGCAAGGGAGTCCTCAAATCGATATCTCCCTCAATGCGCAGCGTCTGGGCAACCACCACAAAGGTGTGTCCCTCACGAAACAGCGCCTTCACTTCGTTCGAACTTCCGCCGACATATTCCCAGCGCAGGTGCTCCATGTAGCGCAGCAGCACGTGGGGAGGCACCAGGCCTTCGGCATCCAGTTCATACCCCCGACTGACTAGTTCAACCTCCACACGGGCCATGATCCGTCAGGAACCTCTTCCGATAATTGCTGCCTAAATACACGACGAATACAGGGCGTTGCATCCGTTTCGAAAAATCCGGAATCCTGCATTTGTCCCGTGTCATTTTTACATAAACATCCCGGGGACCGGAAAATTAAAATCCGCCGAAAAGCCTTTCCTGCCGGAATATCATTTGAAAAGATGCAGGAAAATGTCCATGATCACTGACGATACACCCTGCAGAGGAAGGCGGAAAATGAAAATTCGCTGCAATGCGCGGCCTGATTCGCTGGAGCTGGACTCCGGGTCCGCGGCCGTTGTTGTCGTGGATATGCAGAATGCCTTTACGGCCGAAAACGGAGTGTTCGACCTGGCGGGTATCGACATTTCACCGGCGGTGCGACTCATCCGGACCATTCGAGGCATTCTCGAAAAAAGCCGCGATCGGGGAATCAAAGTCGTTTATCTGCAAATGGGATATAAAGAGGACCTCAGCAACTCCGGAGGACCGGATTCCCCCAACTGGCATAAGGAATTAGCCCTGGTTCTGATGCGAAATCACCCGCAATTGCAGGAGAGACCGCTTATTGAAGGAACATGGAATTTTGAAATAGTGGATGCTTTGAAGCCCCATCCGGACGATCCGGTTATAGTAAAATCGCGCTATAGCGGCTTCGCGGGCACTAATCTGGACTCGATCCTGCGCGATCTGCGGATTCGATATCTGTTTTTTACCGGGATGGCCACAAACGTCTGTGTCGAATCCACGCTTCGGGATGCCTACTGCCTGGATTACTGGCCCATCCTGATAACGGACGCGACCCTGCAGGCCGGCCCCCAGACTCTGCAGCAGGCAGCCATTGAGAATGTACAAAACTATTTCGGCTGGACGCTGACCGCGGAGGAATTTTCAGCAAGTCTGGGCTGAACAATCCCAGCGCCGGCCGTTCAAATTCTCTTCCCGTCGTCGAGAACCTCCCGGATCTTTACGGCCAGATCGCGCTTGAGAATCGGCTTTTGGAGAACGGCCCGGATACAGGTTTTCTTTGAATTATCGTTTTGAATATCGGGATTGAATCCCGTGCAAAGAATCACGGGAATATCGGGCCGTATGGAAATCAGCCTCCCGGCGAGCTCATCGCCCTTCATGTGCGGCATGGTCATATCGGTTATGACGAGATCAAATTCCCCGGGCCGCTTTCTAAACAGCTCCAGGGCTTCGACACTGCCGTCGCTTGTCGTTACTTCGTATCCCAAAGATCGAATCTGCTTTTCCGCCATTCTTATTATGGATTTCTCATCGTCCACGAAAAGTACATGTTCCGTACCAATGGGAATATCTCCTTCGCCGTAGATTTCCTGTTCCGGGCTCTCTTCGAAGACCGGCAGGTAAATTGTGAAAACAGCGCCTTCCCCGGGTTTGCTGGAAACACGAACCGCTCCCTGATGGTTCTTGACGATTCCGTGAACGACCGAAAGCCCCAGGCCCGTGCCCTCTTCTCTGCTCTTTGTGGTAAAAAACGGCTCGAAAATCCTCTCCAGGATTTCGGGGCTCATCCCGGGGCCCGTGTCGCTCACCGTTAATTTCAAGTACTGCCCGGGCGTGATTTCCGGAAACCCGGCTGCCTGGGCAGAATCAAGAGCAACTTCTTTCAGTTCCACTTCCAGCCTGCCGCCGGTCTCCCGCATTGCATGACCCGCGTTCGTGCACAGATTCATCAACGCCTGCTGTATTTGAATCGGGTCCCCCTTCACTACGGCGTTGCTTTCCAGGTTCGGCGCAATCTCGATATTGGCGGGCAGGCTCGCCCGCAGAAGCTTCAGGGCTTCATGCACGATAGGTTTTACCTTTACGGGCTTCCTGTCCTGATCGGACTGGCGGCTGAAAGCCAGAATCTGACCGACCAGATCTTTTGCGCGGTTGCCGGCGACCAGTATTTCAGTAAGGTCTTCATGAAGGGTCGTCCCTTTTTCCGCTCCGGACAACGCCAGCTCGGTAAAACCGATTATGGCCATGAGTATATTGTTGAAATCGTGCGCGATGCCGCCTGCGAGCGTTCCGACGGCTTCCATCTTCTGGGCCTGCACCAGCTGAGCTTCCAGTCTCTCACGGGCGGATATTTCCGTGATGAGCCGTGTGTTTGTTTCGGCAAGCTGCGCGGTATCGTTTCGAATCCGTTTTATGGATCCGGCCATATCCCGGTTGTACAGATACACGAGCACGGCTGTTGTAATGAAACTCGGAATCAGGATGTACAACACCCCCTCCGGACCTTCCATAAAGGTTTCGATCATCCCCTTTTTTTCGAAATACAACAGCAGGAATCCATAGAGCGTGCTCATTGCCGTATAACCAATCGCCCACCGGCTCCCCAGCAGCAGGCCGGAGGCGAGGATAACGAAAACGAAAAAACTGAAGACGCTCAGATGGAGTCCCCCGTAGTGGTATGTAAGCCAGGCTATGGCTGTCCACTGATACAGCGTAAAAAAAATGCAGGCAAGACGCACGCGCCCTGTGCGCATGATGATAAAAATCAGGAATAATATCCCGATCAGCCCCCCGTTCGTCCGCAGCAAAACCTGCCGATACTCCGGAAGTATCCAAACCGTAAGAATCATGCGAACGACCGCAAAGATAAACAGGGTCAGGATTATGGCGCTCAGCAGATAGGCGACGCGCGTTTTATCTTCATCATCGAAAACAGGGGGCGCGATTGTTCTCTTAATTTTCGACCACATAGGCCTTGGCAGAGTTTACGGAGCTTCTATTTCTTCTTGGGCGGACCAAAGGTCTTTAAGTTGGCAGGGCCGCCCCAGTCAAAAGTATTTAAATCAAAGCCCGGGACGCGCGGTTCGCGATCCAGGGACGGTCCCAGATACAACGCATGGAAGAGAACAGGCTTTCTGATCGCTCTAAAATTCAACGGGGCATGCTGCATGCCTTTAGGGATGAAGACGACGGTTGTCGAGGTGATCGTATGCTTCTCCATTTCCTCTCCCATCCAGAGATCTATCTCCGCATCGAAGCTGCTGCAAAGATCCGGCAGTTCCGCACCCAGGAAAATAAGGAATTCATCATATTTGTGGATGTGCGGAGTTTCCCAGCAAACCGGCGCGGTGAACACCTGCCATCCTATCGTGGCGGTAGCACCCGGCAAGGCCGAAGCGCCCCGAAAGTATGTCTGGGGGCTGGCTATTTCCGGAAACGGAGGGATGCTGTTCAAACCGACGAAATCCATTTCTTTCGGCGGTTCTCCGTTGTCGCTCAGAAAATATTTCCCGTATATCGTCCCGTCGGCGGATTGGGCCTCCTTCGGAGCCGCAATCAATTCGCTTTGATTGGGCGTCAATGCTCCCCGCAGCGAGCTCGCGAGAGCCAGGCTGCCGGCGCCCGCGGTGATATTCTTGAAGAATCCTCTGCGCGTCGTACATTTTTTCCCGGTGCTTTTAAGACTCATGGCTGTTTCTCCTTATCATGAATTCCCGTCACTGAAATTCGTCGAGTGATTGTGTTATCTTAGCACAATGCGGCCAAAGTAAAGTGACCGCATTTTATGGTCCTTCAGACTTTTAGCCCGGAAAGGCACTTGCTTCGAATCGGCTGATCCTTTGGACGAACAATAAAAATTCCCGGCATGCAAACGGTTGGAAGTGTACAATGATTCCCGGAATTGCCCTGAGCCGATAATGGGACCTACAAACAGGATCAACGATCCGCAGGCGAATGAAAAATAAAGCGAATATCGCGATGAATAGAAAACTACTGAAACTCACGCTGAAAATCTGCCTTTTCAACCTTGGCATTGTTCTGTTTCGATAATCCTATCCCCATTAAATAATAAAACCTCCGACAATCCCGGGGCGGCCCGAGCTATCGTTCCTGCCCGCTCTGCACCTCCTCCATTGAAAGAGTGTCCTTTTGGGTATAGCCGTCGGGTACGGAGTAAATCCCGGCCGGAGCGGGCTTATCGGCGATTTCAACGACCTCCGAATTCTGGCGGATTTCGGCTCCCATGATATCGCCCGTCAGTTCCTGGGCGATTACAAAACCATTGATTTTGCTGAGTTCCTTGATCGATGCATCATCAAGCCCCACCATCTGCGTTTGGACCAGTGTGCCGTAGATGTTCTCCATATAGTTTTTATAATTCTTTCCCGTATCAGATTCACTGCTGATTCTGATGATTCCTCCTGATGCCGATGTATTGCAACGAATCAGCTGGTGATTTCCTGATTTTACTATAGGTGGAAAAAAGAAACATGGAATTGTATCCCCGTGCCGCTGTTTTATTGATCCGGAATGTTACTGTGCGGGTTAAGCCCTTATCCCGCTCCCAGGGCACGGACCAGCAGGTAGACGAATGCAGAGATGGCCGCCGACCCGGGCAGAGTAAGAATCCAGGCGATGACGATATTGCCCGCAACTCCCCATTTAACCGCCGACATGCGGCGCAGAGATCCAACCCCGATGATGCCTCCGGTAATGGTGTGAGTGGTCGAAACGGGTATGGCCCCCAGGGAACTGCCGATAATGGAGATGGCCGCGGCGGTTTCCGCGCAGAATCCCCCTACGGGAACCAGTTTGGTTACCCGCATTCCTATAGTGCGCACAACCCGCCATCCACCGAGAAGCGTTCCCAAAGCGATAGCCGCATAACAGGAAAGAATTACCCAATAAGGTACGTGAAATCCCTCCTGCCAGCCGGCTGCGACCATCACCATGACGATGATGCCCATAGTTTTCTGGGCGTCGTTGGCGCCGTGGCCCAGGCTGAATAATGCTGAAGAAAAAAGCTGGCCGAACCGGAAAATGCGATCCACGCGATGCGGAGACCAGCGGCGGAAAATCCAGGCAACAAGAACGGATATAAGGATTCCCAGTACAAAACCGAACAGAGGCGACAAAACAATAAAAGCCGCGATTTTGACGATCCCGCCCCAGATCAGCACTTGCATGCCGCCTTTGACAAGACCGGCGCCTATAATGCCGCCGACCAATGCGTGGGAAACGCTGATGGGAAGCCCCAGCATCGTGCATCCGTAAGTCCAGACAATTGCGCCGATCAGCACTGAAAAAACAAGCCAGAGGGACAGGATTTCCGGTATTACGATTCCCTTCCCGATGGTTTTTGCCACGCCCACACCGAACCCGAAGGCGGCTGCCATATTGAAGAAAGCAGCCCATGCGACAGCCAGGCGGGGCGAGAGAACTCGGGTGGATACGATTGTGGCGATGGAATTGGCGGCATCGTTCATGCCGTTTAAAAAGTCGAAAAGCAGCGCCAGCGCGATGAGAGTGACTGCAAAACAGGCAATGTTCATAATGGATATTCGCGTTTCTGTTTCTCAGAACAGGCGTTCTCGAGATACTGCGGCAGGAGCGTGGCACATGTTTCGGAATCTGCCTGATTTAAAACAGCCGGGAATATATTGCCGGCTGCCTGTAAAAACACCGGAACAGCAGTGTAAGGCTTAAGCATTTTTTAACAAGAGCGTCTCGAAGATATTCGCAAGATCCTCGCAACGGTCGGTGGCTTCTTCAAGACTTTCGTAGATTTCCTTTGCCTTTATCAAATAAACAGGATCGGAAGCGTCTCTGAACAAGCGTGCCAGGGATTCCCGCAGTACAACATCCCCTTCGTTTTCAAGGCTGTTGATCTCAACGCAAAGCTGCAGAATCGTCCTGTAATTCTTCGGCTCCCGGAGCATGCGTATGGCTGAAGTTATCTTGTCGAAAGCGTTCCGGATAATGACAATCATGCGGTCCGTGTTTACCGGCGGGGCGGCAAGGTCGTAGATCTGCATGCGCGCGCTCGCTTTTTCCGTGAGATCCATGACATCGTCCATACTATGTGCAAGCATCCGGATGTCTTCCCGGTCAAAAGGCGTTATAAATGTATTGTTCAACAGGTTGTAAATTTGATGGGCGATCTCGTCGGATTCATTTTCCAGAGCCTTAATCTGCACATTCAATTCCCCCAGACGCGAGTATTCATTAATCAGCGACTCGAATAATTGCAGGCCCCGGCCGATCGTTTCGGCCTGCTGCTCGAAAAGGTCGAAAAAAACGTCTTCTTTCGGCATGAGTTTTTTCAGCATAGATTGGACCTTCCGGATAACGGGTCAATAAAGATGCCGCGAAATCGGGATTATTCCATTCCCGGGTTCCCCACTTCAATGATTTTTTCATGGATGAGCCGGACTGTTTCAGTCCGGCGGGGGATACGTCATCATGCATGCAGATGGCGTCCTCGCGGTTATTGCAGAATAGCCGAAAAAATCCATGATGATTTCTACATTATCAACAGCATGATTCCGGTCGGCGGAGGCGTTTTCGGTGCGAATCCGGGTTCGGCCCTCTGGTTGAGGGAAAAAAGCACCGAAGGCATTGAAGCAGACGCCGAGGGTTTGCGTTCCGTACAAAAGGTGATCGACTTCACGGTGTGCGCCGTTAAGCTGGTGCGGAGACAATCCTGGCATCGAAAATAACTGTAACAAGTTAGAAATCAGGTTTGTCTACATAATGGTTAGGCGTAAAGCACCGATCCGACGGCTTCCCGGAAAGGAAATACGCCGCGCAGGACGCCCGAACCGTCGCGGGCGTTGCGGGCGTCGTCAACAATATCGCGGTACGCCCGGATCCGCCCCCTTCCAACATGGAACTGAAACAGGCTGTGGAAAAGGCTCTCTCGGACGACCCCTACATCGACAGATACGATCTGAAGGTCTCCACCTTCGGCGGGAAAGTGTACCTCTTCGGCAGGGTCAGCACATCCTGGGAATTCCGCAGGGCACAGCGCCTGGCGGAAGACGTCGAGGGAGTGGTCTCCGTGTCCAACGACATCGACTACAGGCGAACCTGGAAATGGAAACCGGATCGGGAGATTGAAAAGAACATCGAGCAGGAATTGTATTGGAGCCCTTTCGTAGATGAAAGCCTGGTGAAGGTTTCCGTTGAAAACAGCATCGCAACGCTGACGGGATACGTGAGCACCTGCAGCGAATACCGGACGGCCGAGGAAAACGCTTATGAAGGCGGGGCGAAGGATGTGATCAACAAACTGAGGGTGACAAACACGCAGTTCGGCCCTTTTTATCCCGACGGGGTTTACGGCATACTCCCTCCCGAAGATGCCCGGTGAAGTTCCGCCGCAGGCGTGAAAACACGATTGACGCCGGAAATTGCAAGCAGAATTTTGATCCGGGCGCGACCGTTGCACGACTCCGACCTGATTTTTCCAAGATCATTGTCCAAACAGGCCGGAATTGGGTCAGGGAGGACTTTTTGCACCCGGAAATTACGGCTGCGGCCCTATGATTACGTACAGGGAGAAGGAAAAGGAAAAGCAACTGCACGCGCACACCGTTGTCTGGGCAGCCGGCGTCAGGGCCGCCCCACTCGGAAAAGCGATTGCAAAAGCAGCCGGAGCCGAAACCGACAAAGCTGGACGCATTCGGGTCGGGGAGCATTTCGAATTGGAAAATTAACCGGACATCCTAGTCACAGGAGATCTTGCCCTGTACGGCCACGGTCTCGAAAAGTTTCTTCCGCAACTTGCGCAGGCGGCCAAACAATCGGGCGAATTTGTCGCCCGGGTGATTATGAAGAGGCTGGCGGGAAGGGAAATCGACCGGTTCGAATACAGGGACCGCGGGATCATGGCCGTTATCGGCCGGCACAGGGCCGTGGCCAGGGTGTTCGGGCTGCAGACGGCGGGAACGGCGACCTGGCTTCTTTGGCTGGTCGTGCATCTGATGCAAATGATCGAATATGAGAACAAGTTGCTTGTGCTTATCCAGTGGGCATGGAACTACATAATCCGGAAACGGTCTGCTAGACTGATTACCGAAACGGAGGAGTTGAAGAAATCCGGCAAATACCGGTTACGCGGAACCTTGAAGGGCAAAGATGAATAAGGGTGTCTCGCGAAAAGCAAGCCATCCCTGCATCCAGGTATCTACCGGGTGCATGCGCCGCCGGTGATTGCTTAAACGGGACAACCGACCTTCCGTATTGATCCGGCCGATAACCATTTGAGAAATATGCGGCGGCCGGCAACAAACAGAACGGCTAAAGCGTCTATTTGCTGGAAAGCGCCCGGCTCGAAACAGCCGGTCAAGATACAGCGCAACAGGAGGCAATTAAAAATGTCCAAACCGGAAATTATCAACAGCAAGGATGTTGAAGAAAACGGAGTTGAAAACCTGTTTTCCCGACTCGACAGCTCCCCTGAGGGGCTGAAGGGCTCCGATGCCGAGGCTCGCCTGCAACAGTACGGTCCGAACTCCCTGGAAGAGAAAAAGATCAATCCGGTCTTGAAGTTTCTGGGCTATTTCTGGGGGCCTATTCCGGGAATGATTGAGATCGCGGCCGTTCTCTCCGCCATCGTCCGGCATTGGGAGGATTTCACTATTATAGTTGTTCTTCTATTTTTTAATGCTCTGGTAGGTTTCTGGCAGGAGCGCAAAGCGGACAACGCCCTGGACGCCCTTAAAAAGCAGCTGGCTCTTAAAGCGCGGGTGCTTCGAGACGGCAAATGGCAGGATATCCCCGCCGGCGGGCTGGTGCCCGGCGACGTGATACGTCTGCGTTCGGGAGCTATCGTTCCGGCCGACGCCAAACTCTTTGACGGAGAATACCTCAGCGTGGATCAGTCCGCGTTGACGGGAGAATCCCTCCCTGTCAACAAGGAAAACGGAGACGTTGCCTATTCCGGATCCATTGCCAGGCAGGGAGAAATGACCGCCCTGGTGACCGGAACCGGCGCAAACACCTACCTCGGCCGCACCGCCCAACTGGTTCAGGGCGCGGGAGCGGCATCCCACTTTCAAAAAGCGGTTCTGCAGATCGGGGATTATCTGATCTACATGAGCCTGGTATTGGTGGGCATCCTTGTTTTGGTGCAGCTGGCGCGCGGCGATTCGATTCTTACGTTGATTCAGTTCGCCCTTATTCTCACGGTGGCCTCGATTCCGGTTGCACTGCCCGCGGTCCTTTCCGTAACGATGGCGGTCGGCGCTTTGGCCCTGTCCAGGATGAAGGCGATTGTCACGCGGCTGGAATCGATAGAAGAAATGGCCGGCATCGATATTTTATGCTCCGACAAAACCGGGACCCTGACCCAGAACAAGCTGACTTTGGGCGATCCCGTGACTTTTGCGGCATCCGATCCCGGGGAACTGATCCTTTTCGGAGCGCTGGCATCGAAAGAAGAGGATCAGGATCCCATCGATCTTGCCGTGTTGGGAGGACTGTCGGACAAAAGCAAACTGCAAAACTACACTCGAACCAAGTTCGTACCTTTCGACCCGGTTCACAAGAAAACCGAAAGCACCGTCAAGGATCCGGAGGATCACACGTTCAGAGCCGCCAAGGGGGCGCCCCAGGTCATCATGGAACTGTGCCGCCTGGATAAGGACACGGAGGAAAAAGCACAGAAAACGGTGGACGATCTGGCGGCCAAAGGATACCGGACCCTGGGAGTGGCCGTTTCCCGGGAAGAGGACAGTTGGGATTTTCTCGGAATCCTGCCCCTGTTCGATCCGCCCCGGGAAGACTCGAAAGACACCGTAGCCAATGCAAAAAATCACGGGATCCGGGTAAAAATGGTTACCGGGGACGACGTGGCCATCGGCCGGGAAATTTCCAGGAAGATCGGCCTGGGGGACGACATAAAACCCGCCAACGCTTTCTTTAAGGAAAACACGGATATCGAGCATCTGTCTTCCAGGGAAATTGAAGAAATCGAGAAGGCGGACGGGTATGCCCGGGTTTTTCCCGAACACAAATACGGCATCGTGCGCGCCCTTCAGTCCAGGGGGCATCTCGTCGGCATGACGGGGGACGGCGTCAACGACGCGCCCGCCATCAAGGAAGCCGACGTCGGCATTGCCGTCAGCGGAGCTACGGACGCAGCGCGCTCCGCCGCATCCCTCGTGCTCACGGCCCCCGGTCTTTCCGTAATCGTCCGCGCAGTCGAGGAAGCGCGGAAAATCTTCGAGCGGATGAACAGCTATG
>CAZPHK010000053.1:0-25823 GCA_964586015.1 uncultured Acidobacteriota bacterium | reverse complement strand
TCAGCGATATTACCTGGTTAAAGCAAAGAAGGGCGAACACAAGGTTCGCCCCTACATGTTCCGATTTCCGGCTTATTCTTCGAAGATTTTTCCGGGATTGAGGATATCCAGAGGATCGAGGGACTGCTTGATGCGACGCTGGACCTCAACCGATACCGGCCCCAGCGCCCGCTCGAAATACGGGCGCTTGAGAACGCCTACACCGTGCTCGCCGGATAGGGTTCCGCCTACCGAAAGCGCCGCTTCAAAAACCTCCCCCATCATCTGTTCGACTTTTGCCCACTGCTCCGGGTTTCTTTTATCGAAAAGAATGTTCGGATGCAGGTTTCCGTCTCCTGCGTGACCGAATATCGCAATCGGCAGCCCATGTTTCGCGCTGATTTCCCGCAGCCTCTCAACGACTTCGGGGATGGCGCTGCGCGGTACGGTTATGTCTTCGCCCAGCTTGTTCGGGGCTTTGCGCGCCAGCGACGCTCCGACGGAACGGCGCGCTTTCCACAATCCGTCCCTTTCCTCCTCCGTTTTCGCCAGCTTCACCGTTCGCGCGCCGGTTTCTCTGCAGATCCGTCCCACAGCCTCTATTTCCCGAATGACGGTAGATTCGTCGGAACCGTCCGTTTCAATAATCAGCACGGCCTCGACATCGGTGGCCAGTCCCAGGTGCATGGCTTCCTCGATACAGACGATGGCGGTCTGATCCACAAGCTCCAGGGTAGCCGGAACGATTCCTTCGGCCAGGATTGCATTCACCGTACGGGAAGCGTTTGCAAGAGAGTCAAATTCCGCCAGAGCGGTTTTGACAAAACGGGGCCGTGCGACCAGTCGAAGAAGCGCCTCCGTAATCAATCCCAGAGTCCCCTCCGAAGAAGCGAACAGGGATGTCAGGTTGTACCCGGTCACATCCTTTATGGGTTTGCCGCCCGTCTTGAGGATCCTTCCGTCGGCCAGCACTACGGTCAATCCCAGGATATAATTCCCCGTAACGCCGTATTTCAGGCAGCGCGGACCGCCCGCATTGCAGGCGATGTTGCCGCCGATTGTGGAATGCCGGATGCTCGAAGGATCGGGGGGATAAAAAAGACCGTTCTTTTCGACTTCGGCCTGAAGCACCGCCGTTATGACTCCGGCTTCCACGCGCGCGGCCGTGTTGACGGTATCGATCTCCAGTATCCGGTTCATCCTGGTAAAGCAAACAACAATACTGTCGCTGCTGACAGGAACCGATCCCGCGGCCAGCCCCGACCCCATGCCGCGGGCAATCAGCGGAATTCGGGCCCCGGCGGCCAGCTTCACTATTTCGCTTGTCTGCCCGGTCGATTCCGGCAAAACGACCGCCTGGGGAGTTCCTTCGGCAAATGTACCGTCGTAGCTGTAGACGGCAAGATCTTCCGGAGTGCGGAGAACGCCGTCTTTGCCGATAATCTTCGCAAGTTTTTCAATCATTCCGCTGTCCATCTCCACCCCCGTAGGCTTCATCCAGCAAGGTTATGGGATGCACGACACGCACCGGCCTCCCTCGCCGCTGCAGGCCGGTTTTCAGCTGCATCCGGCACCCGGGACATCCGGAAGCGACGATACCCGCTTCCGTTTTATCAATATTATCGAGTTTCCGGTCGAGCACCTTCCTGGATGTATCGTAGTGCGTTATCAACTGGCTCCCTGCCGAGCCGCAGCACCAGTCGGCCTCGGCCATCTCGACAAATTCCAGGCCGTCAATAAGCGACAGAAGTTTTCTCGGCTCTTTCCACACCTTCTGGGCGCGGCGAAGATGGCAGGGATCGTGGTACGTGACCCTGGCTTCAATGCGGCCGGACGGCTTTTTAAGGGGAATTTCCGCAAGGAATTCGCTTACGTCGCGCACTTTGCTCCGGAATGCCGCCGCCCGGTCGGCCCATTCGGCATCCCGGGCAAAAAGAGAATCATATTCTTTTAAAGTCGAACCGCAGGTGGCGCAGTCGGCCACGATTACATCCACATTGCAGCGTTCGAAAACAGCGATGTTCCGCTGCGCCTGGCTTAGAACCAGATCCATTCTCCCGTAGCCTCGAGCCGGCATCCCGCAGCATTCTACTTCTTTCGGCGTTATCACGGTGCATCCGTTGCGGGACAGCACACGCAGGGTCGCAGAGCTCTGTTCCGCGAAAAGCAAACTTTGCGCACAACCGAGAAAATACCCGACACGATACCGCTCTTCCCCAAGCGCCTCTGTAATTTCCGGCAGGACCCGTCTCAGAGGCCTCTGGGGAATTCGCGGCAGCATCGCTTCAACATCCCGAACACGATCCGGCAGGATACGATTGAGTCTCAACCAATAAACAAGACGCCGGATCCCGAGTTTTTCGTACAGTCTCAAGGGTAGCGTTGCAAGCTCCAGGCGCCCTGATTTAGACAGCAATCCTTTAAAAATCAGCTGCTTCCATTTTTTCGGCTGCCGCTGTTCCTGAAGATATCTCATTGAAAGAGCAAGATTTGCGGGCTGGATGCCGACGGGACATATATCGTTGCACGCCATGCAGGCAAAACAGCCGTACATCTGTTCGATGAGGTTCGGGGAGAGTTCCAGTTTCCCTTCCAGCCCTTTGCGTGCAAGGGCGACACGCCCCCGCGGGGAAGCTGTTTCTTTGAGATATTCGCGATAGGTCGGACAGGCCGCGAGGCATAATCCGCATCGGATACAGTTGAGATATGAAGATTCTTCCGGCTTCTCTAATTCCAAATCAATACACCCATATACCGGTTAGCTCGATATTTGATCGGAACAGAAGTCCCTGTCCGCAACCGTCATGAATCATGATACAGGAATCCGGGAGCCGGAAGCCAGCCCTGCATCCTGTTGGCGCCGGACTGCGTCCGGCGAATCTTGGCAGAAAACGGGGACACCCATTATTTTTTCTACACCCATGGGAAAAACATGGACACCCATTGTTTCTTTCAGAAAACGGTGATTTCCGAAATGTGGGTGTCCCCATTTATTATTATTATGACATTTTCCGTGGATAGCTTTCTATTTCATATTATGAAACTCTTTTTCATTGAGTGGAATATACTTTCCGGAAGAAGCCTTGTTTGGCTAATATTCAGCTCTGCACGGCATTTGCCATTGGAAAGTGATTGACACAAAGAAGGTTGTTTAGCTATTATGAAACTTTGTTCCGCATAATGAAACATGGTGTTTTTATAATACAGAGCAAGGAAGCATTTGCCACGGGGCATCGCCACTAACCAGCCGGCAATGCGACGATTACCAATAAAAATTGCGGGTGAAGAAGGAGAATTCCAAATGAGTGCAAAAATCACGTACGAGGCACTGACAGCCTATACCACGAAGATCCTGGAAAAACTGGGATACCCCAAACCACAGGCGGAAATAACCTCGTGGGTTCTGGTGGAAGCCGATGCGCGCGGTGTGCCGTCCCACGGAGTCGGGCGGCTTCCTTTCTATGAAACAAATATAAAGAAAAAATTTGTCTTTCCGGATGCCGAGCCTGAAATTGTCCATGAAACCCCCATTTCCCTGACGGTCGACGGCCACAACGGCATCGGCGGCCATATTTCCAAATTCGCCATGGATCGCATTATCGAAAAAGCAGGGACCTCCGGCGCCGGATTCGCCGCCGTCCGCAACTCCAGTCATTTCGGAATGGCCGCGCTCTGGGCGGAAATGGCCTCTGCGAAAGGTTTCATCGGGATGTCCCTCACCAACACCCGGATCTGCTCCATTGTTACCTTCGGACGGGAACGCATCCTTGGGACCAACCCCATCTGTTACTCGATTCCCACAGCCGGGAAAACCCCATTCACTCTGGATATGGCCACAACTACGGTTGCCCACGGAAAGGTCGAAGTCCACGAACGCCGCGACAAGCCGATGCCGATCGGCTGGGTTGTCGACGAAGAGGGCAACGATACGACGGACGTCCATGCTTTTCAGAAAATTTACCGCGAAAGCAAATTCGGCGGACACCTGTTCCTCGGCGGCGCCGGCGAAGAGCTGGGCGGCCACAAGGGTTACGGACTGGGCCTGCTGGTGGACGTTCTCTGTTCCGGAATGTCGATGGGATCATGGTGCCGCGACACATTCAGCCCGGTCAACGGCTGCGGCGTGACCCATTTCTTCGGAGCTCTTAGCACGAACCTCTTCGGAGATTCCAAAGCGATCGCCGCCCATGTGGAATCCATCCTTCAGCAGGTGCGTGACAGCGAAAAGGCCCCGGGTCACGACCGGATCTTCATTCATGGAGAGAAAGAGCTGGAAAAACGGGCGGAATCATTGGCGGAAGGCGTCGACGTCGACGATGACGAACTGAATATGCTCGCCGGTTACGCCGAGAAATTCGGATTGGAAAAACTACAGTAAGACCTCCCACCGCAGAAGCACAGCCCGATCGGCAGCCATAATTACGCCGGATATTCTGACAGTACAACCTGCCGATCGGGCGCACGCAGAGATTCGCAGAGAAAAATTTAATAACTCTGTGGATCTCTGCGTTTTTTATTTCCCAGAATAAAGCCGGCTTTTAACATCAGTCGGGGCTGTTATGCTCCTCAATCGGACAGGGAACGATTCCCCAGATATCCCTTGCATACTCCTGTACGGTGCGGTCGGAAGAGAATTTTCCGCTGCGGGCCACGTTGAGTACGGCCTTTTTGTCCCACGCCTCGGGGCTGGCGTAAAGTTCGTCCGCCTGATCCTGCGCCCGGGCAAATGAAGGCAGATCCGCCAGAACCATGTAGGGATCCCCTCCTTTCAGCAAACTATCCACCAGCGGACGAAAGATGCCGGGTTCGAACATGCTGAAAAAATCCTGTTCGATCATCTGCAGGATCCGGCGGATCTCCTCGTTGCCGTTGTAGATGTCTAAGGGATCGTAGTCGGGCTTGCGCTGGGCCACCTCTTCGGCCGTAAGTCCGAAGATGAAGATATTGTCGCTTCCGACTTCCTCCAGGATCTCTATATTCGCGCCGTCAAGCGTACCCATTGTAAGCGCGCCATTGAGCTGAAATTTCATATTGCCGGTTCCTGAAGCCTCCGTTCCGGCAAGGGAGATCTGCTCGCTTAAATTTGCGGCGGGAATAATGCGCTCCGCCAGCGAGACACGGTAATTGGGCACAAATACCACGCGCATCCGCGCACTGACCTGGGGATCGCCGTTGACAACCTCGGCAACCTGGTTGATGAGCTTAATGATAAGCTTGGCCGCGGCATATCCCGGGGCCGCCTTCCCTCCGAAAATAAAAGTCCTGGGCAGGAAGTCCGCGTGCGGATTGTCCTTCATCCGGTTGTAACGCTGGATTATATACAGTGCCAGAAGAAGCTGGCGTTTGTATTCGTGCAGCCTTTTAACCTGGACGTCATACATCGACTCGGGATCAATTTTTACCTGTACGCGGTTATTGATATATCCGGCCAGATTGACCTTGTTCCGCTGCTTGGCTGCACGGAAGCGCTCCAGAAAACCGGAGTCGCCGGCCAGAGGCTCCAGTGCCCGCAATTGCTCGAGATCCGTGATCCATCGGTCGCCGACGGCTTCGGTAATTAAAGCGGCCAGGCAAGGATTGGCCTTCAGCAGCCAGCGCCGCGGAGTGATTCCATTCGTCTTGTTGTTGAATTTTTCCGGCCAGAATTCGGCAAAATCTTTCAGCAGGAAGTTTCGCAGCAGTTGAGTGTGAATTTGCGCAACGCCGTTCACCGAATGGGACCCGACGATCGCCAGGTTCGCCATGCGGATGTTCTGCTGCTCGCCTTCCTCTATTATGCTCATCCTGCGCAGGCGATCCGTATCCATAGGATAACGGTTGGCGACAGCCCGTAAAAAACGTCCGTTGATTTCCTGGATTATCTGAAGATGGCGCGGCAGCAGGTTTGCAAGCATGTCCAACGGCCAGCGCTCGAGAGCCTCCGGCAGTATCGTATGATTGGTATAGCCTGTTGTCGCGACCGTGATATCCCATGCCTCGTCCCAGCCAAGTCCTTCCACGTCCATCAGGAGACGCATGAGTTCCGGGATAACCAGCGCAGGATGCGTATCATTCAGCTGGATGGCAACGTAACCGGGGAATTCTTTCCATTCCTGTCCGCCTACCTTGAATCGGCGGATGATGTCCTGTATGGAACAGGATACAAAGAAATATTCCTGTTTCAAACGAAGTTCCTTGCCTTCAAACATATTGTCATTCGGATACAAAACCTTTGTCAGATTCTCGGCCAGGACTTTATTTTCGACAGCTTCGATATAGGAACCGCGGTTGAAGTCGTCCAGATCGAACTCTTCGGCCGCCCGGGCCGACCACAATCGCAGGGTGTTTACAGCCTCCCCGCCATATCCCACGACCGGCAGGTCATACGGCATCCCGATTACCGACTTGCCCGGAATCCATTTCCATATCGTTCTGCCGCCGCGCGCCTCCGTTTCCACCCTGCCTTCATAACCCACGTGGAAGGAAAACTCCGGATGTGCGATGTCCCACGGGTATCCGTGCTTCAGCCAGGGGTCCGGTTCCTCGACCTGATATCCCTTGACAATGCGCTGATTGAAAATTCCGTAGTCATACCGCAGCCCATACCCGATGGCGGGATATTTATAGGTCGACAGGGAATCCAGGAAACATGCCGCCAGCCGCCCCAGACCGCCGTTGCCTAATCCGGCATCGTTTTCGTAATTGCGAAGCCGATTCCAGTCCAGCCCTTCCTTCTGCAAAACCTTTACGCACAGATCTTCGATCTTAAGGTTGATTACATTGGTGCCCAACAGCCGTCCTATAAGAAACTCCAGGGAAAGGTAATACATCCGCTTGACGTTCCGCTTATGGTGCGTCTGCTGCGTGGCCATCCAGCGCTCAATAAGAAAATCCCGAATTGCCAGCGAAAGGGCGAAGTAATAGTCCCTCTCCGTAGCGGTGAAGCTGTCTTTGGCCAGTGTGTATCGAAGGTGGTGCTCGAACACAATCTTCAGGTATTTTGCGGTCAAATTCAGACGGGAAGAAAATGGGTTCGATTTCTGTTTTGAATCCAAAGATTCCGTATGTTTCCTCATGGTCGGGGCCCTTCAGGATATATGTTTGTCAGGACAAGTAAGTTTACGCAAATTTGTCGGCTACAACAGGAAAATCTCCTGGTCCAAATATTGTCGCTATTCTTATTTTATCTCTTCCTTTTAATAATTTTAATGGCTGTAAAGCGTGAATTCCGGGAAAGAAAAAATATACCTCTTTCCCGGAATCATTTTTCCGGGAATAAGGTCAGGATCATTCTACTGAGGGTTGTATTATTTACTTGCAAAATATTATCTTTACCTCATGCCTGAAAGAATCGACGGGAAAGAAAACAGATTGAAGGCGCTGTTGCAGGAGTGGGATAAAACATCCGTGAACGGGGAGTATCCCGGGGACCTGGCCCATGCAATCCTCAACGAAATGGAGAACCAGGCACAATCCTCGCGCCGTAATCACGGGGACAAAAACCTCTGGTACGAATGCCTCCGCCTGACGGCGCGCAACAATTTCATCAGAAGCCTGCGGGATCCGGGGTCCCAATCCCGTTGGGCGGACGTATGCTTCCGCATAATCCGGCTTTCGGAATATTCTCTGCTGCAGATGTTCGAGCAGCGGGCAAGAGATTTCCCGGGCCGGGTGTTTTTCGAGGATTTGACTCCGGGAGCGCATGGAAAGTGGAGTTACAGGATAGTGGGGCAACTGGTCCGTGAAACAGCCGCGGCTTTTTTTTCAGTTGCCCTGCCTGCAGAGCCGCGCGTGGCAATTCTGTCGGAGAACAGCGTCGCAGGCGCATGCTGTGATCTTGCCTGCCTGTTTTACGACATCCTGGACTCCCCCCTGGATCCGCACTTCAGCGCAGACATACTGATTGAAATTTTCAATCGCCTGCAAATCAACATTGCCGTCACCGATACGGATGAGCGCATTGAAAGGTTGCGCGAGGTTGCAGCCGGGGTAAGCCGCCCCCTTCATATCGTTTCCCTCCACAACGGCGCTTCAGGCCGGGCCGGGGACGTTCTTCACCTGGGTACGCTTTGCAAACGATTGAGTGTCGAAGAAATCAGTAAAATCCTGGATCGGCGCAGGAGATTTGCACTCAATGAAGTCGCCACGGTCATGTTTACCTCCGGCAGCGAAGGGACACCGAAAGGAGTCTCGTTTTCCTGCTACAATCTTGTCACAAAACGGTTTGCGCGCACCGCGGCACTGCCGGAGGTCGGTGACGACGAAGTTCTTCTGTGCTACCTTCCCCTCTACCATACCTTCGGCCGTTACCTGGAAATGCTGGGAAGCATTTTCTGGGGCGGGACCTACGTTTTTACAGGCAACCCTTCCCTTAATACGCTGCTTTCATTCCTTCCGGTCGTGAATCCCACCGGGCTGATGAGCATTCCCCTTCGATGGGCCCAGATCGAAGAATACTGCGCCGGGAGAATGCGCGATAAGGAAAACAAAAAGAAGGCGTTCCGTTCTGTCGTAGGGTCGCGTCTCCGATGGGGACTGTCGGCCGCCGGATATCAGGATCCTGCAGTGTTCCGGTTCTTCAACCGCAACGGCGTCGCTCTCTGCAGCGGCTTCGGCATGACGGAAGCCACCGGCGGCATTACGATGACGCCTCCATGGAAGTACATCGACGACACCAACGGCATTCCCCTCCCGGGAGTCCGGACCCGGCTTACCGCCCAGGGGGAGCTGGAACTCAGCGGTCATTACATCGCCCGCTATCTGAACGAAAAAGGCCCGGGCGAGAGGATCCCCTATCCTGTTTCCGAAGCGGAAGATTACTGGCTTCCCACCGGCGACCTTTTTCGGGTGCAATCCAACGGATACTATCAGATCCTGGACCGTATAAAGGACATATATAAGAACGACAAGGGCCAGACGATTGCTCCGCGACTGGTTGAAAAGAAATTTGAGGGGGTCCCCGGAATTAAACGCACCTTCCTGGTAGGCGATCGCAGGGCATACAACGTACTGCTCATCGTTCCCGATGAAGACCACCCGGTTCTGAAAGTATCCGGGATAATGGAAAACCGGCGGGATTATTTCCGTCAGATCGTTTCGTCGGCAAACCGCAACATTGCGCCTTATGAACGCGTTGTGAATTTTGCGATACTGGACCGCGATTTCCGTGGCGAACTGGGAGAACTGACGCCGAAGGGCACCCTGAATCGCCGCAGACTGGAGAAGAATTTCGACTCCCTGATCCGGGATCTTTACAGAAACAATATCGTCGAATTTCAGGTGGACTCGTTCCGGGTCAGGATACCCCGCTGGGTTTATCGTGAACTGGGCATTCTCGAAGACGACATTCGCGTTACGAATTCCGGGCTTTACAACCTGGAAACCGGACGGACCTTACGGCTGAAGCGCACAAATGATCCGGATACGTTCCTGATAGGGGACCTGGAGTATCGTGTTCCCGGCAATATACTGGACCTGGGAATTTTTGCCCGCCAGCCCCGCCTCTGGATAGGCAATCCCTCCCTTATCCGGTTCTGCCCCTGCCGTGAAGGGTGGGACACACCGCTCGGAAACATTTCCTCGCAGGTCCTGCGACCCTGGAACGCAGATCAGGGGTATCGCCCCCAGGAATTCCCCGATCTGCCGCAGATCAAGGAACGCCTGCTGATCAATGTCAACCAGCTTATCGCCACAGCGCTTTTCGGGGACGACCGGAACGCGATTCAGGCGGTCAACGATATAGGAAAGATGATATCGAAGACCGACCTCCGATGGGATGAAATATTTCGCCGCAGGCTGGAAGCCCTGTCGCGGCACCCTCTGGAAAGAATTCGCAGCCTCGCGTACCAGATCCTGCTTCTGGACGATCCCTCTCCCGATTACGGAAAGGTCTTTCCTGCTTTTGTAGAATCGGGCTTGACGTTTGCCGACCCGGAATCCATGGAGGCGATTGCGGGAAGATTTGAGCAGTACCGGATGGAAGCGCTGCGTCAGAGGATGCTGTTATATAGATCCCATCTGTCATGGCCTGCGAATGACGCAACGATACTTCAATTCGAGAATCTGTTCCAGCTGATGCTCAATTTTGTGGACGCGCATCCGGGCTTTTACTTTCCCGTGCGGGCCGAACTTGCCGCCTGGAGGCTCTTCAAGGCAGAACCGCGCCTGGCAAAGGCAGCGCGGTTGTGCCTCCTGGAACTGCATCGGCGTTTTGAAATCAAGCTGGCCGGGGAAGCCTCCAAGAGCGATGCGTTAATCTGGAAGTCAAAACTTGTATATGACGAGGTTCTGTCGAACCGGGAAAGGCGCCGCATAGAAACGCTGCTGGTTCAAACGCCGTTTCTCAACCAGGCCGTCATGTTTGCTTTTCAGGAAGACCATTTTGCGCTCGACGACGTACCGGAGAAAGGAATCTGGATATCGAGAATTCCGTCCCCGTACACGAATCGACGCTATCGAATGAGCATCAACCTCAAACACGGCCGGCATTATGATCTGGAGCTGGTTCTGGGAGAGGATTTCCGCCGGCCCCGCGTACTGGAATCCCTGTACTGGACGATTGCAATCGGCGGGCATCCCGTCGGTCCGAGGGTACTGCCTCGCCCGGGCTGCTTCAGCATCCGGATGCAGGCCCGCTCCAACCTCTTCATGGGCGAGATGACGGCGTGGGAAAAAATTCGCGAGTATTCGGAGTTCCGGGGCCCCAATGCGCCTTCACTGAAACGGCATGCATGGCGAAGACTTTATATTCAGTCCCTGACGACTTTTTACCGGGGATGGATGCAGAGCGGCTTCCAGATAGTCCCCGGCAGGATAACGCCGGACAACGTAACCGTTCCCGAACTTGATTTCAAGGCCGACGGCACGATCGCATCCCTCATGGGCTGGCGACGGTATAAAAATCCCCTTTCCCTCGTGCGCCCGATGCTGGAAAACTTTTATCACAGCGTGGCGTCGCATTATCCCTGGTGCGTCGATCAAATCGATGCTTCATGGATCTTCGATGCATGCCTGGAAGCCATGGGCGCCCGGGAAGGGCGTCGTTTTCTGGAAAAGCTGAGGCAAAAGCTTAAAAATGGGTTGTCGCTTATATTCCAGGGGACGCCGCTTTCGGAAAAACTGGAGACATACCTGGACAAAACCACAATCTATCTGCCCCTGGCGTTCTATAATGCCGTGGACCGTTATGAGGAATTCAGCGCGCTCAACCCCAAAGCCACTTCGCAGGCCCGGGAACAGACCGTCGATGAGCTCTATTGGCTTTATCGTCTGGACGAATTTCCCGACTTCGTGCGGTACTGCCTGTACCGGCAAACATATTTTATCCATGCGCCGGAAGAAATACGGCGGGCCTACGATGCGCTGCTGGCCCGGTTGAGCGTCGAGCAGGATGTCCCCGCGGTTCGAATGGAGGAGCTTTCCACACTGCAGGGCGCCTTAACCAGCGAAGAGGATCGAAACATCTTCAGCAGGCTGGTATTTCCCCGGCGTCGAAAGACCCGAAAACTCGAAGTATCGCGAATAGGGGAAAATGAAAAGGAACAGGTTATCGTCGGCTCGCGAATTACCAACCGTTACTCGGAAGAGTACATATTCCGGGAACCGCTGGCGCCCCGGGAAATAGGACAGCTGTACAGCTATTTTTTCAGGCAGAACATCCCCAAGGCCGTATCGGAACTGGATCGCTACTACGTGCTTGCCGATCCTCAGGACAAAATCGTCGGCGGCATCTGCTATCAGTTGATGGATCCGGAGACCGTCCAGATCGAGGGCATTGTGGTGGACAGGGCATTGCAGGGACGCGGCCTCCGCGGCGCCATGGATGAGGAGTTCTGCAGCAGGATGGCCGGACAGGGCGTTCGTGTTGTACGGGCGCACTACTATCTGCTGAACTTCTTTCTTACGCTCGGCTACAGCGTAGACAAACGATGGGGTACCCTCGTGAAGTTCCTGTATCCGGAGCGGCCGGATATGGAATAGGGAAGGAAAAAAGAGCGGGCGGCCGCAATATTTTAAATTCTTATTCCTTACCAGCCACTCATATCCAGAACTGTTTTTACTACGCCTTCTTCGTGCCGTTCATACATCCGGAACGCTTTTTCAGCTTCACGGACAGGCATTCGCGGAGCGGCCAGACGCGAGAGAATCTCTGAATTCCTGAGATAAAGATCCCGGGCTTTAGCCAGGTATTCAGCCCAGTCCGGTGTTACCGTGGCCACAAGCCGGGCGTTTTTGCGGAAAAATACTTCGTATTCCATCGCGTACACCGTCTGGTCCGGCACGCCGAACGCGACCACGGTGCCGTATTTGCGCACAAGTTCCAGGCAATCATTAATCGTAGCCGTCTGGTGGCCGACGGCTTCGATACAGATATCCGTCGGGTTCCATTCTTCCGGGAACCGCCGCGCAATGTGCACAACTTCAATGCTGCGCCGGCAGATCGTCCGTGCCGCGCCCAACTTTTCTGCGATACGGCAGCGTTCCGCTGAAGGATCGATCCCTGCAACGGGACCGGCTCCCCTGAAGACCGCATACCAGCAGAGCAACAGTCCCATGGGACCAAGCCCTACGACGGCAACGGATTTCCCGCGGACGTCTCCCAGCCTGTCTATCGAATTCATCACCGTTGACAGGGGTTGGATCAGGCAGGCCGCTCCGAAATCCTCGATTTCATCGGGCAGAATGACCGTTTTGGACGCCCGGGCAGAAAAAACCTCGGCCAGGCCCCTGTTCTCGTCCGGAATGGCCAGAACCCTGTCACCGGGACGGAAATGTCCGGAGGAGCTCTCGATGACTTTCCCGACGCATTCATGAATCGGCGCTCCAGGCTCCAGCGGATAAGCTCCGTGCCTTTTATTCCCCGCAAAAAACGCGATATCGCTGCCGCATAAGGCTCCCCATTCCGTTTTCACCAGAACAGCGTCATTTTCCCCGGAAAAAATCCGCGGCAAGGGGACATGGACCTTTTCGAATACTCCGGGCCGTACAACCTGCAATGCTTTCATTTCTTTATCTCCTGATCCCGGACGACCGGAAGCGTTAAGAGCGCGTGCGGTACGATCAGGACGTCACCGGAGAAACCTGTAGATTTACCGGCAATCTGAAGCGCTTCCTCCATAGTCGCTGCAGGAATCATCTTACACTCCGCAACTATATCCGGGCATTCGCTTCCCACAATAATCACATTCGTTTTTTCGAGAACTTTGGCCATAACAAACGCCCGCTGCTGCCCCGGCGGGTACCCGTTCTTCCGCGCATCCTCCAGAATGGACGCAACATCCGGGGCGTCCCGCATCGCTGAATAAAACCTCTGCTCGCCCACGCCGCTTCCCACGCCTTCCTGACAGGGAGCCGGAACAATGAAATATCCTCCGGGGCGAACGACAGATGTTGGGGCGAAAAACAGGTATGAAGGCGCCCTGCTTGCCTGATAGAGATTGCCGTCCTTTGGAAACCCGACTCCTGCAATGGCAATATCGTATTGGCGCGGGATCGCAACTTCATAAACCGATCGGGCGAATGCAACCTGGTCAAGGAAAGCCTCGTCCGGTCCCCCTGCCGTCACCCGCAGCAGTCGTTTTTCGTCGTCGAGTACTACATTAAGAATGAAACGCAGCCCGGCGCGGCGCGCCGCCTCTACAACCGCCTCATGAAACGGATTCCCTTCGATGCGCCCCAACCGGGTACCCGGGTGATCCACAAAGGCGGGACCGTGGGTATGGGCGATCAACTCTTCTCCCGCCGCTCCGACAGCCAGGGTCTTGCAGCCGCCGGAATAACCGGCGTATTGATGCGGCTCCACGATCCCCGTAGCGATGACGACGTCCGCTTCAAAAGCTGCCCGGTGCACGGATACGGGAATGCCTTCCTCCGTGGTTCCCAGATCCGCAAGCGCCGCCGGATTCTGCGGCTCGCTGTCTATCACCCGAAAACGCGAGACAATCTCGTCTCCCAGTTTCGCAATTTTTTCTTCATGCGTCGAAGGGCGATGCATCCCGATGCCGCAAATCAGGGTAATGTCCTCGTCTCGAACGCCTCCTGCATTCAACTCCGAGAGAATGGGAGGAACCAGCAAATGGTCCGGACAGGCGCGCGTAACATCGGTAAAAACGATGCAGGCCCGATCTCCTTTATGAACGATATTGTGAAGGGGCGACGTGCCCAGCGGGTGAGCCAGGGCATCGGCAATAGCATTCCGCTCGTCTTTTACAGGCGGTACGGGTTTGGAAACCGCCAGATCCACCCGCATTCCCGCCGGAATCGAAAGCTGAAGGGATTTCTTTCCAAAGGGCAATGAATACATATTTAATAACAACTTACCAGGATAGTGTTTCCGGTTTACAGGTTTCGCATTGCGAAATTTCGTACCATAGGGCAGAATAAATCTCTATAGACAGCTTTGTCAATTTTCAACTATTTGATCGGCACGCATTTCCGATATGCGAAATTGATTGACATAGAGTGGAATTTCGCTTAACATGAAACGCGATTCCGCATAATGGAACAGACTGGAGGATTTGTAATATGAGCAAACCGCCTTTTGTAAGGGCTGCGGACGTGGAAGGCGAATTTCGGAATCCGCCGCGCACGTCCAAGCTTCTTTTGGCTCCCAAGTTCGGCGGAGTCAAAAATGTATCGATGGGAATGAATATCACGGAAGTCGGAAGCCAGATCCCCGACCATACCCATACAGAATCCGAGGAAGTTCTCTTCCTGATCAGCGGGAAGGCACGGATCGTTCTGGAAGGTGAAGGATCCTGGGAAATCGGTCCCGAGACGGCTTTCTATTCACCGCTTGGTGTGAAGCACAGAGTCGAGAACATCGGAGACGAACCCTTAAGAATCGTCTGGTGCTATTGCCCGCCACTCCCACAGCATTGCAGTTAAATTCTATTTTTCTCAAGGAGAAATGCAAGTCATGATTTTTGAAGAAACCCGTAAAGCATTGAAAAGACTGGGGCTTCCCGAAGGCGACGCCTGGGATCTCCCCACTTCAGACAAAAGATTCCCCGACGGAGCGCACTTCCGCATTGAATGCCCGACCGTCAATTCCGCCGTTGCTGTTGAAGCCCTTCTGAACCGATCCTTAGAGCTGGGCATCACGATCAACCGTATAACGGAAACTTTCGGCATGTTCCGCCATACGCGCGAGGAAATCAAAGAAATGTGCAAGCTCTGCCACGACTACGGTTGTGAGCTGCTGCTCTCCACCGGTCCCCGCGCCACTTATGATACCGGCGCCACCGTTCTGTCCGAACAGGGCGTACGCGTCAGCTATCGTCTTCGCGGCCAGGAACAGCTGATTCGCGCGATCGAAGACATCAAACGCGGCTATGAACTCGGCTGCCGCGGCTTCCTGATTTATGACGAAGGCATGCTCTGGGTCGTCAATGAGATGCGCAAAAACGGCGATCTCCCCAAGGAAATCATTTTCAAGACCTCGGCCCATCTCGGCCACTGCAACCCGGCTTCCGTGAAGCTCCTGAAAGACCTGGGCGCCGACAGCATCAACCCGATCCGCGATCTGCAGATCCCGATGCATGCCGCCATTCGCCAGGCAGTCGGCGACACGCCGCTGGATATTCACACCGACAACCCTCCGGGATCCGGCGGATTCATCCGTACGTACGAAGCGCCCGAAATCGTCCGCGTAGCGGCTCCTCTGCATTGCAAGACCGGGAACTCCGTTATCGGCGGCCATGGTCAAATGACCGGTCCGACCGAAGGAAAGAGAATGGCGGAACAGGCCGCCATCATCGTTGAAATGATCAACAGGTACTATCCGGACTTCAAGCAGTCTGGAAAGAACGCAGCAGACATGCGTGTTCCCGCTGTCGTTTAAGTTCTGACCGTAATCTGCGGGCTTCACGCCCGCAAGTAAAGGAGGAATCATGGGCAGCAAATGGGGAGATTGGGGAGAATGGGAACTGCCTCCGAAAGGCGGACTCATGGAAACCCCGGGAGTCTACCTCCAGACCATGAATATGACGCAGATCAACGAGCGCCTCAAGACAAACGATCTGATCATTGTTCCGATCGGAAGCACCGAATGTCATGGGGCGGCTCAGCCTATCGGCGAGGACACCTTCCTCGTCACGCGCATGGCCGAACAGGTCGCCGCGAAGATGGGGTGTACGATCGCGATGCCGGTGTGGTACGGATCTCATCCGTTCAACCATCTTGGCATGCCGGGCACGGTTGTCGTTCCCGAAGACGCCTTCCTGGCAAATCTGCGGGCCATCATCGCCGGCCTGTGGAACATGGGATTCAGAAAGCAGATCTTTCTGAACGGCCACGGGCAGGAAGAAGTCATTCCGCTCGCACTTCACCAGTGGGCGAAAAAGTATCAGGTGCCTTCGGTCCTGATTTCGCTGCACTGGGAAACGGTCATTCACGATCATCTCAGGACCAAGGAGTACGGGGGCCCCTTCGAAACGCAGTTTTCGCATGCGGACGAAGCGGAAGCGTCCTACTCTCTGGCGCTGTTCCCTGAGTTCTGTGACATGAAGCTTGCCGTAGACAACAAACCCGCCGGATTCCTTCCCAAGGGGCATGTGGACGGCGGGGGTGAAGTGTATCACAGGCCCATCAGAGGACACGAGCATATCGGCCTGAGCGGTTCGGAAGTCAACGTCTATCCGGAAGGAGTCATCGGCCACCCGACGCTTGCCAGCGCGGACAAGGCATATGCCGGTCTCAACGAGCTGCTCGATTACATGTGCAAGCTCATCAACGACATCATGACCGCCTTCCCGGCCGGAAAACTGCCGCCGGCGGACAAAGTCACCCAGCGTGATCCCAAGGAAATCGAGGATCTGCTGAAGGGACCGCTGAATGGTGGGAAGCATATTTATACCCTTTCATACCCACCATAAACAGCACTGGCGTCCGGGCGGACAATCTCCGGGCGACCGATTATTATTCTGAATACCCGGAACACGTCGTCGGACAATTCATGCTTGTTTCTCCGGCGGCGTGTTCCTGTCGCCGGTCCGGTGAAGCCGGCGTTTAACCCGCATCAACGGGTCGTAAAAGAAGCATATAATATAAGGAGGAACACGCTTTGTCACAATCAGTGCGCGCGGTTGAGAGAGCTCTCGATATCCTCCTCTGCTTCACCCGTGAAGAACCCACACGTTCCCTGACTCAGATTGCGGAATCGATTCAAATGTCCAAGACCACGGTGCACCGGCTGCTGGCGACGCTTGAAAGCAAGCGCTTCATTACGAGGGACAAGGTCACCGGGTTTTACCGTCTCGGCTTCAGGTTTATTGAAATGGCCTCGCTGGTCCTGCAGGACGTGGATCTCCACAGATGGGCCCATCCCTATCTGAAAAGCCTTTCGGAGGAGTGTGGAGAAACCGTAGACCTTTCGGTTCTCGACGGTTCGCACGTCATATATCTGGACGTGATTGAAAGCCCCCAGCGCGTCAAGCTTGCGGCCGCCGTCGGGCAGCGGCTCCCCGCGTTGTTCACGGCATCCGGAAAAGCGCTGCTGGCCTATATTCCCGAAGAACAGGTTCTGAAAATAGTTGAAAAGAACCTGGCCGAAGACAACGACCGCCACACGGTATCCATTGCAGATATCCTGGCGGATTTAAAGCTGACGGCCGAGCGCGGATACGCCATATCCGAGCAGGAGTACGAAAAGGACATCAACGCCGTCGCAGTGCCTATTTTCGATGTCAACCACCGTCCCATTGCTTCTATTGCTATCGTCGGCCCTTCGTTCCGGTTTACCAAGGACCGTCTTCCCGCTCTCGGAGAATCCATTCGCCGGATGACCCGGGTCATCGCCGAAGAAGTCGGGCTCGTCGCCTTATCCGCAATCGTTACACAGACCCGCAACCGTTAGCGGCAACCTGATCCCCTTTTCTGTCATTGTTTGACAAGAACGACCGGAGACTGTTCCGCATTCCGGATGGCAATGAGAAATTGCCGTATCTCCTCATATTGCCCGGCGGGAATAACCGCACGGTTCATCACAAGAGAGCGGCTATAAATCAGATTCATCTTCTCAACGCGGCATTCCGCCCGATAGTTGCCAAAAGATTTCTTCAATTCCACCGCTTCGGGAAGCTCGTCGACAATAAAACCGGCGGGAAGTTTGACCTGGACATCTTCATTGAATGCCCTGGATTCGACCATAATCGGGAGTTCCCGCGTCGGTTCCGTCAAAAAAATCTCATTCCGTCGCGACACAATATTGGGATTGAAAATAAGAAGTCTCTCATGCAACAACTGTCCGTAACGCTCGGCCGTAAAATCGACATTAAGACCGGACCGGCCCTCTGAAATGTCAGGAATAAAATTTATCCTGGAAATTTCTGATCTCCGGGCGGAATTGGAAATCCATGCTTCAATCATTCTCCGGTAGGAATCCTGCGTCAGTTCGCGAAACTCCGCCCTGGCAATACTCGCGGATTCTCCGTACATGACTTCCTCGATTCGAGACCGTACGGAACCATTTGCCAGCAGTTCCAGGCCGATTTTTCTCTCCGTGCGGTTCGCCTCCGGGGAAGATTCCGGTACCCGCAACAGCTTTCCGTCCTCCCCGGCTATGAGCAGCGCCAGGCTTCCCTGTTCCTTCCTGGGAATTTCACCAGCGATTGTGTAAGCATCCGTCGGGTCGAACAGGAGAAGATGGCCCAAGGTTTCGTGCTGCATTACAGCCGGAGCCTCCGTCGACGCGGCGACCTTAACTGCGATGATGCTATGATTAAACTGCTGCGGCGACGGCCATTCTTCCCGCACATAATAGGGATTTCCGGAAAAAATGGATACAGGGTACGCGGTCATCCCGACAGCCTCCAACAATGCCCGCATTAAATTCGTCTTGTCCTTGCAGTCTCCATAGTTCTTTTCGAATACTTCCATCGCGGAATGCGGGCGGTATCCGCCGCCTCTCCCGACACCCGTTTGAATGGATATGTAATTTATATCCTGAGCAAAGCGGGCAATCGCGCGGATCTTTTCCAGATCGGTTTCAGCTCCGGCAATTAATTCTTTCGCCTTGCGCATCATGGCATCGTTCAGCACGACCTGCGGATTGTTCAGCTCCGTCAACCAGAGAGACACATCGGTCCAGTTCCTGAAAAAACGCAACGGAGTGGGAACGCCCGCAGGAGGCAGGATATTAACGGCTATTCGAGGGACCAGACTCATAATGGAAGGGGAAAACGGCTCGGGATTTATATAAGGAAGGTTTTTCAATTCCCATATACAGATATTCCCGTTAACAACCGGTTCAATTTCCGGATGGTTGAATGTTACCGCCTGCACCGACCAGTCTTCCGGCATTTCCACTACGAGCCGGGAAGACAGCGCAGGTTCATGCTCCTGAAAAAACCACTCGAACTGGCTGAATACGGATCTTTCTTCAAGGACAGCCTCGTAACCAAAAACTGCTCCCTCTTCAGCCTGATCTGAAGCCGAGATCACCTTCATGCGAACATCGTTGTATACGTCATTGCTGACAAGGGCGGTGTCAATTATATCGTCCTTGTCATACTTCTTTATCTCACCGTCGGCCCGGATCAACCAGGCCTGGAATTTTTCTACTTTATCCGTATCGGTTTTATAAATAATTTCGGCTCCTGCATTCCCCCGGGCCTCATCGCGGAGAATTTTCAATACAGTCGTTCTTGTTTTAGTGATCTTACCCCGTTCATCCACAGTAATCCGCAGCTCGTCATGCAGAACTACATGAGCTGCTCTGGGGTCATATTCGGGCAGTGTCGCCACGGAAGCCTGGAGCAGCCAGCCGGGAGCATCCTCCGCCTTCCCTGTCAGACAGCCACAGCAGACAAAAAAAAGAATGCAAAAAAACTGGAGAATCCGGATTGGCATGAGGTTAGAGAAATGGTTGTCTGGAGTCGTTTTTTTCACTTCATCTCTCGGAATTGCGCTGTCAGGCAGATCCAGATAAAATGCACAATCATACTATTGGTGAAATGCCGTCGCCTGTCTTAATACAAGCGTGTGATTATCGGACTCATGAATGGAATCAAACAGCTGCTTCAGCAGGGGATAATTGTCCACTTTAAACAGAAGGTAGTTCTGTCCTCCTAAAGCGAAGTCCCTGCGGCAGTTCAGAACGCGCCCGTCTTCGGACAACGTTATACTCAAATCATAATTGGCCGCGGCTCCCGCTTTGATGGGCTGCCGGCCTACCGGACTTTCAAGCTCATACCCTTCCGGCAGGCGGATATCAATTTCATCGTTTTCGGACCATGCATAGTGAAAAAAGATATCGTGCTCCCTCTTATTGCTCTGGAATAAAGGATCGGCGCCTTTCTGAAAGAATGCGGGTTGGAAAAACAGCCGCTTTCCGGCGCTCTGCCCGTATCCCGGGATGCGGATATGAAAGCGATACGTAAACGGCTTTTCGGGATCCGTGACGTTTTCAATGCCGATCTGTGTGATTTCCGCCGTGCTGATCCGGTCCTTGACCATACCTTTAAGAATTTCTTCCCGCTCCACCGGCGAAGCCTGGTCATTGGATTCCTTTTTTTCCGCTCCACGGTGACCCGTATATTCGAGGATGACATCTCCTTCGAGCGTTCCATCCTCACTTAACTGAAGGACCGCTTTCCTTTTCGTCCTGCTGTCTTCCGCCGACGAGGTAGGTGTTATCGCAAAAAGGGGCTTTTTTGAATCTGTAATAAACGCGTAATTATCCTCCTCTTGCCACGGAATCATTCCAAGAGGAAGGTAAGAGGCCGACGGATTGTAAAATTTCCATTCATCCCCGACTTTGACTGCTACATTGTTTCTGCTGAGGAAATAGGAAGTTCCATGTTTAGGATCAAAGAAAAAATCGGAACGGTCCCCGGTATAGGCTATCCATGCATCCATCCCGGCAGCCTTCAGCATCGAGGCAGAAAGCATCAGGATATCGTAGGATGTTCCAATCCCTTTTTCGAGGACATCTGAAGCCCTCCCATTCTCCTTGAATTCTTCCCGCTGCCGCCGTGTAAAGCCGGATGCATCGTCATCGATATTTTTTATATTGCCTCGAACAAACTGAAATATCTTTCCGATCACTTCATCAGGAAGTTCGCTGTTTCCTATAACTTCGGATGTTTTTTTCTTTATGGCGCTGTCCGGTTTGATTTGCTTATCGATTATCTTATATGCCGATTTGCTGAATTCTTCCCAGTATTCGGCGGCACTGGAATACGTTACAAAGTAACGGTAGAAAACAAGAAGAAAAGCCCGGACGGAATATTCGGGAGGCATTTGCGGCTCGGTTCTGAAGGCAGGAACGTTCTCAAGCGTTAACCCAAAAAATCCGTTTTTTTCCTTTTCCAACTCTTTTTCCGGATGATTGAAAAGAACGGTACTCATACTGGCCCGCGAATCTTGCGGGAATAAATGAAAGGCAACCGACCGCATCGGCACATCAAATTGGAGAGGATACCTGGAAAATGTATTGAAAAGGCGGGTTTCCTTCCAGCGGTACTCCACTACAGCACCCGGTTCCAGTGCGGGCATTGCGAAGGTTTTTGCCTTCAGTCCGGCATTTTCAGTCGCAATGAGCGTCGTTTCAAAAACGTCGTCCGGGCTCAGTTCGATAATGGTTCCATCCGGCTTTATTGTGCGCCCTTCAATATCCGTGACATCCAATCCGTCGATATATCTTATTTCTACTTTTTTCGCATAATCTATGCCGCGTGCATTATAAATCTTCAACCGAACGTAATGGTTGAGCACGGTTAAATTAAGCCCCCTAACATATTCACCCGTTACCCGTATTTTCCAAAAAATCCCCTCAACATCCGCATCTTTTTCAATCGTCGGAACCGTTTGGGTCAATAAAGCAGGGTCCAGGGAACTCCAATCCTCTGCTCCGGCAAAGGAACTCAGGAAACCAGTTAAAAGCAGTACAATGAATACCCGATATATCATTGCGATAACCTTTCTCAGAGGTTTGCTTCTGCCGAATCGTTTAAAACAGACGGATTGTGCCAATAAACCAATTGGTCAACCGTCCACTGGACCATTCCATTAGAAGTTGCAGGCATCCTGGTACGTTTAAATAGCAGTTCGGCGTATTAAGCGCTGACATCCCGTGAAGAATTCGCTCGTAATAGCAAACATCATAGTGATTGTTAACGCATTCATAAAGCCTATTTTTAAATGGGAGCATGCGCAAAGGGGCACTCTCGGTAATTGACGTCAGGGCGGCCTGACGCCAATTACCGACCGCGGCGGAACAGGATATCAGATCCGGATCAATACCCGCCCGACATGAAAAGCATCACGGCGAATCCCGTTAAAAGCTCTTCCTGGCTGAACGCACAGTGGCCGTAGCGCACGACCGGGATGTTCAGATGGTACAGCAGGGAGCCGCCGAACAAAGTTTTCAGATTATAGAAAGTTTCATGCCAGTACGGGACGATGGGATCCTGTGTCGTGTGCATCGTGACCAGGGGATCGGAAAGCTTTCCCGAGGTCTGGAGGCCGCTTTCAATATTATCCAAAGCCGTGCCGGATGCACGATACCGATCGATTCGCCAGTTCAGGCGCAGATCATTCCTGGACCCGGAATACCAGCGGCGGCTGTTGTCGTAAGGGATTCCGTCCAGTTTTTCTATGGCATCGTTGGTTGCAAAGATCCCGTACCAGAGAACTCCCAGAACGGTTTCCATCGATAATGGATCGTCGGGATCCACCGGCGCGTTTGCGACCCGGAGAAGCTGTCTTCGCGCGGACGGATTTGATTGGATCGCCGATACAACCATCGGCGCAACGGTTCCCTCCCAAACATTCTGATCTACCAGAACATCCGGAATGCCCGCCGGAGTCGGTTCTTCCAGGACAAACCGGGGTCCCAGTTTCACCTTAAGCTGGGTTTCAACATCTTCCCAGAAATGCGGGAAGAAATAATTGAAGAGAACCAGGAAGTCGCCGAGGTAATTGACCTGTTTCTTGAAATTCCCGACAGGACCGCAGATCGCGAGTCCCCCGTCGAATAAACCAGGATACGTTTCCAGTGCAAGCGTCGCCGCCAGTCCTCCCTCGGAGGCGCCTATCAGGTAGATATGGCCGGGTGCAGGATATTCATCCAAAAAATAATCCACTAAATCTTTGATGTCGACCACGGCCTGAGGAATAGCCAAACCGTTGTCACTGTAGCTCGTGGTCGCAAAGGCATAGCCCAGACCGTTCAGGATCATCGAAACCGTCTGGCCGCTCTCCGGCGGGATTTCATAGTCTTCAACCACCGGCGTCCCGATTGCGGGGCTTACATAGCCATGGGCGAAAACAACCAGATCTCCATTCCATGAGCCTGCCGGAGGCACGCTGACAAGAACACAGGATGTACCAGCTTGATACGTCCCAATCGGACAATCCAATACCGGGCCATCTGCTTTCAACGGCAATGCCGTCGCAAGACAAAGGATCAGACATGCAAGCATGCTTTTCCCGATCTGAGTTCTTTTATTTTCCGAAATTCGAAACATGAATCCCCTCACTTTCTGTGCAAAAAACTCACTGAATCCTGGCCGCGCACCGGATTCAGGCAGTTTCATAAATTCACATTATTCAATTGCGGCTGCGTATCTCTTTAAACAAACCGGTTGTCCGGAAGCGAACTGATCTGCATTTCACTTTCGGGCAGCTTGGCTATAACTGAGATATTTAATTGTTTTGTAGTAATTTATCGCGTCCGGGCCCTTAAATCAAGGCCGGTTTGCGGAACAATTCCGGAAGGGATTCACCGCGGGCGGTCAATTTTTAACCGCCGGTGATGTAGGGGAAAAAGCACAGCCTGGAATCGCTTTGCACAGGGTCATCCAGGCTGCTCTGCACTCCATTAATTGTGACAAGACCTATATCGTCCGGACTCAGCCCGATCGTCATTGCAATTTCCCGGGCTGTTTCCGGCTTCTGAATTTCCATGGCCTGTCTTCGGGGTTTTCCGGGAAGAAGCTGCCCGAAGACTTCTATATCCACCGCCACTGAATTCCCCCTACAGGGTGTCGAATATCGAATCGAGATCCGAGTCCGGCACGTCGAAAACCGCGTTGTGGGGCGGCAAAGGCTCTTCGCGCATGTATTCCGGTATCCGGTAATCCTTCTGGGTAATTCCGGCCCTTCGATTGAATTCCAGTTCGGTGCGCAGCACGTCCCGGTTGAACCGGTCGTAATCTTCCAGGGTCCATCCCCAGCCGTGAATCCCGTTGATCATGTCGAGCATCAGCTGCGGGTTGGCGATAATGGGAGGACGCGCAAACAGGCACAACCCGGTGCTGTCGAGCATGGCCGCAATGATCTGCAGCTTCAGCGAAAGCTCCTTCTGGCCTTCGATACCGAGGGGATTGACCTCCTTGCGGGCTCCGAAAGCATTCCCCGCCGTATGGTCCGCGCCCTGGGGCGAAGTCGCGTACGTGACGCCGTTTCCCTTTAAAGTCCGCGGATCGTAGCCCGGCATTGCCTGGCCGAGTGCTACGGGAACGCGCCGTATTCCCAGTACGCGGCCCGTTGTTGCGGCGCCGCATCCCAGTACGCGCCCGAGAACGGTACCTTCTCCGACCTGTTTTAAAAGACCCAGGATTCCCTTGATATCCCCGAACTCGGCCAGCCCGGCTTCGAGCGCCACGCCCAGGGCTGCACCGGTTTCAATCGTATCGAGGCCGAAATCGTTGCACATGTAATTGATCTCGGCGACATCGTCAAGTTTGCTGAGCCCCAGGTTGGATCCGACGAGCGCGATGGTTTCATACTGAACGGAGCCGACAACCGGTTTGCCCGACTCGTCCGCAAACAGATTCCGGCATGCAATCACGCAGCCGGGCATACAGCGGGTCCCGATCTTCCCCTCACGAGCCAGAACAAGTTCCCGGAGCTTTTCGCCCCGCAGTTCGGTGGAAGGTTCAAACTGTCCCTCGGAAAAATTCTTCGTCGGCAGGGATCCCATTTCGTTTACGGCGCCGACAATCGATGCCGTACCGTAAAGATGCTGCGATCCTTTCGTTCCCAGTTTCGGGCTCTGGATCAATTCCTGGGCAAAAGCCTTGGACGCGGTACGGAAAAGCTTCTCATCCTTAAACTCCATTTTGCCTTTCGGCTTGCGAACGACCACGGCCTTCAGACCCTTGCTTCCCATCACGGAGCCCAGGCCGCCGCGCGCCGCATGATTGCTCCGCTGATCCTTTTCACCGGTCGAAGCAATGCCGGCTCCGGTCATCAGCTGTTCGCCTGCCTGCCCGATGCAGAGAACCGTGGAATCCGTCCCGTAGCGTTCCTGCAGCTTATCCGAAGTCGCATACGTTCCCGTTTTCAGCAGGTCATCGGCAGGGATAAGTTCGGCCGAATCGCCGTCAAGAACGAGGATATAAAATTGTCTCGGCTTGCCCTGGCCCTCGACGACAATCGCTTTAATTCCCAGTTTCCCCAGGTTATCCCCGCCGGTGCCGCCGGCGTTCGCTTCTTTAATGCCTTTTGTCAAGGGGCTTTTCGCTCCGACGGACAGTCTTCCGGCCGTCGGCACAACGGCGCCTCCGAGTATTCCGGGTGCAAAGATCAGTTTGTTGTGCGGACCGAGAGCATCGCAATCGGGCGGGATTTCATTCAGCAGAAGCTTGCCGATAAGGGCTCGACCACCAAGTTGTTCATATTCAGCGGGAACCGGTTCCCAGCGAACTCCTGTTTCCTTCATATTAACGCGCAGTATCTTCACGGACGACCTCCTGGATACATTGATATAAAGACCTTCTATCATAATGCCGTTTCCGCTCTGCGTCAATGATTTTCACACTACGGAAACTCTCTGGCCATTACAATCGGGGATTTCTATCCGATTCCTGATAAATATAATGGAATCCGCCGGGAAATATGAGTGTAAATTCCGAAATTAT
>CAZPHK010000052.1:0-25917 GCA_964586015.1 uncultured Acidobacteriota bacterium | reverse complement strand
TTGAACCTTGAACCTTGAACCTTGAACCTTGAACCTTGAACCTTGAACCTTGAACGGGAAACGGGAATTTTAATCCCGGTCTCTCCATATCATTCCGCCGATATTGAAGCGGGCTGAAAAATACAGGCTGTCGAGATCATAGGAAACGCTTCGGCTGTATCCGAATTCAAAAGCGACATCGGGAACAGGATAGATATCCACCCAGCCTGAAAAACCGTGATCGCGGAAATCCTCCGACTCGACAATTACATATTCGGAATTCCCGAAAATTCTCCCTCTCCGGCTGCCGGATTCCCCGGAGCCGGATGTACCGGTTCTATATCCTCTGATATAAACCTCCTGTTCGCCGCTTGGAACAACTGCATACCCGGATACGCCGAAACCGACCCACCGGACGGGATCGTACAGCAGGCCTCCTTCGAACTGGCCGACGATGCCGAAAGAAGAGAAGGGCCGTGTAAAAAAGTGAGTATCCGAAATCGAGTTTGCGATCCCTAAGGAACCGAAGGGAGACCATGGCCCCAGGGCGTATTCAATATAATTATTCCAGTCGAAAGTAGCCCGTCCCGTACTGAAGCCGTCCTCCTTATTTCCGGTCGGTGCGGTGCCCCGCAGACTGCTGCTGAAAAAGAAGCCGCCCCTATCGGCCATTATTCGAAGATCGACATACAGGTTGCCGACCCCGTTTATGGTCCCGGTGTCTTCCTCGACGATATCATCGGGCAACCGGACGAAATAAACGGGCAATCCGGCGGTAATTTCGAAATAACGGTTAAACTTGTAGCCGGCGCCTGTATCCAGCTTGAACAGCCAGCCCGGATCGTAGTTTGTCCCTGAAAATCCTATAAATAAAAGAGGTTCGCTGTCGTCTCCGGCCGCGTAGGAAAATTTCGGGACTGATGCTGCAGTCACGACCAGAACTGTAAAAATAATGGCAACTTTCAGGTTCCGAACTCCTTGCATACGAATACTCCCGATTCCGTGTTTTCGATAAAATAATCTCCCTGCAACGGTATAACACCAAATTCCGTTTTGGGTTTCGGTAAAAATTGAAATTTTCTCCATCCCGTTGCCGGCTGCGGACTGCCGATTGCCGACTGCTGTCTGCCGACTGATTAGAAAAGCCTTGTAATGCGCCTCTTACTCTTGCAGAATTTAACCCCAGCCTGCATTTCTCGAAGGGTTTGAAAGCCGCTCGGCGAACGGACCGACGAAATTAGAAATTCCGTGGGAAATACGGGGTCGCCACTGCCCGCAAAAATACCATATTGCGGGCCTGGTTCACCCAGAAAACAGGAGAAAACGGTGATGGCCAGAACAATACAGGGAAAACTGGAAGCCAAAGGAAGTCGTTTTGCAATTATTGTCAGTCGTTTCAACTCCTTCATCAGCGATCGGCTGCTGGCAGGAGCTATGGACGCGCTGGAGCGTCATGGGGCCGCTTCGGACGACATCAGCATCATCTGGGTTCCCGGCAGCTTTGAAATCCCTCCTATCGCTAAAAGACTGTCCTTGTCCAAGGTTTACGATGCGGTCCTCTGCCTGGGCGTACTCATACGGGGCGAAACGCCCCATTTCGATTACCTTTCCTCAACGGTAACCAAAGAACTCGGCGCCATCGCCGTCGAATCCGGCATCCCTGTCATAAACGGGATTCTCACCTGCAACACGATGGAACAGGCTGTCGATCGGGCCGGCCTGAAAACCGGCAACAAGGGCTTTGACGCCGCCACGACCGCAATCGAAATGATTGAAGTGATCAAGCAGTTATAGCGGATCCCTTGGTTATCGGCGAATTACTCCGGGTGATCTTCCTATGGGACTTAGAAGAGTCGCACGCGAATGTGCGCTTCAGATGCTGTATGAATTTGATGTCGGCAGGAATTCGGGAGATGAAATTCTCCAATCATTCTGGCAGATGAACGATCATCCTGAAAAGGTGGCGGACTTTGCCAACGATCTGTTCCAGGGGACAGTCGGGCGATTAGAAGAAATCGATGCCGTAATTCAAAAGCATACGAAAAACTGGCGGCTCAATCGAATGGCGGCCGTGGACCGGAATATTCTACGGCTCGCCGTCTTTGAATTTCTGTCGGGGAGCCGAACTCCGGAAACAGTCGTGATCAACGAAGCGCTTGAAATAGCCAGAAAGTTTTCCACACAGGAGTCCGCCCTGTTTGTAAACGGCATCCTGGACAGCATCAAGAATGAATTGTTCGCAGAGAGGCAACAGTAAGATGGAAAATCAGACCAATCTCCTTGAACAGCGCCGTTTCAAGCTGTCGGAACTGAAGCGTTTGGGCCATGATCCCTATCCCCGCAAATTCGACTACTCCCATACTCTCGGACAGATCCGGGCGGCTTTCGACGGTCGCAGTGCTTCGGAACTCGAGGAAAATGAGGAGATCGTGCGGGTATGCGGCCGAATCATGTCGATGCGCCCCATGGGGAAGGCGGCATTTGTCGACATCTCGGACGGGGAGCACAGGCTCCAAATCTACGTACGCAAGGACAAGGTCGGGCCGGAGGGTTTCGAACTCTTCCGCCTTTTCGATATCGGCGACATTATCGGAACCGAAGGGCCGATTTTTCGAACACGCGCGAACGAACTCACCGTCGCCGCAACTTCCGTACATCACCTGGCCAAGAATCTTCTGCCGCTGCCTGAAAAATGGCACGGTCTGACCGACATTGAAACCCGGTTCCGTCGCAGATACGTCGATCTCATCGTCAACCCGGACGTTCGCGCGGTTTTCGTCAAGCGCAGCAGGATCATTCGGGAAATCCGCAACTTCCTCGATGAGCGGGACTATCTTGAAGTGGAAACACCGGTGCTGCAAAACGTCGCCGGAGGCGCGCTTGCCCGGCCGTTTCCCACGCACCACAACGCGTTGGATATAAATCTGTATCTGCGAATTGCTCTGGAACTGTACCTGAAGCGTCTTATCGTAGGAGGTATACCGAGGGTGTACGAACTCAGCCGGATTTTCCGGAACGAGGGAATTTCCTCACACCATAATCCCGAATTCACGATGCTGGAATTCTATCAGGCTTACAGCGATTACAAAGACCTGATGGATCTTTCACAGGAGATGATAACCCGGATCGCCGAAAAGGTCTCGGGAAGCAGGCAGGTAAAGTATCGGGATCATGTTCTGGATTTCGACAACTGGCAGCGCCTGTCCATGAAGGAGGCAATATTCAGGTTCTGGCCCGATCCCCGGACAAAACCCGCAGAGGAAGACCTCAACAATATCGAAACGCTTCGCTCCCTGGCAAAATCGGTTCATGCGCCTTTCGAACTGTCGGACGGCCCCGGTAAACTTTGCGCATCCCTGTTTGAAACAGTCGCCGAAGAAAAGCTCATCCAGCCCACAATTATTTATGACTACCCGGCTGAGACATCTCCCCTGTCGAAAACAAAATTCGACGATCCGGAAACGGTGGAAAGATTTGAGCTGTACATTGCGGGGATGGAAATCGCCAACGCTTACTCGGAGTTGAACGATCCGGCCGAACAGAAGGCGCGGTTCGAAGCCCAGCTCGCCGCCCGCGACCGCGGAGATGAGGAAGCGCACGCCATGGACGAAGATTACATCCGGGCCTTGAGTTACGGCATGCCGCCGACCGCCGGGGAGGGCATCGGCATCGACCGGCTGACCATGGTTCTGACGGACTCCCCTTCAATTCGGGACGTCATACTGTTCCCCCTGCTCCGACCGGAACAATAATATGAAATTTGAGATCTTCGTAGCCCTTCGATATCTTCGGGCGAAGCGAAAACAAACGATGGTCTCCGTTATCACGGCGATATCGGTTCTGGGCATCGCCGCGGGCGTAATGTCCCTGATAATCGCGATGGCCCTGGAGACAGGACAGAAGGAAGACATCCAGACTAAAATTCTCGGGACGACGCCCGCGATTACCCTGATGCGGAGCGACAACGCTCCGCTTCAGGATTTTGACGAACTGCTGAAAAAAATAGGCCCTACGCCCCGGATAAAGGGGAGCGCTCCCGCAATTTACGACCTGGCATTTATCGAGGCCGACAAACGGTTTCAGGACGCCACAATCAAAGGCGTTGACCCTTTCAAGGAAAAAGCCGTTTCCGATTTCTTCGATCACATCATTGATGGAGATCCTCATGCGCTGGACGACGGGAATATGCCTGCCGGCGGAGATCCCGCCTACCATGAATTCATCATGGTAGGAAAGGAAATGGCCCGGGCGCTCGGCATTGCCTGCGGAGACAGGATTAAAGTCGTACGCCCCATGGGGAAAAGGACTCCTGCAGGGAGAATCGATTCCTGGAAAACGCTGCAGGTGGGAGCGATTTTTGAAACGGGCCTCTGGGATATCGACGCCAACTGGGCATACGTCAATATGGAGACCGCCCGTCGTTTATTCGGTTTTCCTCCGGATTCCACCAAGGTCCTTCAATTCAAGACCGACGACCTGGATGATGTCAGGCAGATCGCCGGGAATATCCGCGCAAAAGCCGGCGATGATTACTATGTAACAACCTGGATTGAGATGAACCGGCCGCTTTTCGAGGCTCTCAAGCTGGAAAAGAAAATTCTGTTTCTGACCATAGGGTTGATTGTTTTTGTCGCCTCTTTGAATATTGTCACCTCCCTGATCATGATGGTAATGGACAAGCAGGGAGATATTTCCATTCTTGCCGCGATGGGAGCGTCTTCCGGGACAATTCAAAAAGTATTCATGCTTCAGGGAATCATTATAGGCCTGGCAGGGACGGTAATCGGAGACATCCTGGGCGTAGTGATCAGCTGGATCCTGAACCGCTATAAGCTGATTTCGCTGGAAGCGGAGGTATACAACATACCTTACGTTCCCTTTCACGTGCAGGCGTGGGATGTTGCCCTGGTGTCCGTTACGGCAATATTTATCAGTTACCTGGCCACACTGTACCCGTCCCGGAGCGCCGCTGCGCTCGATCCCGTTGAGGTTCTGCGCTATGAGTAGCCTGATTGAAGTCGATAGCCTGTACAAGGGCTTTCGTTCCGGCAGTCAACGCCTGGAAATCCTCACAGGCCTGTGCCTGGCGGTGAAGAAAGGAGAAATGATCGCCGTAACCGGGGCCTCCGGCTCCGGGAAAAGCACTCTCCTGCACCTGCTTGGAGGCATGGACAAACCGGATAGCGGCTCCATTAAAATCCTGGGAAAGGAGATTTCAAAACTGGGCCCTCAGGAAATGTCCCGATTCCGCAATCGGACTATCGGATTCGTGTTTCAGTCGCACCACCTTCTGCCTGAATTCACGGCCCTCGAAAATGCCATGATGCCGCTGCTGCTTCGAAACACGGACCGGCAGGAAGCCGCGGCCGCTGCCGAGAAGCTTCTGGCTGATGTAGGATTGGGGCAACGAAGCCATCATCGTCCCGGTGAATTGTCCGGAGGAGAGCAGCAACGCGTAGCCCTCGCCCGGGCCCTCGCCGGCGCTCCGCCTCTGCTTCTGGCGGATGAACCCACCGGCAATCTGGACCCTAAAACCGCACAGGGAATAGAAGAGCTCCTCCATACCCTGCATACCCGGCACGCTCTTGCCTCCGTTGTCGTTACGCATAACGAGAAGCTTGCGCAAACCTGCGGCAAAATCTATCGCCTCGAAAACGGAGCATTAAAAATGTAGGGGCGAACCCCCATGAAATTACCGCCAACTGCCTACTGAATACCGCCAACTGTTTTTGTGTCTTTACAGCCTTTCCGGTCTATCCGTATAATGAAAGAGAACTATGAGGGCGTGAGTGCAAGCGTATGTTTGAAAAATATACAGAAAAAGCCCGGAGAGTGATATTTTTCGCCCGGTATGAGGCCAGCCAGTTCGGCAGCCCCACGATAGAAGCAGAGCATCTGCTCCTCGGGTTAATACGTGAAGATAAAAATCTTGCCTCCCGCTATTTTCCGAAAGCCCAGGCTACAATCCAGAAAATCCGCAAAGAGATCGAAGGGCGTACGATCGTACGCGAAAAGGTATCCACCTCGGTAGACCTGCCGTTTTCCGAAGAAAGCAAGCGCGTACTGAACAGTGCGGCGGAAGAATCCAGCAATTTTTCCCATAGATATATCGGCACGGAACACATACTGCTGGGCCTGCTGCGGGAAGACAAATCGATAGCAGCCGAGATTCTTAGAGAATACGGTATTCACGAGGAATTGATACGGGATGAACTGAGCCGCAACACTCCGGAAAAAAACATGCCGCACCGGGCCAAGGAACCGTTAAGCCTCATGGAGTTTTCCCGGGATCTGACGGAAGCGGCGAGCAACGATGAACTGGATCCGCTGATAGGCAGGGAAACAGAAATTGAACGCATGGTCCAGATTCTTTGCCGCAGGACCAAAAACAACCCCGTACTCATTGGAGAGCCCGGTGTCGGCAAGACCGCGATCGTTGAAGGGCTGGCACAGAGAATCGTTTCGGGCAACATCCCGAATCCGCTCATAGACAAAAAGATCCTGGCTCTGGATATCTCCCTGATAGTAGCCGGGACAAAATACCGGGGCCAATTTGAAGAGCGGTTGAAAACGATCATGAAGGAACTCGTTGAAAACAGGAATCTGATCGTTTTCATTGACGAATTGCATACGCTTGTCGGGGCCGGAAGCGCGGAAGGTTCGCTGGATGCCGCAAATATCCTCAAGCCTGCATTATCGCGCGGGGACATCCAGTGTATCGGATCCACAACCCCCTATGAATACCGCAAATCCATCGAAAAAGACCGGTCCCTGGAACGCAGGTTTCAATCGATCAAGGTACCGGGCCCTACGGAGCAGGAAAGCATAGAGATACTGAACGGCATCAAGGAAAAGTACGAAAGTTTTCATCAGGTTCAATATACCGGCGAGGCCATCGAGGCAGCGGTCCATCTGTCCAACCGCTACATTTCCGACCGTTTCCTGCCCGACAAGGCTATCGATCTGATCGACGAAGCCGGGGCCCGGATTAAGCTAAGGAAGAATTCCGTCCCTGAAGAAATTGTCAATATAAAGCGCCGGATACGCGTTATCGACAGCCGCATCGAGAACGCCATTTCCGCCCGCGAGTTTGAAAAAGCGGCCCGGTACCGGCTTGAAGGGGATGAACAGCAGGAAAATCTCCAGGTTATGAGGGAAAGCTGGGAGCTGAAAGGCGCTCCGCCGCTGCAGGTAACGCGCGAAGATATCGAAGAGGTTATTGCAAAATGGACCGGGATCCCCATTTCGTCTCTGCAGGAAGAGGAAATGGACAAGCTTCTTCGGATGGAGGACGAGCTGCATAAAAGAATCGTAAGCCAGGACAAAGCCATCCGCGCGTTAAGCAAGGCGATCCGGAGATCCCGTGCGGGTCTGAAATCCCCGAAACGGCCCGTGGGCTCCTTCCTTTTCCTGGGTCCGACAGGCGTAGGCAAAACGGAAATGGCCCGGTCGCTCGCCGCTTTCCTTTTCGGCAGCGACAACGCGATGATCCGCCTGGACATGTCCGAATATATGGAAAAGCACTCCGTTTCCAAACTTATCGGTTCCCCGCCGGGGTACGTCGGCCACGAAGAGGGCGGCCAGCTGACGGAGCAGATAAAACGCAACCCCTATTCCGTTCTCCTGCTGGACGAAATCGAGAAAGCCCACCCGGATGTGTACAACATTCTCCTGCAGGTTTTCGAGGACGGACAGCTTACGGATTCCCTCGGCAACAGGATAGATTTTAAAAACACCATCATCATCATGACGTCCAACATCGGGGCCCGCCATCTGGAAAAGCGCAGTCACATGGGATTTCACACAACCGAAGGCTCCGATGCCCGAAAAACAGAGGAATTGATTCACAGCGAAGTCAAACGCACTTTCAATCCTGAATTCCTGAACCGGCTGGACGAGATCATTCTCTTTGACTCTCTTACGGAAGAAGATCTTGAAAAGATCGTGGATCTGCTCATCGGCATAGCCAATGAAGTGATGAGGGAAAAGAAGATTTCGGTCATCCTGGAGCCGGATGCCAGAAAATGGCTTGTCTCCAAGACATGCCGGGATCGTTCCTACGGGGCACGCCCGCTTCGCAGAGCCATCCAGAAATATATCGAAGATCCGCTCTCCGAAAGCATTATCCAGAACCGCATTAAGAAGGATTCCACACTGGAAATCTTTCTCAGAAACGACGCTTTACACTACAGGCACGCCGGGCAACCGGAGGATTCCGGCGTGAAACTCGCCGTTTAACCTTGCCCGAACCGGTCCCATACAAAAAAAAGTGAACCAAATGTTTCTGTTGGAGTCTTTATCAAGGGGAATCCTCATTTCTCGCGTGGGATTATGCTGACCGGGACGCGGACAGCCCGGAAATCGCAGCAGCAGAAAACCGTTCGGGGAAGAAGTATCGGGATGCTTTCTTGAAGGTTGAAAGAGATCCGTTGGTGCATATTGTTCGTTAAGTTCCGACTCGTGCTGGATTTCGCGCCCTGTTTTATCTAATATAGAGGATCATTTTTTTAACGACCGGTTGGAGGTTGAATGGCGAAATCAGTAAGAATCGGAATCTGGATTCTTGGATTCCTGTTGGCGGTTCCGGTGTCCTTCCCGCAACAGTCACAATCGACAAAAATCGAACGAATCGACATACGGGGAAACCGGCGCATCCCGGAAGAGAGAATACGCTTTTATATCCAAACCTTCCCGGGAGATACCTATAGCGAAGCCAGCCTGGAATTCGACCTCCGGGCGCTCTGGAAATCCGGCTTTTTCGACGACATTCAGATCCAGGAAAGAGACGGTGATGTCGGCAAAATCATCACTTTTATCCTGAAGGAAAAACCCCTTATTCGCGACATTGAATTTGTCGGCAACAGCTCGTTCACCGAATCGGATATCCTGGACGAATTCAAGGAAATGAAAGTCGGGCTGTCCGTTGAAAGCCGGTACGCCCCGTCAAAGATTAAAAGCGCCGAACAAATTCTTAAGAGACTTTTGATACAGCACGGCAAGCCGCTGGGAACCGTCCGCAGCGAAATCGAGGACATCCCTCCCTCCAGTGTTAAAGTCCGCTTCGTCATGGAGGAAGGGCCGACAGTCCAGATCGGCCAGATCCGGTTTGTGGGGAACAAGGTATTCAGCGACGGCGAGTTGAAGAAAGCCCTGGAGCTCAACAAGGAACATGGGATCAAAACCATGTTCAAGAACACGGACAAGTACCACCCCGAAAAACTGGATATGGATATTGCGCTGAATCTGGAAAAGTTTTACAAGGCGCACGGCTACATGCAGGTTCAGGTAGGCAAACCCGTGGTCCGTATCCTGGAGGGTCCCAGGGGATTTATACCTCTCATCCGAAAAACCAAACAGCAGTTTTATATTGAAATACCGGTGGATGCCGGCAAACAGTACCATATCGGGGATCTGGAATTAAAAAACTGTGAGCCGTTAAAATGCGAATACCTTCGCGCCTACTTTGGATTGCGGAAAGGAGACATAGTCAATTTCACGAGGATCCAGGATATTCTTGAAAGCATAAAGAAGCTTTATGCCGATCTGGGATTTATCAACTGGTCCTACATACCCGAGCAGAGCTTTGACCCGGAAAACCTTGCCTACAACCTGAAATTCGACTTCGATACCGGAAAACGGTTCCGCGTCAACCGGATTGAATTTACCGGAAATACAAAAACCCGGGACAAGGTCATCCGACGGGAGCTGATGCTGGAAGAAGGGCACTTCTTCAGCAGCACGGCGCTGGAAAGGTCGGTATTAAAACTGAACCAGCTTGGATTTTTCGAACCGATCGAAGAAGACGACTACGAGGTATTTCCCGACGAAAGGGAAGGCACGGTAGACATCAACATCGACTTAAAGGAACAGAGCCATCAATCCATAGGCTTTACAGGAGGGGTCAGCGGCATTTCGGGCAGTTTTATCGGAATAAATTATTCCACCAATAATTTTATGGGCCGGGGTGAAAGCCTGGAATTTTCCTTCACCGGAGGCACACGGACAACTTCCTATATTGTCTCCTTTACCGAACCCTATCTGCTTGACTCCCGCTGGAGCATGGGAGTTTCCGTTTATAACCGCCGCTACCGCTACGATACTTACAGCGCGTTCGGATTGACGGATTTGTCGTCCGGAGATCCCCTGGAACTTTTTACGCAAAGCACAACGGGAACCACGCTGACTTTCAACCGGCGGCTTGGAAGATCTCTCTGGAGTGCCGGCATAAGGTATTCTTTCCAGCGGATCGGCATCACAGGCATCGCCGAAGGCTTCGAAACCTACGCATTGGGACAATTTACCGGAATTACCAGTAATCCGAGGGATGCTCTTGAGGGAATCATCCGAAGCCAGATCACACCGCTGCTGAATTATAATTCCACGAACGCCTACTTCAATCCGACGCGGGGGACCAGCCTGTATCTGTCCTTCGGAGTATCCGGGGGGATTCTCGGCGGCGATTACAACATGATCCAGCCCATGGTCGAATACCGCCATTTTTTCCCGGACAGATGGTTGAGCGGCGGCCGCAACGTATTCGGATTCCACGTGATGGGAGAGTACTTACAATCCTTCGGTTCTTCCAGCATTCCTTTTTACGAACGTTTCTACATCGGTGGAGAAAATACGATAAGAGGCTTCGATATCCGCTCCATAACTCCGATGGCTATCCTCTCGACGCCTTTGTACGACGAGTACGGCAATCCGGTTATTGACACAGAGACCGGACTGCCCAAATCGTATCTTCAATTCGTTCCCGTCGGGGGAGACACAATGGGGATATTCAACTTCGAATACCGTGTGCCGATAGCAGGGCCGCTTTCACTCGCTGCATTTTATGACGTAGGATTGGCCCGCGTTACGAGGAAGGGATCCCTGGGGAACTACGGAGCCAGCAAGCTCGAAATAATCGATTCGATCAACAACGCCTTTCGCAGTTCTACCGGTGTCGAGGTCCAGTTCGTACTCCCGGTTGTCAATGCGCCTTTCAGGCTGATTTTCGCCTACAACCCGCAAAGACTGGACCAGACGATCAACGTAGGCAATGTTCCCGGTCGTATTCGCGAACCTTCCAGTGACATTAAATTCACTGTGGGACGCAGTTTTTAGAGCTTAGCGGCTCCGCTGGAGAGGATCGGCTGCCGCAGAGGGGCAACTTGCCGGAAAAATATCGGCTGATTCCTCTTTGCCTCTAGGGGGAACTGTAGTACATTGCCATGCTTCAAGCGATAATTTAAAATGCCGGAGGGCAACCCGATAAATTTCAGCCGGATTACCCGGGCTGATTGCAAAGGAGAACAGAATCAATGATTCGATTACTATCACGCGTTCTTTTCGCGGCTCTAGGTATGTCCCTAATCTGCATATCCCCGATCGCGGCTCAAAACGCAGCGGCCCAGACAGGGAAAATAGTCTGGATAAATATGGAAACGGCTATTTTAAGCTGTGACGAAGGGAAAAATGAGTTCGCCGAAATCCAGAAATACGTCGAAGGAAAGAGCGCCGATCTGGATGCCATGCGAAAAGAATACGAACAACTTAAAAATCAACTCAGCGTCCAGGGACCGAAACTCACGGACGAAGCCCGCGCGGATCTGGAATATGATATAAGCACTAAAGAAACGCAATTACAGCGATTCCAGCAGGACACGCAGGGGGAAATCAACAACAAGCGGGACCGCGTAACAAACTATATTTTAAAAAAGCTCCAGGGTGTGGTTGAGAAGGTGGCACGGGAAAGAGGATATGCGGCCGTATTCGTTTTTAATCCGAATCGTGACATCTGGATCGATCCCACTCTGGATATTACCGATGAGATGGTCAAGGCGTATAACGCGGACCATCCGGTCGCTGCGGCCAAAGCCAAGGAACCGTTGAATCCGTAACAACGTGTTAAACCAATATTTTAATAAAAGTGCTTTTTGGGGCTGTTATGTGATCAGGCTGCGGTGTGGCACAGAATCCCCGTCAGCCTGGTCCCTCGCGCGGCGTACAGCGTGTTAAAAAATCCGGGCGCCGTTGCAGGCCGGTAATTTTCGCCGCTGAGTTAAGGGGGCGCGGCCCGAGGCGACATGGAAAAGAGTGATTCCGTCAAAAATATAAATGAAATCCTTCAAATATTGCCGCAACGCTATCCATTCCTGCTGGTAGACAAAATTATAGAAACGGACGGATCCAGCCGCATGGTAGGGCTCAAGAATGTAACCGTCAACGAGCCCTTTTTCCAGGGACATTTTCCGGGACACCCGGTCATGCCGGGAGTATTGCAGGTCGAAGCGCTCGCACAGGTCGGCGTTGTTCTGCTGCTGAGCGGCGACCGGGACCGGGATTCCAAATTAGTCTATTTCTCAGGAATCGATAAATGCCGATTCCGTCATCCCGTCATACCCGGCGATCAACTCACAATCGAAGTCTCCGTTCTGAAAAAACGGGGCCGCTATTTTAAAATGAAAGGGCGAGCGACAGTGAACGGGCATCTGGCGGTGGAAGCGGAGCTTTCGTGCTCTGTCGTCGGTCGCACATGATGCAACGGCGGAAGTCTTCCCCGCACAGCTTCCCGGCTTTTTGTTTTAACGTGCAACGATCTTTTTCTTTTAACTTGCAACGTGTAACGTTCAACCTGCAACGGTATTATATTTAAATGCCTATCCACACCACCGCCATTGTCGACGAATCGTGCGAAATCTCCCCCGAAGCCACGATCGGGCCCTACTGCATTATCGGGCCGAACACTAAAATCGGGAGCGGAACCGTTTTAGACTCGCACATCAATGTTCATGGATGGACTTCGATCGGAGCGCGCTGCCGGTTTTACAGCCACTGTTCGGTCGGAACCGACTCCCAGGACTTAAAGTACAAAGGTGAAAAAACCTATCTTGAAATCGGCAACGACAATATTTTCCGTGAATTCGTCAGTCTCAACAGGGGAACGAAAGAAGGCGGCGGCACCACGACAATCGGCGACAGCAACTATTTTATGGCCTACAGCCATGTCGCCCACGACTCCATTCTGGGAAGTCACATTATCATGGCAAACGCCGCGACTCTGGCGGGGCATGTGACCGTAGGAGATCATGCGACAGTCGGAGCATTTTCGGCCATACATCAGTTCTGCAGGGTCGGACCGCACGCATTCATCGGAGGCTTTTCAGTCGTCACTCGCGACGCCCTGCCCTTCATCAAAACGGTCGGGGAAAGGAACCAGGCAAAAATATATGGAATCAACACTCTGGGATTGCAGCGCAAAAATTTTCCCGAGCGGACAATAAAAGAACTGAAACAGGCCTACCGGGTCTGCTTCCGCTCCGGACTGAACACCACCGATGCCCTGGCCAGAGCGAAAGAAATGGTATGGACAGCGCCCGAAGTCGGGATCCTTTTTGATTTCATGGAACAATCGGTGCGCGGTTTTATCCGCTGAACCGTACGCAAAAAGCAGCGGGCTTATTTTCGAATTACGAGTGCCTCAATGGCTGATGCCAAGGAAAAAATCGGCTTAATTGCAGGAAACGGCCAGTTCCCGTTTAAAGTTCTGCAATCGGCTCAAAAGCAGGGGTTCCGGGTTGTAGTCGCGGCCATAAAAGAGGAAACGTTCCCCGGGATCGACTCTTTCGGATATCCCGTTCACTGGCTGGGCCTTGGAGAACTGGGAAAGCTTGTCAGGCTTTTCCGCAAAGAAGGCGTAAGAAAAGCCATCATGGCCGGTCAGGTCAGGCATGCGCAGATTTTTGGTTCCTCTCTGCCGGACCTTACGATGATACGCATGCTGGCGGGATTGAAAAGCCGCAATACGGACGCCCTCATTGGGGGCGTATCCAAAGTGCTGGAAGAAGAAGGTATTACGCTGGAGGATTCCACGGTACTCCTGAAACCCCACCTGGCTTCAGAGGGGACATTGACTCGAAGGGGACTGAATACAACCGAAAAGGAGAATGCAGCATACGGCCGCCCCATTGCACACAAAATAGCCCTAATGGATATCGGGCAGACGATAGTGGTTCGGGATCAGGCGGTTGTAGCCGTGGAAGCCATGGAAGGAACCGATTTCGTAATCCGCCGGGCGGGAGAGCTCGCCAACAGGGACAACCTGACCGTAATCAAGGTCAGCAAGCCCAGGCAGGATATGCGATTCGACATTCCCGTTGTCGGACTGCCTACAATTGAGACGATGATCGCATCGGGAGCAACAGCCCTGGTGATAGACGCCGCCCGAACGATCGTATTCGACAGGGAAGAAATGCTCGAATATGCCGACCGTCATAATATTGCCGTCGTTGCACTCCCGCCGATAGAGTGAAAAAGGCAGTCCGGGGTTCGACTTCGCTCACCCCAGGCAGTCGGCTTTGATTGAAGATTGAAGATTGAAGATTAAAAACAATCATCAGGTAACGCCTCATAAAGATCGATTTATAATCCCCCAAAGAGACGCAATGGACAAACGGTTTAAATAATGGATAGCATTTCATCTTTTATCGTAAATATTTCAGGAGCGTCCGATGGATAAAATAAGAGTCGGCGTCGTCGGGACCGGCGCCCTTGGAAGACACCATGCCAGGGTATACGCTTCCCTGCCCGACGCCGTTTTGTCCGGTGTTGCGGACATCCATTCCGGCCGCGCCCGGGAAGTTGCGGAAGCCTATGAAGCCGAGGCCTACACGACATACACCGATCTCTTCGGGAAAGTGGACGCCGTAAGTATCGCCACCCCGACCACGCTTCACGCGGAAATCGGCGAACAGTTTCTAAAACGGGGAATCCACGTACTGGTCGAAAAGCCGATTGCTCCTTCCCTGGAAGAAGCGGACCGATTGATCCGGACCGCCAAGGCCAATCACTGCATCTTACAGGTCGGGCATCTGGAGCGTTTTAACCCCGCCGTAATACAGCTCCGCGAGGTCGTAAATCGGCCCCGTTTTTTCGAGTCGCATCGCATGGGCTCGTTTTCACCGCGCAGCCTCGACATCGACGTCATCCTGGACCTGATGATCCATGATCTCGACATCATTTGCTCCCTGGTGCCTTCTCCGGTAACCCAGGTCCAGGCCGTCGGCATTGCAATTCTAACGAATCGAATCGATATCGCAAATGCCCGGATTCATTTCGAGGACGGCTGCGTCGCCAACGTAACGGCCAGCCGCGTATCCGCGGAAAAAGTGCGCAAACTGCGATTATTCCAGAAGCACCAGTACATCTCCCTGGACTACACCCGGCAGGATATCGCGGTTTTCAGCCTGGTGCCCAATGCCGGCGGAGGAATTCCGGAAATCGTAAACCGCAGGCTTGAGCCCGAAAAGAAGGAGCCGCTTCACGAAGAACTGAACGCCTTCCTGAGAGCCGCCCGGGGGATGGAGCCTGTCTGCTGCAGCGGTGAGGAAGGGCGAAGCGCCCTGGTCCTTGCGCTTCAGATTCTGGAACAGGCGGAAAAGGCCCAAGCCCTCGAAATTGACAGGACTTAGCCCCGTTTTCTATACTTTATCTGTTGTCAATCCGGAGCGGATGGATGTTCGATTATTCAATAGCACAAAATCAGAGACATCGACCTACGAAGCGCCTGTATGCTTCCGCAGTTGCAAGCTGTTTCATCCACCTGTTAATCCTGATAGTGCTTGTTGAAAATCCCTGGCTGCTGCACGGCGGCATGTATTTTCGATTCCGCGGTCTGGTGGTTTCTCCAGAGGCAACGGAATTCACCTTTGATACCGAAGACGGCAACTTCCGCACCGTCGCCGTATTAAGGCCCATGCAGGCTCCGCCGGCTGAAACCCTGAAGAAATATATGTACGATTGGGACAAACGGGATAACCCTGAGGTTAAGCCTCCCGTTCAGGTTCGATGGGGGGACGAACAGCAGAACGCGCCGGCCGAAGAAATCCGGCAATATTCCCTGGCAGGGCCGAAATCCAAAGATCCGCTCAGCGGCAACGAAGAGGCAACCGACCTCACCGGCATCCAGGACAATGTCGTTCCGGAATCCGGGGAAATGCCCGATGCCTCCCCGCCGGCATCCTCAGGCATCACTCAGGAGCCCGTCGACGCACCCGGACCGGCGTCCGAATCCGCAACGGAGGAGAAACTCGCCGCAAACACAGCCCCCTCCCGGATTCCCGATACGATACCCCAACCCGATAATCAAAGGGCTCCGGACGACATAACCGTTTTTGAGAACGCGCAGCAGGCGATTTCCAGTCCGGGGAGCGGTCTTTTCGACACCCACAAATTTCCCCTGGGAGACTATGCAAGCCTCATTAAGGAGAAGGTCAGGAGCAACTGGTACATCCCGTCAAATCTCCGCCGCTCGAATGAATTTACAACCATTGTATTTTTCATCGACCGGGACGGCCAGTATTTCAACATCGAAATTGTCGATTCATCGGGCAACAATTCACTGGACATCACCGCGCTGAACGCTATTATCAACTCCGATCCCTTTCCGTCGCTGCCGTCGGGTTTCCCCGGAGATCACATAGGCGTGAAGTACACATTCATTCCAGAGTTTCAATGACACCTTTACCGGAAGACTCCAGAAACCCGGCTGTTCTGTTTTTGCACAAGGAAGAAAAACCGATAATTCCGAATTCCCGGTTGAAGAAGCGGTTGGGAATTCGACTGCTCCGGATAATCCTCCTGGCCGCCTTTCTCGTTTTCGGAAACGCCTGCGGCAAAAAGAAAGCCCGCGTAGAACCGCCCCGTCCGGCCGTTCCATCGCAAGAGGGAAACGCCTCAAAATCGCCGGTACCGTCCGGTTCCGCAGAGACCCAGGGAAAAATTATCCCGCCGCCGGCCGTTGTCGCGGAAACACAGGAATCTCCCGCAAAAAGACTGGCCGCGGCGAAAGGAACCCCACTGGGCCCGACCATTCGAATCGGGCTGACGACGGACGCACAGGAAGTCCTCATCGCCGCCAACGGCGATTATTACCTCAGGGAGAACCTCCCGGAAACCGAAAGGAAATTGGTTCGGGGGAAAATACGCGTACGGGTGGAACGGGAAGAAGAAGCAACAGGGGAAGCTTCCTGCTACAGAATTCAGGTTTCATCCCTCAGAACCCGTTCGGCGGCAGAGAAATTGCGCGTGGAATTGTCCGAAAAATACAGCATACCCGTCATAATACGGGAGAACGAAGACGCTACGTCGAATCGGATACGCGCGGGAGAATTTTCGAAAAGGGCGGACACACAGAAAATGCTCTCCACGCTGAAACGCTCCGGGTACCCCGACGCTTTCATCGTTGAAGACACCATGTCGACGACCCGGCCCGGCCAACCGATCCTGGCTCTACGGGGTGATAACAACCTTTTCTATCTGAACCGCACCGGTTTCCTTTTTTTACCGTCCTCGGACAATGTTTTCATAACCGTAAACGGGAAAGCCTACAGGGGTTTTCTGGATGTCCGGCTTAACGGGAGCAATAGAATCACCGTCGTCAACCAGCTCAGGCTCGAGGAATACCTGCCCGGCGTCGTCCCGGCGGAATTAAGCCCCGTAACATATCCGGAATTCGACGCCCTGGCCGCACAGGCTATTGTGGCCAGAACCTATGCCCTGAAACACATGGGCCAGTACAGCTCCAATGGATTCGACCTGACCAACGACGACAGAACCCAGGTGTACCAGGGCATGGCTGCGGAACGGAAAGCCTCCAATGAAGCCATACGTCATACCGCGGGGTTTGCGGTCTACTACGGGGACGAACTGATCGACGCCATGTACATGTCCACTTGCGGCGGACGAACGGAAGACTCTTCGAATGTATACGGCACTGCGCCCGTTCCCTATCTGAAAAGCGTATTCTGCGCCATTGAAGGCGCCCCTGATGACATAGCGGCGACAATCACAGGAAGGCCCGGACTTCAGGGACCGGTTCTGACAGACGATGGAATCATAGCCAACCGGGACCTGGAACTGGCCCGAACCCTTGGAATCATCCGACCGGATACGGAATTGACTCCGGAATTTCTTTCAGGAGTCACCACAGAGGATGAAGCCATTCAGTTGATAAAAAACACTCTGAAAATAATCAATAAAGACAGGAAGCTGTCAACGGTCTCATCCGCCGGCACGCGAGCCGGTTTTTTGAAATGCGCCTCAGAATCAATCTTCGGAACCGACACGATACAGCGCAGGATTACAGCCCGCGATGCCGCCTACTACATCGGCAACCTTGAAGACGGGGATGCCGTGCCGGTATCGGCGCGTTCCGCGCTCGCCTACCTGATGCAAAACGGCCTGTGGCTTCCCTTCCCCGATAATACCGTAAGGCCTCAGGAACCCGTCCGGCGCATTGAGGCCATATCTCTGCTGTTTCGCCTGGCCGAATCGATCCGGCACGACTTTCTGCAAAATGGCGTATTCGCCGGGACGGATTTTCCCGGCAGCGCGAGCGTCCCCGTATCCGATCTTCAGATTAAATGGAGAGGAGGAACCCGCAAATTTTCCCTTTCGGCTACACTGCCTGTATTCCGGGTTGAGTCCGGGAGAATGATCCCGGTAAAAAGAATCAGTCTTATCGGCAACGAAAAAACGCACTTTCATCTCGATCCGGATGGAAAGATCGATTTTCTCGAAGTCGAGCTGAATCCGACGGGGGCCGCCAGCGACCGTTACTCTCCCGTAGCGACATGGGAGGTTACACTTCCTCTTGCGGATATTGCACAAAAACTGCGCGGCATGTCGGGAAATATCGGAGAATTCCGGGACATGGAACCGGCCCGCCTGGGCAAATCAGGACGCGCGGTCGAGATCCGGGTCACCGGAAGCCGGAGCTCCGTTGTTTTAAACGGATACAAGGTCCGGGGTGCCCTGGGACTCCGGGACACCCTGTTCACCCTGACGCGCAAGTACAACCCGGACGGCAGCATCGCCGAATTCACGTTTCACGGAAGAGGATTCGGTCACGGGATCGGACTATGCCAGACGGGCGCCTACGGGATGGCGAAAGCGGGAAAAAGCTATGAAGAAATTCTGAAGACCTACTACACGGGAGTCGAAATCAGAAAAGCTTATTAACACTGCTACATCTTCGTACGTTGCATGTTGCACGTTAAACGTTGCACGTTAAAAACAAAAAGATCGTTGAACGTTCGACCTTGGATCTTGGACTCTCAATGAGTGACCACCAGCAAAGGAAAAACTTCCGTAGATGAGCACAGGCAGGTTAAAGAACAAGAAAGCCGGAAAAGGCTTGAAGCAGAATTGCGTGTGCTGCAGAAAGAATTATCGTTTTTGCTGGAGCTGTTCCTGCGGGTTCCAGATCTGCCAGGCCTGCATGGACGAAAATCTTTGGGGAATGACCTGCAACCACATTACCTGGGTATGCCCGGATTGCGGCAAGATTCTTTCTTTTTAATCCTTTTTCGAAATATTACCGGCAGTCATGGACTTTCAGATCTATTCCGGCGCATGATTTCCTCAGGACCGCTTTCCCCGTCCGTCCCTCTCGGGGATATCAATGTCCAACCGCTGTATCTTCCGGTACAGCGTACTCAAATTGATGCCGAGATCCCGCGCCGCGAACGCCCTGTTGCCCCGATGATTGGCGAGCGCTTCCTGAATCAGAGATTTCTCGACGCTTTTCAGGTTCATTCTTTGCCGGGGATCCATGAACTCGCGAGCCGCGATATGCGTCAGGTCCGGTGGGAAATGATGGAGTTCAATCGTCCCGGTACGACACAGCACGAATGCGTGCTCCAGGATATTCTGCAGCTCTCGAACATTGCCGGGAAAATCATGGCGTAAGAGCAGCGACAACGCTTCTTTGGAGAGTCCCGTAATTTCCCGGTCCTGCATCAGATTGTGGTTGGCGATGAAATGATCAACCAGAAGAGGTATATCTTCCCGCCTCTCCTTCAGGGGGGGGACGTCAATCTGAACGACATGGATACGATAGTAGAGATCCTCCCGGAATTTTTTCTGGCTGACAAGTCCACCCAGGTCTTTATTGGTTGCGGCGATGATGCGCACGTCCGCCCGAACGGGCTCCACGGAGCCCAGCGGCTCGTAGGTCTTCTCCTGAAGAACACGAAGCAACCGCACCTGCATTGCGGGCGAAATGTCGCCGATCTCATCCAGAAAAAGCGTCCCGCCGGCTGCAAGGGCAAAGCGGCCGGGCTTGTTTCTTTTGGCGTCTGTGAAGGCGCCGGCCTTATAGCCGAACAGCTCCGACTCGAGCAGCGTATCCGGAAGCGCCCCGCAGTTCACGGCCACGAAGCGCCTCTTGCGCCGCGGCGAAAGAGCGTGAATCGCACGGGCAACCAGCTCTTTGCCGGTCCCGCTGGCTCCATGAATCAGCACGGTCGTATTGCTGTCGGCGACTTGCGGAAGAATATCAAACAGATGGGTGATGGCTGCGCTTTTTCCTACTATATCGGCAAAGGTGTGCTTGTCCTCGAGCTTCTTGCGGAGCTCCTCGACCTGCCGGCAGTCCTGAAATGTCTCCACGCCGCCGATAACCCGGCCGTCGATGTCGCGGAGGACGGCGGCGGACACCTTGATGGGTATGCGCGCTCCAAAAGCATCGATCACGAATACGGACGCGTTGACGGCCGGTTCACCGGTGGCCAGAACTCCCTTCATCACGCAGGCATCCTGACAGATATTCGCACGAAATACCTCGCTGCACCGGTGGCCGACGGCATCCTCCCGGCGCATGCCCGTGATCATTTCGGCGGCCCGGTTGAACGAAGTGATCCTCCATTTGAGATCTATTGTGAAGACACCCTCATTGATGGAATCCAAAACCGGATCCCGATAGCGCGACACCCGGAGCGCTATGCGCTTCGCACGCTTTTCAAATGCAGGGTTGTATGGGCTCAAAGGAAACCGCCTCCTCTTCGATTCAGTTGCCCATAATCGTGCTGATTGCAAATAATTTTTGCTATTTGCACGATTATAAGCCAAGAGAATTATACCGCAAATCGATAACATACTGTGAATACAAGCAAATATAATCTTATTCGTTGTTGGCACGCTATATGCATAGAATTCTTTTATGAAGGTCGTGCTGGCGATCGACAGGGACAGGATCTCACCGGTACTGGACTCTGCAAGGGGTTTTCTGCTGGTGACCTCGCGCTCGGACGGCGCATTGATTCGCCGGAAGATGCAAATCTCCGACGCGGATCCGGTCACGAAGGCCAAACGCATTGTCGAGCTGGGTGGAAGAATCCTTATCTGCGGCGCGGTTTCATGGCCGCTTGAAGCCATGCTCCACTCCGCAGGTATCAGGGTGATCTCCAATACCTGCGGTCCCCTGGAAGATGTGGTCGCCGCTTTTTTTACAGGGGACTTGACCGAGCGGGCATTTCTGATGCCGGGTTGTCCCAGCCGCCGGTACAGGCGCCGCCATCGTCACGGGATGAAATGGCGGAATGGATTTTAAGAAAAAAAGAAAGGAGTTGGATCATGCCAGGAGGAGATAGAACAGGTCCGGCGGGATTCGGCCCGATGACCGGACGCGGGGCGGGATTCTGTGCGGATTACTCCGTCCCGGGATTCATGAACCCCGCCTGGGGGCCGGGCCGGGGACGTGGATTCGGTGGCGGGGGAAGGCGCCATCGCCATTGGTACTATGCCGCCGGAGCACCCGGCTGGCAGCGCACCTTTGCTGGATGGCCGGGTTATGCGCCGCCTTTCCCGTCCACATTTGGCTCTCCGATGACCAGGGAGCAGGAGCTGGAGGTATTGAAAAATCAAGCCGAGTATTTTGAGCAGTCACTGGAGGACTTGCGGAATCGCATCAGCGAGGTCGAGTCGTCCACAAAAGACTCGAAAACCAAGTAAACCGAACACTGCTTTGGGTTTCCGGGAACGGAACGATAGGCAATACCCTATGGCTGTTCCGAAAAGCTGCATGGGGGAAACTGCTTGTCCCGGCTCGTAGTGTTGAGAAAGGAATGAAAAACCATGATGGGCGATGGATACGGCAACAAGGGCCGAGGCACAGGCAGAGGCATGGGACGAGGCCGTAGCGGGGGAAGAGGTCAAGGCACGGGGCGGGTACAAGGTATCGGAAGGGGCCGGGGGGCTGGACCGCCGGCCGGCTGTTCGCCACCGGTATCGGAACCGCACGACGCCGGCCGGCAAGCACAAGTGCTGAGGTCTCAAGTGCAGCAAATGATGGATCAGCTCAGAGCCGTCAATCAAAGGATCGCCGAAATCAAAGCGACCGGCGCCGGCCAATCGAAGCCGACGGGAAAATCCGACATCCCTTCAGATGAATACGGAAGGTTTCGGAAAATGACGGCGGTTATCGATCTGCAACGGTGTATGAACTGCGGGCTGTGCATCGCTGTATGTCCGGAACAAGCCATCGACATGAACCCCATCATGGCGATCGACTCAAGCAAATGCACGGGGTGCGGCTCGTGCGTAAACGAATGTCCGAACGAGGCTGTCACTCTTTCCGAAACGACTGCGAGTCAAGCCGCTTCATAGGATTCCAGGGCGGTTAAGCGAGACCAATATCCTTTTGCTCGGGTCGTTGTGTCGGAACAGGATTTACGAGAACTGCAACCAGGTCGGAAGGTCGCGATGGGATGTCTACTATTCTCATCGCCATGGCTGAATAAGCTTATAAGAAATGGCAATACGTCCAATCCTGCTCTACGAAAATAGCGAGGCGGCTTTGCGCAAAAAAAGCGAGCCGTTACCGGACGGGTCCGGCGAAGCCTGGCAGCTTATCATGGATTTAAAGGACACGCTGCTGCATCACGCCCGCGGCATCGGGCTGGCAGCACCGCAGATCGGCGTGCACAAGCGTGTGATTGTGGTCTGTTTCGGCGCGGGGAGCGGGAAAAAGCCGGACCCTCCAGTCGGCATCATCAATCCCGTAATCCTCGAAGCAGGCAGTGAACTTCCGGATTTTGACGGCTGCCTGAGTTTTCCGGGCCTCTATGCCGAAACCGTGCGGCCGCACTTCATGAAACTGCAGGGAGTCGACGAAAAAGGGAAGACATTCGAGCGGACGCTCGACGGATTCGACGCGGTGGTGGTGCACCATGAGGTGGATCATCTGAACGGCGTGCTTTTCATCGATCGGGTTTCCTCCACGGACAAACTCTACATGGAACGCGGGGCTCGACGGATAAATTTACGAAGAATATCGTCGGTATGAAATGAAAGGGAGAAGAATATAATGACACGTTCAAGCGGTAATGATTCCTCATTGTCGGTTCAGGAAAAACGCCCCGGGGAAAGCGAGCAGGATTTTCTCGACCGCCAGGCCCTTCAATCGCGTATGTCGCAAATCCGGCATAAGATTCTGGTGCTGTCCGGTAAAGGCGGCGTCGGCAAGAGCACGGTAGCCGTGAATCTGTCTATGGCATTGGCGATGGCGGGAAAACGCGTAGGCCTGCTTGATATTGATATTCATGGGCCGAGCATTCCCAAGCTTCTGCATATTGACGGCACACCCGTTACCGGTGGCCAACATGCGCTGTATCCCGTAAAGGTCGATTGCATAAACGGGATGATCCACGTAATGTCGATCGGTTTTTTGTTGCGCGGGAGGGATGACGCCGTTATCTGGCGCGGCCCGAGAAAGTACGGTGTAATCAAGCAGTTTTTGAAGGATGTCGAGTGGGGAAGCCTTGATTACCTGGTTGTAGACTCGCCTCCCGGCACCGGGGACGAGCCTCTGGCCGTCGCGCAGCTTCTGGAAAAAGCCGACGGCGCCATCGTGGTTACAACGCCGCAGGAGGTCGCCATACAGGACGTCCGGCGTTGCGTCGTCTTCTGCCGGCAAGTGGATCTGCCGGTGCTTGGCGTTGTCGAGAACATGAGCGGTTATACCTGCCCGAAGTGCGGCGAGCACGTCGGCATTTTTGGCACCGGCGGCGGGCGAGTCATGGCTGAAGAAATGGGCATTCCCTATCTCGGCGGCATTCCCATCGAGCCCGAGATTGTCGCATCGGGCGACAGCGGCACTCCAATGGTTAAAGCGCATCCACACTCTAAAACAGCTGCAGCATTTGGCCGAATCGTGCGCACCTTGCTCGAAGACGAACTGACCGAGGCCGCAAATAAGACCGGTATCATGGAAAAAGGGCAGGCGATGAGAATTGCGGTTCCCGTAACCGGCAGCGTAATGTCGCCTCATTTCGGTCACTGCGAACGTTTCGCACTCTTCGATGTGGATGAAGATGGAAAGACCGTTGGCGAGAGACGGGAAGTCACCCCCCCGCCCCATGAGCCCGGCACATTCCCCAGATGGCTTCATGATCAGGGAGCGACGATCATTATTGCCGGCGGCATGGGCTCACGGGCCCAGAGCCTTTTCAGCCAGAATAATATCCGGGTAGTAGCAGGCGCGACGGGTGGAGAGCCCGATGCCCTTGTAAGGAGCTTTCTTGAAGGCCGTTTGGAAACAGGGGCCAATATTTGTGATCACTAGCCCGCATTTCCCACAATGTTTCTACTCCGCTGAGATTCAGCGGCAGCCGGGTGTTTGAGGCGACCACGCATCCGCCCGGCTGCAATGTTCCCCGGCGATTTGGGATATTGCGGGACCGACAGGCAGGTTTTTCCTTTTGCCTCCGGCATTATCTCTTATAATAAAAACGCTTTTAGCAAAAATCCCGTACAGTTTGCGATTACGGAATCCGTAAGCTGGACTGGCAGTTATTCAGAAAGTAATAAACCGATTCCGGTTATAGGGGGGATGTTAATGGCAAAGCTCAACGAAAGAATGAAGGAAATTTTTTCCAAGCAGAATATCTTTGTCCTGGGCACGGCGGACTTGAACGGCACGCCGAATGTGGTTCCCATCGCGGCGATAAAAATCCTGGATGACGAAACAATCCTGGTTTCGGATCAATTTTTCCTGAAGACCCTGAACAACCTTAAAGAAAATCCGAAGGCGGCGATCTCGTTCTGGGAAACGGAGACAGGCGAAGGCTATCAGATTAAGGGAGAGGCTTCGATACATACGGAGGGGAAGATATACGAAGACACGGTGGTATGGATCCGTGAGTTAAGCGAGAAAATGGGCCACCCGCTCAAATCCAAAGGAGCGGTAGTCATCAAGATCGCCGAGATCTACTCGGTCAAACCGGGACCGGACGCAGGCAAGCGGATCGCCTGATTGTATCGGTGGACGGAAGATTAAAGACCGGCATTCCTGAATTGACGATAAAGCCGCAGTATTGTTCAGCTACCGCAACCCGCCGACGCAGCAAGACAACCGGTGCCGGCCCCCGTCTTTTCGCCAAGTCCGGCGAGAAACATATTTTCCATGGCGGGGGTTGACGACCGGACCGCTGATTGACAGAAACCCGTTTTTTAAAAGCCGGGACATCCATTCTATTCACCCTGGATTTTATCGATATATCATTTTAACAGATGTACCGGTCTTTGACGGCAGACCGGATTTGAAGCCGGACATCCGCAGCAAAACGATGTTGACAATCGAGGGATTCCGAAGGAAAATGTTAGACGTCTCTAACATTTGTTTGGGTGGGGAAGGCTATGGGAAAAAGCGCCAGCATGGAGGATTACCTGGAAGCGGTGGAAATGCTTCGTTCCGGGGGGCGTCCCGTAAGGATCAACGAGATCAGCAAGCTGCTCGGAGTGAAGATGCCCAGCGTCACCGCAGCGATGAAGCGCCTTTCGGAAGAAAAGATGGTGATCTACGAAAAATACGGGAGGATAGAGCTCACTCCCGCAGGAAAGAAAGCTGCCCAGGACGTCTTCCGGCGACATGAAATATTGAGGCGGTTTCTCATCGACGTCCTGGATATGGATCCGGAAAAGGCCGCCGAAGATGCCTGCCGAATGGAGCATGCCATTAGCGCGACAGCACTGGAGCGACTGGCGAAGCTTCAGAGTCTGGTTCAATCCTGTCCCGACGACAGAATACCCTGGCTAAGCAGCTATCGCCGCTACCTGGAATACGGTGAACTGCCTGAGCGCCCGGATTAGGCGAAATATAGAAAGCGGCGTCAA
>CAZPHK010000051.1:16543-26721 GCA_964586015.1 uncultured Acidobacteriota bacterium | reverse complement strand
ATGCGTCATTGAAAGAATGACGGGGCCGATGGGCTCCTCGCCATAGACGGAACGTACTCGGGCCATTAAACGCAGCAGCGCCCAAGTTTCAGCCGATTCGGGTGTAATGCCGGGATGCGGGGAAAGTTCCGGCAGGGGGGCGTCGAGCAGATTTAAATACAGCTCCTGCCGTTTCGCATCGGATAAGCCGTTGAACTCGGGCACGATTTCGAGAGCCCGGAGAACTTCTCCCAGGGCCGAATTCCATCTGGCTGTATCTTCGCGAATATCCAGACGGGCGGCCGCCAGGCCAAACGCACAAAGCTGATTTTGAAAAAGACGGATTTCTTCTTTTGCCAGATCCGCGGGAAAATGAGACGCAATGATCCGGACCGGATCCATTATCCGGTCCAGCCGCACAACAGCCCGATGCGGCTTGCTGGAAAGCAGCCGGGACGTCATATCTTCCCGGGACGCCTCCGCCAGGTCGGCCGCCAGCAGCGAAAACACCAGGCGGTAAGGTTCGTTTACATATCTTTTCTCGATATAAGCCACATGATCCGGCAAGGGTCGTCGGCTGTTGATCCAGACTTTCAGGGCGGGGGGGGGAGGCAGGCGACGGGCGCTTATGCTGAAGTGGCGCGCCATTAGCTGCAAGGCGGTACGGTGTTTTTCAACAGCCAGACCGCGATGCAACCGCAATGCTTCCGCCGTCACTTCGGCGGTAACAAAAGGATTCCCGTCGCGGTCGCCGCCTATCCAAGAGGCCGGGCGCAGCCAGGAGCTGTTGCTTTTCAGTTCCGGATAATGCACCGACAGTGCATGGTCCAGGTCCTCGTACAGGCGCGGAATCACTTCCCACAAAGTCGTATCGATAAAGTAAAGGCCGGTACGCACTTCATCGGTTACGGCCGGTTTTACCGTACGGGCCCGGTCCGTCATCCATAAAAGTATGATCTGGGCATGCAAAGAGGCAAGAATGCGTTCTCGCAACTCAAGGGGCAGGCCCTTGTCCATGTATTTCTTGAGAAGACGCCCAATGCGCTGGGAATTGGAGTGTACGGTGCGGCGACGGGCCTCCGTCGGGTGCGCGGTCAGTACCAATTCAATTGCCAGGGATTCAAGGAGGCGTGCCATATCCTTTGAGGATACGCCGCGCTGCCTCAAGTCGGCCACGGCGGATCCAATCGATTCCTGGTACGGTTCGGGATGGGATTCGTTCCTGCTCTCAATCAGCAGGCTCGTATCCACAAGCTCTTCCGCCAAGTTCACCAAATCGAAATAAACGGTAAATGCGGATGCCACGGGCCGGGCATTCTTTAGGGACATGGACGCAATCGAGTCCTGCAGCCGGCGGCCGGCTTCGGGGTCTCCGCCGCGCCGCGCCTTTGCATCGGCGCGAACTCTCTCCTCAACGTCAAATATTTCGGGAGATTCTATTTCTGAGATAACCCGCCCCAGCATATCGCCGAGCAGGTGAATGATCTTGGAAATTTCCATCCTCATCATACTCCCGAAACGAATACTTCAGAATTCCCTCAATGACTCCTGGATTCCTTTGTGAATTTCATACCAGCAGCTTAATGCAGCTTCATGTTTGTCCGAATCGAATTTTTGAATCCATTTTGCCAATGGACCGTCCTTATTGCCGCCAACCGTATATTTTATTTTTAAGTAAGAATAAATGAAATCGATATTTCTCTCAGATTCCCGGTAAGCGGACGCATTCCGACTGTTTATGCGGCTGGCGGTTTTGTTTATACGGCCGAGGAATTCATCTTTCATGCCATAAAGAGAACCAACGATTCCGGGGAGCATTTCTTCCGCCCAGCCCCTATGGAAAGGGCAGAAGCCCAGATTATCAAGAGTCAATTCCCTGAAGTCATCATCGAGAAACGTTCCCCCGTAGATAATGTCGGCCATGCCGTGTTCCTGAAACAGCTTGCTTCCGAATCCGCCACGCCCGGCCCAGGTATCTACAAAGCTGACTCTGCCGCTGACAATGGGTGCGGAACCGATAGAGCCGAAAGCGTAAAGATCCAAAAAAAATCAGAAGACCTTCTTGGATTCAATGAATGGATCCGCTTCGCACCGATGCACACCGGCTGAAGCTTGCGGGAAGATTATAATTTGTTTTCCCCTCCAAACGGCTTGACGGTCAAAACAGGGCAAGGAGACCTGCGGATTACTTTCTCCGCGACGCTTCCCAGAAGAAAATGCTTCAGTCCTGTAAGGCCGTGAGTGGCCAGAATAATCAAATCCACTCTATTGTGGAGGGCGTACTCCAGTATTTCATTTGCTACATGCCCTGCTTTAGTCTTGAACTCCCAGGGAATTTCCGGCTCCTTGAATTCGTTGAAGATCCGGTTCAATTCTTTTTCCGAACGGCTGATGATATCGGCCCGAAGCCCCCAGACAATTTCTTTGCCTATTCCGTAAAATGCGGGATGCGTGGTTTCCTCTATGACATGCAGGACCTGCAGCCCGGCGCCGTACAGATGGGCGAACTCTTTGGCCGTCAACATGGCCGTTATGGAATGATCGGAGAAATCTATTGGTGAAAGAATCCTTTCAGTTTTTCCGGGACGCTTGGGATTTTCCGTCTCGCGGACCGTGAATACCGGGCATGACGACTTACGCACCACTTCCTGTGCAATGCTCCCGAGAAACATGTAGCCCAGACCGCGCCGGCCGTGCGTTCCCATTACGATCAGGTCTATATCGTGCGCATCTGCATATTCCAGTATCAGGCTGTCTGCAGAGACTCCCCATGCTTCCTCCGTTTTGATATCCACTTCTTTTTCGCTTTCGCCGGAAGCCCGCAGATCGCCGTTCATGGATTCTTTGGAAATTTTCTTCAGCTTTTTATGAAGGTTCTCCAAATCCGGAAAATGGTAAGCGGGATTATGAGGATCTCTCTGGTGAAGGATTACAGCGTGAAATATATGAAGCGTCGCTTTGCAGCATTTGGCCAGGAAGAGGGCGTGCTCCAGTGCCTGGGAAGCACAGTTCGAAAAATCCGTCGGCAAAAGGATGTTTTTTATATTGAGCAAGTTCGTCGTTCCTTAAAATTTGACAACCATTTTAAACGAGGAATTGCTGGAATAGGACCGCAAAACTCAGAAAGGCGAAAAAACCTATGACGTCGGTTATCGTGGTTAAAATAATGCTGGAGCTCTGAGCGGGGTCCAATCCGAGGTTTTTCATGACGATGGGTATGGACGCTCCGGCCAGTCCCGCGAAAAACAGGTTCACCAGCATGCCCAATCCGACGACGAGCCCCAAAAAAGGATTCCCGTTCCACAACCAGGCCGCGACGGCCGTCACGGTCCCTATGATGGCTCCGTTAATGATGCCCAATCCCGACTCTTTAATGATTAATCTTGTAACCTTTTGCTTGGGGATTTCCCGCATTACCAGTCCCCGCATCACGATAGCCAGCGACTGTGTTCCGGCGTTTCCCCCCTGTCCGGCCACGACCGGCAGGAAAACGGCCAGAACGGTTATTTTTGCAATAACGCCTTCAAAGAGGGCAACCACGGACGCAGCCAGAAATGCCGTAGCCAAATTTACATGAAGCCACGGCAACCGCTTCTTTATGGAATATAGAATCGGCGAGAAAGCCCTCTCATCTTCTCCGACGCCGAACATTTTCTGCAGGTCTTCGGTCGCCTCGTCCTGGATTCCCTGAATCAGCTGTTCCGCCTTGATTATCCCGAGAATGCGGTTCTGACCGTCCACGACGGGAACGGCGAAATATCTTCTCTTGGACATTTCGTCCGCCGCATCTTCCCGGCTGACAAAACAGTGAATGGCGAAGACGTCCTTGCGCATTAAAGACTCGAGCGTCTGTTCGGGCAAAGCCAGCATCAGGTCATGCATGTTTACGACGCCGACCAGGTGATCCCCGTCGTCGATTACATATGCATAGGATTTAGGAAAATTTTTCTTGGCCAGGCTTCGTATTCTTTCAACAGCCTGCTGCACGGTTACATTCTTATGAAAGGAAAGAAACTTTGTCGTCATCAGGCGTCCCATGCTGTCTTCCGGATATGTCAAAAGATCCTGCACCTGTAATCGCAATTTTTTAGGAAGGCGCTCGAGAAGTTTTTCCCGCGCCTCCTGGGGAAGGTGCATGAAAACAGTGGCGGCATGCTGCGGTTCAAGAGCCGTCAGAATTTCCTCGAAAAGGTCCGGCTCCGCATTCTCCAGCAAAGCCGCGGCGTAGCTGACCTGCAGATTCTGCAATGCCTTGACCGCAAGAGAAGCGGGCAGGTTTTCCAGAACCCGGGCGGCTTCATCCTCCGTCATCATTTCGAGACTGCGCGCCGCGGATTGTATGTCCTGTTCAAAGTACATCTGAACTATCGGAAGTAACGCTTCTTTCTCGACCATAGGAAACGCCTTTCATTTTTCTTGTCTTTCGCTTTTTTCTTTGATTTCACCGGCACTTTGATCACTTGAAGCGTTGAGCTCTCGTACGCCTATCCATCCGGCATCATACTTTTTTCCGCATTCGGGAGTTGAAATGAGTCCACCTGCGGGGAGCAGGCAGACGGTTGGGGGTTACCGCTTCGCTGACAAAACGAATATCCTCCAATGAGTAGAACGCGTTCGGGTTGTAGCTTTTAATTATTTTTACGATGGCCTCGATATTCCTGCGTTCGACAATCGCGAAAATGATTTTTACGGGCCCCGAAGCCCCTTCGCCTTCAACAACAGTTAATGCGTATCCGGAGGACCTGAGGAAGGAGGCAAGCTCGTCGGCATCCCGGTGGGTAATAATGCGGATTACCACCCGACCGATGGATATCTTGTTTTCTATGAAGACTCCGACAAAGTTTCCCGCGGCAAATCCCGCCGCATAGGCAATCAGGCATACCGGATTGTCCAACTGCTGGAAGATCTGGCGTATTACCAGAAGCCAGACAAGCACTTCGAAAAAACCGCTGACGGCTGCGTAATATCTAAGATTCCTGTTGATGAAAATGATTCGCAATGTGCCGAGAGACACATCAATAATCCGGGTTATGAAAATAAGTATCGGCAGGATTACGAGCGAATATGCAGACGAATCAAAAAATTCCGTCATGGAATCACCTGATTGATATCATTTTCCGGGCGCCGGAAAAGATACCTCATAGCGCGCCCCTTTGCCTAGATGATTTATTTGAATATTTACAGTGAGAAAAGTAAAAATTCATCCGATCCCGACAGCGACGGAGACACAATGTCCGTCCCGGCAACTCCCGCACTCGTATTGGGAAAGGCGGATTTCAAATCGGCCCGCATCGATACGTACGAGAATGCCCAACAGACCGTTATGCTTGAACTTAAAAAAGAAGCAGCTGAGAAATTCGAAAAAATCACGGAAGAGAATATCGGCAAGAGACTCGCGGTGGTATTCAACAACAAAATCCTGACCGCCCCCATTGTTCGTGACGCAATCCGCGGGGGGAAAATCAAGCTGGATGGGAAACAGGTTTCTTTCTGGAAGGAAATTCCCTGGCTTCAGGAGCTGATCGAGGAATCCTACGATACGAGTAAACATTCGGTACTAACCTTTGCGATCGTCGCCGCGGCTGTTTTAATTACAGCATTCGCGTTTATTCTGCTGCCGCGACTGAAACGGACTGAAAAATAATCCGTATTTTACACATGGCAAGAGTTTGCAGTCCGAAGTACGATGACTGCAGCTCGTTTATCGGAGGCTCAGGAGAAAGCTTTTATCCGATCTGCGTGATTCCACCGTGCTCCTTTACGTTTGATCGATAGATTGTACATTCCTGAGGACGGTTTTCAATTCGGCGGTTATGATCGATATTCGTAAAGGAATTATACTTGCTGTCGCCTGGCTTATAATCTCAGGCGGCGCTGCAGTTTCGGCGGATAGAAACCAACCCGTCTACTTCCGTTCGGACGGCGGCGTCGCAGCTCCGGAATCCGGACCTGTTCCCGATCGGCTGGATTCTCCCGATGCACTTCGCTGGCGGATACCGCTCGATTCCGGACACTCCAGCCCCATAGTCTGCAAAAACAGGATCTTCCTAACGACCTTCAACGCGTCCAGAGAAGAACTGGCCACTTTGGCTCTGGATTTCGAAACCGGCCGGATTCTCTGGAAACAAATCGCGCCTGCTTCCGGTATTGAAGAATACAACCGGACCACCGGCAACGCCGCACAGGCCACGCCGGCGTGCGACGGCAGCCGCGTATACGTATTTTTCGGGAGCTATGGCCTGCTCTGCTACGACCTGGACGGGAAGCTGCTCTGGGACCATAGGATGGGACCGTTTCAGGACGAATACGGCTCGGCCAGTTCCCCGGTGCTGATCGACGGTCGTGTCATAGTCCAGCAGGACCATGACGTCGACAGTTACCTGATGGCCCTGGACGGTCGCAGCGGCCGTGTGCTCTGGAAGACGGAAAGGCCGGATGCCGTACGCAGCTATTCCACACCCGCCGTGTGGACGCGCAATGGCCGCAAGGAACTGCTGGTCGCGGGAGCGCTGGAACTGGCGGGATACGATCCGTCCGACGGCAAAAAGCTGTGGTGGACGGATGGCCTGGCCCGCATCGTCATTCCCACTCCCGTTCCGTCGGGCGACACGGTATACATGGCGTCCTGGGCGCCGGGCGGCGACGGGATATGGCAGTCGGGAATGGAGCCGTGGCCGGAAGCGTTGCGCAGGTGGGACCGAAACGGCGACGGCAGGCTGTCCAGGTACGAAGTTGGAAACCCCGATGCACGCATGCGTTTTTTCCGGATAGACACGGATCAGAGCGGAGATCTCGACAGTGAGGAATGGAAACGCCAGGCAGCCGTGTTCCGGCGCGCACAGAACGGGACTCTGGCCGTCAAACCGTCCGTTGCCGGCGGCAGGCAGGACGGCAGCGCCATTGTATGGAAATACGCCAGGGGCGCTCCCTACGTCGCCACTCCCCTGCTCGATCAAGGCACTCTATGGCTGGTTAAAGACGGCGGCATCGTCACGAAGATTGCCGCTGCAACCGGGAAGGTTCTGCAGGAAAAACGGCTGCCGGCGATAGGAAATTATTACGCCTCTCCCGTGAGCGCCGCAGGCAAAGTGTTTTTTGCCGGCGAACAGGGAACCGTAAGCATTCTTGCCGACGATCCTGACTGGCGTGTAATCTCCAGCCATAATTTCGGGGAAAGAATCTATGCCACACCGCTTGTTGCCGGGGGTTGCCTGTTCATCCGCACCGAAAAAGCCCTTTATTGCTTCCGGACTGAACAACAAACGGTTGAAAAGGCACCAGGCCGCATATCCGGCGCCCTGATGCCTTCTTATTCCAAAGATTACTTTTCTTCTTTGGCTTCTTCTCTCAGATTGGCGAAATAGGCATCGAACGCCTTGATTTTGTCCAGATTCGGATGTTCTCTGGCGCCGGTCTCGTCGTTGAAATACATGACCTTTTGTTCTTTTTCATCGAACGCCGGCCATTCGGGCAGCCCTTCACCGTTCGGGTCTCCTTTGGCGGCAAAATTGACCCAGTAGGACTGGATCATATCCGATAAGGCCCTTTCCTCCGGGTTGTCGGTCCCGGCGCCCAAAGGCCCCATGGATGCCAGGTTTCCGAACACGTAGCCGATTTCGGAGCCATGGCCGGCGCCTCCGGGCGAATTGGCCGTGCGGTGATCGAAATAATAGACAAAGGCCTTGTTTTTGCCGTTGCGGGACTGCAGGGTCGCCCAGGCCCAGGTCGGCCAGGCGAAAGTGGTGTCTCGAAATATGTCCTTGGCGGACTGGAGTGCCTCGTCGTCGGTGGCATGCGGATAGACTTTAAGCAAGGCGTCGGCACTTTCCCCGAATCTCTGCCGCATCATCTGCACGAACTGGTCGGTTGTCATCGGCGGCGTCACGAACAGGCCGCCTTCATCCGAATTCGTGCCGACCAGTATGGGCGTGTCGTTGAATTGACCGGTTTCGAACAGCGCATACTGGTTTGCGACAATCGTTGTGCCGTCGGCTACCGGCCAGAAATTCCCCATACCCTTGGTGTTCTTCTGGATCTCTTCCGCGCTCAGGGCGCGTGCGGCCTTAATGTCCTCCGCTCCGAGACTCTTCAGGTAGGCTTCTCCCTGGGCTTCGGCCTCCTTGAGAGTGGAACGTATAGGCCCCATGGATCCGCCGCTTTCGGAAATGGCGCGCTGGAAAAGATCCTTCGCCATTGGGGAGGCTGTCAGCATGGAAACGGAAATCCCTCCGGCGGACTCTCCGAAGATGGTCACATTCGAAGGATCGCCGCCGAACTTTGCTATATTTTCCTTCACCCATTTCAGACCGGCGATCTGGTCCTGGATGCCGTAAGCGCCGGATCCGTGACCGCTTTCCTTGCTGAGTTCGGGATGGGCCAGAAAACCCAGGGGACCCACGCGGTAGGCGACGCTCACCAGCACCACACCCTTCTTTGCCAGGTTGGCGCCGTTGTAGGTCGGCGTGCTGGTCATGCCGATACCGAAGCCGCCGCCATAGATCCAGACCATAACGGGCCTTTTTTCATCCGTCTGCTTCGCTCCGGTCCATACATTCAGATAGAGGCAGTCTTCGCTGATTTCCTGGGGACCTCCCAGCATGGCTCCGAAGGACGTATCCTGCATCGGGCCCGGGGCGAATTTGTCCGTTTTCTTTACGCCCTCCCACGGTACGACCGGTTGTGGCGACTTCCATCGCAGGTCGCCGACCGGCGGCGCGGCAAAGGGAATGCCCTTGAAGGAAAAAATGCCGTCCTGCTCCACTCCTTCAATAGTACCTCCGGTGACTTCCACTACCGTCGTCAGCATTGTCGTCGGTTGGCTGCAGGCCGCAGCACCCAAAATCAGGGCCAATAACGCGATCAAACTGCTTGCATGTTTAAAATTCATAGGGGCCTCCTTCAGCAATAGCACATGGATTCAAAAATAAATTTATGGAGAGTATACACCCAAAAATTGCGGGTTAGTTGCAGGAAACCTCCTGATGAAATATAAGTCGAGAGAAAAGAAAGCTCGCGGGATTTGTGGAGAGTGAATGCTATAGTATCGCGCCATGGAAACGACTCAAAACCATAACGAACCCGAAAGCCGTGATTTTTTCCTAAAAACACTGCCGTTTTTCATAATGGCCCATGCCGCCCATCACTTTCTTACGGCATTGCCGACACCGCTCTTTCCCGCCATACGCGACGAGTTCAAGTTAAGCTATACCAAAGCTTCTCTTGTACCGATGTCTTTCGCCATCGCGGGAGCTACCGGTCAGCTGCCTGCAGGATGGCTGGCGGACCGCGTCGGCCCGAGACTGCTGATAGCGGTCGGAACTATCGGTGTGGCTCTGACAGGAATCCTGGTCGGGCTTTCCCAATCCTTCGCTATGCTGCTCCTATGCCTGCTCCTTATGGGACTGGCATCGGGAGGATACCATCCGGCCGCAACGCCCCTGATCTCGGCGTCTGTAAAGCCGCAGCAGCGCGGCCGGGCACTCGGACTGCACCTTATAGGAGGAAACAGCTCGTTTTTCGTTGCGCCTATCATTGCCGCCTCGATTTCCGGCATCTGGGGATGGCGCGGCGCCTTCTTCACACTGGCAATCCCGACCATAATTTTCGGTTTGATCTTCTACATTTACCTTGGCCGGAAAACCACGCAGGCTCACGTGGAAGGGGTCAAACAGAAAATCAACGCGGAAAAGCCTCCGCAGCCCGGTTATAAACGACGCCTGATCGCCTTCTTAACCATGATCATCCTCGGCGGCGGCGCCGGCATGTCGATCCTGCAATTTCTGACTCTTTACATGACCGATGAACTGGGAGCTTCCAACGAGCTGGCCGGGGGACTGCTGGCCATTGTCTTCTCATCGGGCCTCTGGGCGGGTCCCCTGGGAGGCTATCTCGCAGACAGAATCGGCAGCGTCAAGATCGTCATCGCAACGGCCATTCTGACCGGCATCATCATTTACGCTTTGAACTTTGTCAGCCTCGGACCCACCCTGTACCTTGTACTTTTTTTGCAGGGTCTGAATATGGCGGTCCGCATGCCGGTCACCGAAGTGTTCATCATGAGCCAGACCCCGGCCAAAAGCCGCTCCACGATCTTCGGCGTCTACTACTCCACCATGCAATACACAGGGGCCATATTCACACCCCTGGTGGGCCAAATGATCGAACGATGGGGATTTCACTTTTGCTTTACCGTCACCGGA
>CAZPHK010000051.1:0-16533 GCA_964586015.1 uncultured Acidobacteriota bacterium | reverse complement strand
CTGGCCGTTGCAGTCGTCACTTCACTTTTCATCTACGACGCCAAAGACAACTACTACGCGGCATAATATTCATCAACGCCAGTCGTCGATGAGAACGCTCTGGCGGCAGGCCATACCTCCATAACTCCAGTAGTTGTTGTTCAAGCCTCCGGTAACAACGATGGTGATCTGCGGTCCCATTGGAAACGGCATTTTCCCCTGAGGGAGTTTCCCCTTAGCCTGAGGCGGCATCATTTTCGCCCCGGGCGGCAGGCCTTTCCCTTCCGGGGACGCCGCCAGAAACTGAGTCAGCTTCTCGACCGTATCGAATCCTTCTTCTTTAATGTAATTGGCGACAGGAGGGCTGAGAACGGCCAATGCCCCGAACAGCCTGTCCTGGTCGGCGACTATTTTTTTAAGCGTGCCGGAAAAATCCATTTCTTTCTCCCAGACGCTGTACCTGGAATTCTTTGCCGAAATCACACCCCATCCCTCGCACAGGGTCACGACACTGTCGGTCGGCTTGAAGCCCCGCCGCTCGTGGAAGGGTTTCCAGGGAGAATCCTTCTCATTTTCCGCCATGATCACGTTGTTCCAGTTCATGGGGTTCCCTACAACCCCCATGTAGGTTGTCCCCACTCTGCCGCAATTGCCGGCGTTGATGGACAGCAGGTTCCATGCCCTTCCGATTGTGGAATTAGCCTGACTGAAAGGTCCCATCGCGCCGATGCCGTAATTGAGCCCGATTTCGTCGCGAATAGGACCATTGATAATCAGGCCCTCGGTAAAGGAATTATCAGATACTGAAATAGCTTCTTTCCCGGTAGACGCCACCGCCAGAAGAACCGGCATGTATTCCGGCCTGCATCCTGCCATGACGGCGTTGACGGCTACAGTCCTGACCGTATAGGACCAATGTTCAAACACCTCTACGTTGTTGTCGCCGGGCATCGCCGTATGCGCCGCCATTCTGCCGACCACCTGATCCGGATCGTGGCTGGTTCCCTTCAGCATATCGGCGACTTTATCTTCCGTGGGCAGGATGATCGGCATGTAATCAGTCATCCTTTTTTCCATAAACAGCCGCTGCAGGTTGTCCGGAGTATCGGTGAAACGATCCGGGCCGGCCGGCGGTCTTATGACCCCGGTCTTTTTCTCTTCAGCTGTCAGAGGTTTCGTAAGATTTTCGACAATCTCCCGCATGACCATCTTGCCGCTTGCGGGACTTTTGCTTACTATGTCCTTCCGTACCTGTTCCGCGGTTTTCCCCCATACCGGGGATACCAGGTAGGTTACACGGAGGCCGGGCATTCCTTTCTGAATGGTGTGGTGGGTTTTTACCTGTTCGTAAAATTCGGATATGATGAGCGGAACGGTAGGTACGCCGAGGTTGGATTCAATATTGATGCAGTGGCCGACGACCGCTGCGACACAGAGGCTTCAATGCCCCATTCCCATAACGACGGCATCCGCCTTTTCCTTGATTTCGGCCCATAAGGCAGGGTCTTCCGCGGTAAAGCCTCCACCCCCTTTAACTGCATAGACAGTATTTACTTCGGGCATATTCACCCGGAACCAGGTCTGCATTTCACCCAGCAGGATATCGGTCCCCAGATAGCCGTCATTCACGAGATAAACGGTCTTGCCTTCGAGCGTATCCAGTCTGGGAGCCATCGGCTTCAATTGAATTTCAGGCGGTATGCCGATCGGACTCAGGACGGTTATCTTCTGTTCAATATTTTGTCCCAGCACCCTGGAAGGGCCCTGGAAGGCCGGATTGCCGGAAAACAGGCAAAACACCACGACTGCAAATACAGAGATCAGCCATTTCTTTCTCATCGCTTAATCCTCCCTGTTTGTTGGATGCGTATCTAAAAAAGCAGGAGGGCGCGCCACTTCGGGTATTGATTGCGCCGGAGCAGGAACTTGAGGTGAGTGTTGGGCAGGATTTTCAGCAGGCTGGCATTCCCCTCCAATGTTTTCCAATACAATGAATAGAAAAATGGTACCTGGTTATTATTGTTTCTTCTTTACACCATGGTCCATAAATTCGGCCCAGAATCCGTCCGGATCGGGTACGAAAAAGGACCGGGTCGTTGGACCGATAAACACCGGCCCGTCGGTTGCACTCAGTGTATGCAATCCGGCGGCCTTTAAACGCGGCATTACGATATCAACATCCCTGGACATGAACAGAATATGCGCCGTGCCCGGATCGAAACAAACCATGGATCATCGGAATTACACTTACTCATAAATACAATTTTTATACATAGTAATATTATAAAATTTCTCTTGTATAAAACTATACTTATACATAGCAAATGCCTATAAAATAAGAAGTTAAGATGTCTAAAGCCGTTTGCGATCCTTCCTTTCAAAATCCTGCGGCATCTTTTTGAGGATATGGCCCTTTGTTTGCCGGACTCTATCGGATGATCTGGATTTTGTCGGACAGCCCATCCTCATATGTGCTCCATCCGGAATTCATCCCGTACGGACAGCGCTGCAGGATGGCTTCGATTCGGCGGATTTTGCCATTTTCCACTTTGAAGAGTTCGGCGACCTGCCAGGTCCACGGCTCCGCCGGCCCTTCCACCACTTCGCGGCCGTCGGGAGTGGTGAATTGGCGCGACTTTCCGGCTGAATGGTCGAAGAAACAGAAACTGAACACGATCCCTCGTTCCCGGTCTACCGCGACAAAACGGCGGTCACGGATTCTTGTAACGAAATGGATCAGGCCCGACTCAAATTGCTCCTTGCATCCCCAGTGGGACGAATACACTGTTTCCTTCAGCGGATCCGGCATTTCCTGTCCGGGCGCCAGAGGCACGTTGGTGGACCTACCGCCGTTTTCGTACCGGTCGCAATCGTCGGTAAAGGGATAGGTGCCTGTATCTCCGATGCCTTTGCCGTCGTTTTTCTGCATTCCCGTAAAATAATAATTTGCCGTCTCGATCATCTCTTCCCGGGTCGGTCGCTCGGCCTCCGGAATGACTTCGGTAAAAATCGGATGCGGGTTTCCAAGTTCTTCACCCATCTTTTCAATTGTCTCGGCCGCCGAAGGACCCGGCTGCAGATCGGGATTCAGGAGATTGCTCTCCGGCCGTACCACAATCTGCTCCGCCTCGGAGATGCGCTCGTTCTCAATCTTCAGACGGAGGGCAATGGCGACAGGCCTCGGATCACCATCGGGATCCTGAGGTTCCTCCCCGGCGGTTCCAAAGAAACCGATCTGACGGGTTTCGATATCGGGGACATAGAATTTATACGATCCTTTCCCAACCATGCTCGCCCAGAGGCCTTCGTCACCCAGAGGCAACCGCACACCGTTTTCCGTGAATATGCAGTCCTCGGCAAAGAGTGTCCCGCTGGTGTCGTTGTTCAGCATCGCATCCATGTATCGATCGACGTAATTCTCCAGGCAGGCCCTGTCGCAAGGACTCCGTGTCTCCACCGTGGAGGAGGATTCCGGCGTCTGACATCCTATAGCCAGGGACATAAGAAATGCGATTCCAGCAACAATCGTTATTTTCACGCGCATCAGGAGTCTCCTTTTCAGATACGTGATATGCAAGAGAGTTATATACAGGCGGGAACCATCATACTCAGGGGCGGAAAACGGATCAACTATGAAGAGACTTCTGCACGTATCCCGTCATTCGCCTCCCTCGATGCCCGTGCGGGATCCGGCTTCGGGGAGCCGCAATAAGACCAGAAGGAAAATGACGGCAAAAACAATCCAGGCATAACCTTGTTCTCTCCTTCAGTCACCTCTCTCTTATCCATACGAATATCTTCCGTTTTCTCATGCCGGGACGAAATACAACCGTTCGGATGGATAATGTACTATAAAATATGTCATGAAAATGAACAGATCCGGTGCCGGCACTGAAATCAGGACATGAAAGGGAATTTATATTTTTTTATGAAGAAATTTTCCTCAAAAAACACCAAAGCGGCTGCAAAACTGCTTTTTTTCGCCGTCCTTGTAACCGCTCTGATTACAGCTGCAAACTACTATGATATGGAGCAATTATTCACCAGCACTTTGCAATGGATTGAAAATGCGGGTCCGGCAGGCCCGATCATTTTCTTTATTCTGTATGTGATCGCGACTGTCCTTATGCTGCCCGGCACGATCCTTACCCTTGGAGCGGGAGCTGTATTCGGTGTCGTCGAGGGATCGATTCTTGTGTCTCTTTCCTCTACGGCCGGGGCTACTGCGGCTTTTATGGTAGGCCGGTATATAGCGCGGGATCGGGTCGAAAGAAGAATTGAAGCGAACGAGACCTTTCGGGCAATGGATCAAGCGGTCGGCCGGGAAGGATGGAAAATCGTAGGTCTTACCCGGCTGTCGCCCGTCTTTCCTTTTAATTTACTGAACTATGCATTCAGCATGACCCGCGTTTCATTGAGGCATTACGTGCCGGCTTCCTGGATCGGCATGATGCCGGGCACCGTTCTGTATGTTTATATCGGCTCGCTCGCCGGCAGCCTGGCGGAGCTGGGCCGGGACCGCTCCGGACAGTCCCGCACGCCCGCGGAATGGACGGTATATATTATCGGCCTGATCGCTACAGTCGCCGTAACGGTCGCCCTCACCCGCATCGCCAGGCGCGCGCTGAAACTGCGCATGAATCCTCCGCCGGCGCAGGAAAGGAAACAACCCTGATGGAAACGTTCCGGAAAAGTATCGGCATGCCGATGGACGAACACAACCGGAAACTTCTCGACCGGGTTCATCCCGAAGACTGGCACCCGCCGACGCCGGAACCGGTGTATAACCTCGTGGTTATCGGAGCCGGCACGGCCGGGCTTATTTCCGCAATCGGATGCGCCGCCCTGGGAGGGAAGGTGGCCCTTGTGGAACGTCACCTGATGGGCGGCGACTGTTTGAATGTCGGCTGCGTCCCCTCAAAGTGCCTTATCCGCTCTTCACGGGCGGCAGCGGAAACGGCTTCAGCGGACCGCTTCGGCCTGACTCCCCACCAGGCAAAGGCCTCCGACTTCCCTGCCGTAATGGAAAGACTTCGACGCCTGCGCGCCGATATCGGCAGGAATGATTCCGTCCGTCGATACAGCGAACTGGGCGTCCATGTTTTTTTAGGCAACGCCTCTTTCAGGGATCGCGAAAGCATAACGGTCGATGGGATCCCGCTGCGGTTTCGCAAAGCCGTCATCGCGACGGGGGCATCTCCGGCCTGTCCCGATATCGAAGGACTGGCAGAATCCGGATTCCGGACGAACGAGACAATTTTCGATTTGACGGAACTGCCGTCGAGGCTGGCGGTCATCGGCGGAGGACCCGTCGGGTGCGAGCTTGCGCAGGCGTTCCGGCGCCTGGGATCGGACGTAACCATCCTGCAACACACACGGTTTCTTCCCAGAGAAGATGCGGAAGCCTCCGCTATTATAGAGGCTAAATTCAAACGGGAAGGAATTCAGGTTCTGACGGGAGCGAGACCGATTCGCGTGGGAAAAGCCGGCGGACACAAGCGGATTATTGCCGGCACTCCGGAAGGAGAACGGGTGATCGAGGCCGATGAAATCTTTGTTGGAACGGGCCGCAGGCCCAATGTAGAAAATCTTTCCCTTTCGAATGCGGGTGTGGCTTTTGATGCCGTCAGGGGCATACAGGTGGACGATTTTCTGCGCACGACGAATCCCCGCATATATGCGGCGGGCGACGTCTGCATGAACTGGAGGTTCACCCATGCAGCCGATGCCGCCGCGCGCATCGCTGTACGGAATGCGCTGTTTCTCGGAAGGAAACGCCTCAGCGCTCTGAACATGCCCTGGTGCACCTATACCGATCCCGAAATCGCCCATGTCGGTCTTTACGAGGAAGAGGCGCGGGCCGGAAATTTCGAAGCGGACACTTACAAAGTGAGTCTCGATGAAGTGGATCGTGCCGTTGTGGATGGGGAAACGGAAGGTTTTATCAAGGTGCTGGTCAGGAAAGGAACCGACCGCATAGTCGGCGCAACGGTCGTGGCCGCTCATGCCGGGGACCTTATCAGCGAGATATCCGTCGCCATGTCCGGAAAAATCGGGCTTAAAACCCTGGCCGACGTCATTCATCCCTACCCGACGCAAGCCGAGGGGATCCGCCGTGTTGCTGCCGCCTACAACCGCACACGCTTGACGCCGCGTGCTTCGGCACTTTTGAAATGGTGGTTAAAACGACAAATAGGCAAATAAACATATGGTTGTAGGGGCGAACCTTGTGTTCGCCCTTTTAACAAACAGCAGGCAGTAATGAAACGCAGGTTTTGGTTTGAAATCTTCAATCCATAATTTTCAATTTTTAATATGTCCCGTACCATCCTGATTTTCACACGATTCCCTGTTCCCGGACAGGTCAAAACCCGGCTGATTCCGGTGCTGGGGCATCAGGGGGCCGCCCGGCTGCATCGGCGGATGACTGAATTCGCCCTGGGAACGATCCGGGCTGTCCGTACGGGATCCGATCCGGACGACATGGAGGTTACGGTCTGTTTCAGCGGAGCCCGCAGCGGGCATTTCCGCGCGTGGCTGGGGCGGGATATTCAATACATGCGGCAATCTCCGGGCGATATCGGGAAACGCATGCAGGCGGCCTTCCAGTCCGCTTTTCACGGGGGGGCGAAGCATGTGCTGGCCGTCGGATCCGACATTCCGGATCTCACATCCGGGATCCTTAAAGAGGCGTTCCTGGAACTGCAGGATCATGACATCGTGCTGGGACCGGCAACAGACGGCGGGTATTATCTTATCGGGATGAAATCCCTTCATCCGGAACTGTTCCTCCACAAGGACTGGGGAACGGGATTTGTCTGTGCCCAGACCCGTACAGCCATACGGGCTCTGGGATTGACACTAAAGGAATTGCCCATGCTCCGGGACCTGGACCGGCCGGAAGATATTGCCTCACTCCCGGATGGCCCGCGCTACCATACTTTTTTTGAAGAAAAACCTGAAATTTCCGTAATCATTCCGACATATAATGAAGAAAACATAATCGGAAGTACTCTGGGATGTCTGGCCCGTGAATCCGGCATTGAAATCATCGTATCCGACGGCGGAAGCAGCGATGCGACCGGGGAGATTGCGGCAAAGGCCGGAGCTGTGTTTTTGAGGATCCCGGGAGGCCGGGCCCGGCAACAGAATGAAGCCGCTCTTCGTGCAAAAGGGAAGCTTCTGCTGTTTCTTCATGCCGATACGCGCCCGCCCGAAGGTTGGGCGGACCTCATACGGGAGGCCTTGGACGACGCGCGCACGGTTGCAGGAACCTTTCGGTTCCGGACGGACGGTTCCGGGATAGCCATGCGTCTGATCGAGCGTTTGACGAACATCCGCTCCTCCTTTTTCCAATATCCCTACGGAGACCAGGGATTGTTTATGGAAAAGAGAGTGTTCGATGAGGAGGAGGGATTTTGTCCTCTTCCGATTATGGAGGATTTTGAACTGGTCGGACGCCTTCGCAGGCGCGGCCGGATCGTTACTCTCAACGAACCGGCCCTTACATCGGCCCGCCGATGGAAGCGTCTGGGAATTTTTCGCACCACCCTGATCAACCAGATAATGATTGCCGGCTTTATCTGTAAAATCCCGATGCATAGACTGGAACGTTTCTATAGGAATGCAGGCAAGCATATCAATAATTGAAGATTAAAGATTAAAGGAGACAAGCCCCTATGAGCCAACAGTACTACGAAAAAGACGACCTTCAGGATTTTCCCAATATCGCCGAATATGCCCCGAAACTGGGAGCAAAGTTCTTCGAGTACTACGACACGGCGACATCGGCCGGGAAACTCACCGAACGCGAGAAATCCCTGATCGCGCTGGCCGTAGCAACGGTCCGCCACTGTCCTTACTGCATCGACGCCTACACGAACAAGTGCCTTTCCCTCGGGCTGGGGCATGATGAAATGATGGAAGCGATTCATGTAGGTGCCGCGATGGTTGCCGGGGACACCCTTGTTCATGCGACCCAGATGCGTAAAATTGTCAAAAAGAAGGAAATGTAATGGATTTAATGCAGCAGCACGAGTTGCTGGAACGGATGGATCAGACCGATTCCTTTATGGACCGGCTGAAGGTTTGCGCCGCCTACCCGTTGCTGGCGCAATCGATCGACATACTCCAGATTAACATCACCCGCCGATGCAACCTGTGTTGCCGCCACTGCCATGCCGAAGGCTCCCCCGACAGAACCGGGGAACTAAGCCGCGAAAACATGGAAGCCTGTCTCCAGGCAGCGACCCGTCCCGAAATTACCACGCTGGACATTACCGGCGGAGCGCCTGAAATGCATCCATACCTTGAGTGGTTTTTAAAGAAGGCTGCCGGAACCGGCAAGAGGCTTCTGGTACGGAGCAATGGAGCGATACTTCTTGAAGATCCCTACCGGCAATACCTGGATATCTATGCCGAAACCGGAACCGAGGTCGTCGTATCGCTTCCGAATCCGCTCAGGGAGCAAACCGACCGTATGAGGGGAACGGGCATTTTCGAACGGACCATCACTGCTCTGAAAGAGTTGAACAGGCGCGGGTACGGCGCTCCCGGCACGGGGCGGATTCTTAATCTTGTCCATAATCCCGCAGGGGCGTTCCTGCCCGGCTCCCAGCAGGCGCTGGAAAGCGAATACAGGTCCAGGCTGCACCGGGATTACGGGGTAGAGTTCAATGTTTTGTACTGTTTGACTAACTGTCCCGTAGGACGGTATCTGGATTTCCTCAAGCGCAGCGGGAATCTGCAGGATTATATTGATCTGCTGAAACAGTCCTTTAATTCTGAAGCCGTATCCAGCGTAATGTGCCGCACGACATTATCCGTCGGTGTCGACGGAAGGCTTTTCGACTGCGATTTCAATCAGGTACTCGACTTGTCCCTCTCGGGTGGAATGCCGGTCCATATCGGTGATTTTAATTATGAGAAACTCTCGCGGCGTGAGATCGTAGTCCGCAGCCATTGCTTTGCATGCACTGCCGGTTCCGGCTCATCCTGCCAGGGGGCCCTCGAGTAACAGGCGATTATAGCAATCGCATATTTTGCGCCATCCATTCCGGTTCATATATTCGGGCGAAGGCGCACAAAATCTCCGTCATAATAGAAGCACAGTTTAATTTCAGGAAGTGTCCCGGGAGTTCTGAAGTTATAATGACTTCGTTTGGAGTGAAAAGGATTCAAATACTACCCGCATTTCTCAAGGGGGTTCCTGCGCACCGGGGCGACAGGAAAACAGGCAACCGTATTTGACTGGGGATAAACATATGAAAAATGTAGAAGGGAAAACAGCATTCATAACCGGCGGTGCCAGCGGGGCCGGTCTCGGTATGGCCAAGGTCTTTTCCAGAAACGGGATGAAAGTCGTCATAGCCGATATTCGCAGGGACAGTCTCGATTCGGCTATGGCTCAGTTCGACAAAACTTCCGACGTCCATGCGATAGAGCTGGACGTCACCGACCGCGAGGCTTTTGCAAAGGCCGCGGATGAAACCGAACGAATTTTCGGTAAAGTCCATATCGTCTGCAACAATGCAGGCATCAACCTTTTCGTTCCGATTGAAGAGTGCACCTATAACGACTGGGACTGGGTTATGGGAGTCAATTTCGGCGGCGTCGTCAACGGGATTCAGACCTTCATACCCCGCATCCTGAAACATGGTGAAGGCGGACACATCGTCAACACCGCCTCCATGGCGGCATTTCTCCCCAGCCCCGCCGCGGGTATCTACACGGCGGCTAAATATGGGGTGCGGGGTCTCAGCGAAGCTCTCAGGCTCAGTCTTTATGTTCATAACATAGGCGTTTCCGTATTCTGTCCGGGATTAATCAACAGCAAAATTTATGAAAGCGAGAAGGTCCGCCCATCCCGTCTCAGCTCGCCCGGCAATACCGCCAGGAGCCAGCAGATGATGGACAAATTACCCGAAATCCACAAGGCAGGAATGGGAATTGAGGAGGTTGGAGAAAAGGTCCTGGCGGGGATCAGGAACAACAGCATGTATATTTTCAGTCACCCCGAATTCAGGGATGAAATGAAAGAGCTGTTCGACATGGCCCTGAACGCCCTCCCCGACGAAGAGGCACCGCAGCAGAGACTCGAATTCGAGCAGTGGCGCAGAAGCGAAGTCAAAAAGGCGATCGAGGCCGCCAATAAAATCGGATAAAAAATTACACCGCAGCGACGCAGAGACTTGCAGAGAAAATTATTATATAAATATCTCTGCGATCCTCTGCGTTCTCTGCGCCTCTGCGGTGAATTCCCTTCATTCGCGGCAGAGGTAGTTCCCTTCCGCCACCCACTTATAAGTGGTCAACTCCCGCAAGCCCATAGGTCCGCGGGCATGCAGCCGCTGCGTTGAAATGGCCACTTCCGCTCCAAGACCGAACTGCCCTCCATCGGTAAAACGGGTTGAAGCATTGACGTACACGGCCGAAGAATCCACTTCGTTGATCCAGCGGGCCGCATTCTTTTTATCTTCCGTCATGATCGCGTCCGAATGTCCCATGCTGTGGGCGTTCGTGTGCTCAATCGCGGCGTCGATTCCCTCCACGACCTTCAATCCGAGCACCAGCGACATCCACTCGGTATCGAAATCATCCGGTCCCGCCGGCTGTACCGAATCGGGTAACTTCCCGGAACCATTCCGAACCAGGAAAGGTACTGCCGACTCGTGTGCCCGGAAGGAAACACCGTCGGGGCCCAGGAACTCCACAATACGGGGAAGCGCCGCTGCCGCCACGGCCTGATGAACCAGGACCGTATCCAGAGCGTTGCATACGGATGGCCGCTGCGTTTTGGCGTTGTGAATCACAGGAAGGGTTTTTTCGATGTCGGCGGAGGCATCGACGAAAATATGACATATTCCAATGCCGCCGGTTATCACCGGGATCCGGCCGTTTTCCCTGCAGAAGCGATGCAGGCCTTCACCGCCGCGTGGAATAATGACGTCCACATACTCATGCAGTTTGAGAAGCTCGAGCACCAGCCCGCGATCGGGATTGTCGATGAACTGGACGGTTTCCGACGGCAGCCCGCTCTGCGTTAGAGCCTTCTGCGCCAGCGCAACCAGTGCGCGGTTGGAATGAAGGGTTTCCTTCCCGCCCCGCAACAATACGGCGTTTCCTGTTTTAATCGCCAGGCCGGAAACATCGATCGTAACATTCGGCCGCGATTCGTATATAACTCCGACAACTCCAAGCGGCACCCGCTGCCTGCGGAGTTTCAACCCGTTATGCAGAACCGTCTCGTCGAAATGTTCTCCTACAGGATCCGGAAGTTCGGCCAGCTTTCTGAGATCGGAGGACATTCCCTGAAGCCGTTTCTCCGTAAGTGTCAGCCTGTCGATCAGCGCATCGTTCATGCCGGAAGAACGGGCGGCTTCCAGATCCAGGTTATTGGCGGAAATGATTTCGTCGCGCCCCTTTTCCATTAACGTTGCGAGGACATGCAAAGTCTCGTTTTTCAGTGCGCTGTCGGCTTTTGCGACCTGTCGGAACGCGGCCCTGGCCGACCTTCCCATTTCGGTTAACATAATATTTCCCCTTCAATTAAAGCAGCACCATGTCGTTTCGATGCACAATGGCGTCTCCGAAGTGATACCCGAGAATGGATTCAATCTCGTCCGATGCCCGTCCGGCAATTCTGCTCAAATCCTTCCTGCCGTAATTCACAATTCCACGGGCGATTTCCGTCCCGTCCGTCTTCACTATCCGGGCGGTGTCTCCGCGCTCGAAATCGCCCTCGACCGTTACCAGGCCGACCGCCAGAAGACTCCCACCCCGATGCAAAGCCCGGCAAGCCCCCTCGTCCACCATCAAGATTCCCGGAGCCTGTCGCGCGGAGAGTATATATCTCTTGCGGCTCTCCATGGACGTCGCGACCGGCCTAAAATATGTACCAATCTTTTCACCGTCGGCGATGCGCAATAGGACGTCATGTTCATTTCCGGAAGCGATAATGCAGGCCGCCCCGGACCGCCTGGCCAGATCCGCGGCCTGCAGTTTTGTCACCATTCCGCCGGTGCCTAATCCGGACTCGCTGCTTCCGGCAGCCGTCCACAGCTCGTTCGGAATTTCCCGCGTCACAACTTCCCGGACAAGTTCGGCCCGCGGATCAATCCGGGGGTCCGACGTATGGAGTCCCGCCTGGTCCGTAAGAAAAACCAACAGGTCCGCGTCCACGAGATTCGAAACGAGTGCGGAAAGGTTGTCGTTGTCTCCAACGCGTATCTCTTCCGTTGCGACCGTGTCGTTTTCATTTACAACCGGCACCACTTTCTCTCCGATCAGGGCTATCAATGTATTGCGCGCATTCAGATAACTCAGCCTTGACGCCAATTCGGCTCGTGTCAACAGAATCTGCGCCACGGTCAATCCGTAGAGCCCGAAGATCTGCTCGTACATCGCCATCAAGCGCGGTTGCCCTACAGCGGCCAGCATCTGCTTGGCCGGAATATCTTTGGGCAGCTGGGGGAAACCCAGCTTCTCCCTCCCCATTGCAATAGCTCCGGAAGAAACCAGCAATACCTGATGCCCGGAGGAAACCAGTTGTGAAATCTGCCGGGCAAGTTCGATAAAGAGAGGAGGCGCGTGATACTGGGTGCCTTTCGTCAGAGTCGAGGTGCCAAGTTTTATTACGATACGCATCGGCCGAATTCCAGATATAGAATATTCCGGTTTTATACCATACACCTTGCGGGACGCCATTCATACCCGGGGTGCATTTCCGTATAAAAGAATACAGATATGTATCCTATATTGATCGGCCGATACAAGGGAGGAAATAATCGTGCCGCCGCCGTACTTCAAAAATCAGGCGGACCGGAGAAATGCATGAACTCCGGTCTGCAAAACGCGCGGAAATAAAGAACTCCGCCGCTTCATAAGGCTATCCGAAATTTCTGACGGTACTGTCTTCCTTTAACACTCTGTTAAAAGCGGCGACTTTTCTTTGACACTCGGGACAAACTTCAAGGTGTTTTTCAAAGAGATATTCCATCTCGGGACTCAGGCGCCCAAAACGCAACTCATAACAGATAACATCCAGAAGCAGCACTTCACAGTAGGTCCCATCATGAACTTCCATTCCCTACGACTCTCTTTCATCCGGTCCCATGCGGCTACCAGAGGCATTTATCACAGAAACCAAACTTATTATGGTTAATTCAGCCGTAAAGACCCCGTAAAGAGCCTAAGCGGATTATTCCGGTTCCCATCCCGTTCCATAACAGCATGGGGCAGTACCGGTTCCCGCGCCGGATCCTCTGCAGGCACAGGTGCGAACACCGGAAAAGCGTCAGGTTCCGTCCAGGAATCGTCAAAATAGCCTGGTAGCGGGCCTGATTCCTGCGTCAGTTCCGGGGACTGCGCCGAAGAGGTTATCGAGAGAGCTTCATATTCCGACCCAGTATCGTTAGTGCAGCACGTGGGATACGGGGATCCCTGCGCTAAGGCATTGCCGGGAGCCAGGATGCAGGCCAAAATTACAAAAAAAACAAGAGACAGGCATACATTAGGAATTTTCATTTTTTCTCCGCAGTAAAAACCCGGGTTGCATGCGGAGATAATGAGAGGTAAGGTAAGAAATTGAGTACGCAAATACCCCCATTATCCTCATCAACCCAAGGTATTTGTTATCCGGGGCGCCCGGTTGTTGCTGCAATCAGGGCGCTTCCTCCTTCTTCTGCAAATCCTTTTCTAATAAGCAAGAACGCAGAGTGCCGGCATTCGCCTAGTGAATTGAAAAAATTTTTTCCTCAGGCGACTGTATTTCACCTGCATTTCTCAAGGGATTTCACATAAAGAGAGGTGAATGAAGCTGTGTAAAGGGCATGAACACTCCACTGTCGGCGAAGCGACAGAGGTATGGCTATGAATTCGGAGCGATCCCAGACAGAAGAAATTTATCAATCGATGCAGTTATATAGAATTTCAGAATACGCGTTTAAAGAGGATTCCCGATAAGGACATAGGGGAGCCAGGACAGGGGTTTTATTTCTTCGGAAGACTGGTGGAGCAGGGATGTTTGTGCACGCTGCAGTGCCGTTGCCAAATCCGTTTCATCATGAAGCAGCTCGTAGAACCGGCGGATCAAAAGCTTTGTGGATGCGTCGTCCACCTGCATCAAGCTCGCCACTATAGCCGGGGTGCCGGCATTCAGAAACGCAGGCACCAGGCCCCATGGGGATTCGCCTTCCGAAATCGGGCCGATACCGGTGCTGCAGCCCGCCAGATTCACCAGACTGCATCGAGGCAGTTTCCAGGAACTGATGTCGCGGCTGTCCACATATCTTTCTTGCGGAAATTGTTGAAGCATCAGGACCGGCTCTCCTCGTTTTGAGATTGAGTGCCCTGAAAAATGCAGGATGCCCGATTGCAAAACAGCCTTTCCGAATTCGGGGAGATCCTTTACCCCAAGGATTTTCGTGTTATTTCCATACAAGCCGGAAAGGCGCAAAACTTCCTCCCTCGCGTTGGGAAGGTTGGCGGTCCCGTCAATGAGCACAAGCTTCTTTTCTCCTTCGGCGTGCCTGCTTCGGCCCAGCGCCATGCAGTGGCGGAAAACGCTGCGGGAGGGAGCATAGGCGACAGGCTTCTTTTCAATCAGGTACCGTCCTTGATTGTCCCGAAGGCCCGCAAAGGGCAACAGGTGCAGCGGACCGTCGGGCAGCACGATTAAGGGACCTGCATAGCCGCTCAAGGCGCTTTGTTCCACCGGAGCGATCAGCTCGTTGTACAGCTGATTCGAGAAGCCGATGAAAGCATCCATATCATTCTCACGAACGCTTTTAATAAATGCCTGCACCTGCCCGTCAACTGTTTCCTGTGAGAGTTCCATGGGAACTGTTTCGATAATTCTGTCTTCGGGCCCCGTAACAAAAACCAGCAGCCTGTCCTGCGAAAAGAAAAATTCGATGATCCGGAACGGATCTTCCCCGCCCTTGATCCTGTACGAATCCGTTCCTGCCCTGGAAACGGTATCGGGCAGGCGGAGATACTCCTTGAGGGTCATGGATTTCGCCCTGTCCATATACTCCAGCGACATTTTCCTGCTGCCGTCGCTCCGGTAGAGCAGATCGATTATTTCTTTGTAGGGATCGAAGCGTTCGGAGAAAAAAGAGCGCCGCAGATTGGCCGAATCTATATCCATGCGGATCCCCTCAACCGCTTCAATCGCTTTCTCATACGTCGCCAGCGCCCCGTTGTAGTCTTCCGCATCTTCCAAAAGCCTGCCCCGAAACAGCCAGGCTTTCCACTCAATGTCCGGATACTGCTTCAAATCGGCATCCATGACCTCATCCAGCATGGCGGCGGCCTCTTCGTTTTGCCCTTTTTTCAGGAAAGCTTCCACCAGGCCGGCCCGGCTTCTCGCCTGCACTTCATTCATGTCGGACCCGGTGGACTCGAGGCAATTCTGAAAAAACGAAATGGCCTCATCAGGATTTCCCGAACGCAGGGAAAGCTCTCCCTGCTTGTAAATCAAATTCGAATATATCAACGTCAACTGGGAGTTGTCCCGCTCGGGCTTTTCCGAAAAGCGTTTTTCAAGTTTCTGAAGCGCTGAACCGTAAAAGGACTCCGCTTCCCGGAGGCGCCCGAGACGCTCCATGAGGGCGCCTATATATTCCAGGGCATTTGCGATTCCGCTGACATCTGAAAACCGGCACGCCCATTTCAAAGCAGCGGTATATTCCCGGAGGCCCTGTTCATACTGTCCCAGCTTCAGATAGTGATACCCGAAAGTACTGCCGATAAAGCTTCTCCAGGAATCCAGCCCGTGCGCCTCCGTGATTTCTCTTAGCTCGCCGGCGAAATGCATGGTGTCGTTAAATTTTCTCTGTTCATTTGTTACGGGTGTAAACGCGGCGAGGGCTCTAGCTATAAGTTCGGGGGAATCGATGCCCCGGGCGATGCGAAGCATTTCCTGGGCTTCTTCGCCTGCACTGTTGTAATCAGCCCTCATATAAAAGCAGTGACCCCGAAGATGGTGCAGGTTGTAAAGCTGCCAGGAATCCTGAAGATCTTTATATTCCTGTTCGAGCGGACCGCTGCGGTCCAGTATGGCTTTATAATCTCGTCTTTCCTGCAGTTGCACGAGAGATTGAAAAAGCGCATCCGAAGTTTTTTTTTGCAGGCGCCGGGAAGAGGACAGCCCGCGGTAATATTCGATCAACTTGGCAAAACTCCGGTCTCCCGTGATCCTGCTGTAGGCGGATTCCATAATCCCTGCGGCCCACTTCAAATCCTCTGAATCGGGACGATCCTGAACCGCTTCGGATTTCTCAAGCGCCAGGCTGTTCCTCATGGCGGCCCAGATGGCTGCCTGTATTTGATGCGGAGCAATCCGGGCAATTTCCTCCAGGCCGGACGGATCGCGTGCAGCGGCGGCCCGGTGAACCTCTTCTTCGACAAAATTATAGCTGTTGGCTTTTATCCGCAGGCGCAGCGTCTTCAATTCCTCCGCCCAGACGGACCCTTCGTCCCGGGACAGATACTGCTCGATTTCCTGAAGCGCGTCCGGATGCAGTCCGGACTCGAATACTACCCGGATTTTGT
>CAZPHK010000050.1:0-27204 GCA_964586015.1 uncultured Acidobacteriota bacterium | reverse complement strand
GTTTCTTTTATCCGGTATCTTCCCCATTTATCCATCAGCCTATCCCATATCGAGGCGTAGTTTTTCACTTTAGCACGTTAGGACGTTAGTACGTTCACACGTACACGTTTTTTAACCTTCTATCGATGTTAAATTTTTTTATGTAATAATTGGGAGCGCCGCACGTTTAGACGATTGGGGTGACCGGATATGGGAACATTTCAAGGTCTTGCAAACGTGCAGCCTATCGCTATGACATCGTCGACGAGCATTACCGAACTGTATGAACGCTACCATACGGCCGTATACCGTACGGCACTCCGTGTCACCGGGAATCCGGCCGACGCCGAGGACACTCTCCAGACCGTTTTTCTCCGCATTATCAAACGGGAAAAAGGATCGGGGCTGGAATCGATGCCGGAAGCCTATTTCAGGCGCGCGGCGGCAAATGCGGCTTTGGACCTGCTTCGCCGAAGGCTCTCCCATGCGGAGACGGAACTCGACGAAGCGTCACACCGTGTTTCAACGGAAGACCGGTCCCTTTTGAAAGAACAGTTGCGGCGGGCAATCGCTTCTCTGGAAAAGGATGATGCGGTTCTGTTCCTGCTGCGTTACGTCGAAGGATTGTCCAATGGAGAGCTGGCGTCCCTGCTCGGGCAGGAAAAGAACAATATCGCAGTTCGGCTGCACCGGATACGACAATCCCTGCAGGTCGAAATGGAACGTCATTAAGGAGGTCTGCGATGTCGGAAGATCGTTTGGAAAAAGCAATTGAGGCAATGAAAAACGAAACTGTCGATCCCGAAAAGCTGGAGATCGCTCAAGCACGAGTCCGTCAAAAGCTTGAAGAAGAACAGGTAACTTCGGTATGCGGGGAATTCCGGACGGATTTCCAGGCCTATCTTCAGGGCAGCCTGCCCGCCAACCGAAGCCTGCTGCTGGAAGATCATCTGGGCCGATGCCCGAACTGCCGCACGCATCTGGCCCAAATGAAAGGGGATCGGAAAGTTGCCGCAATGCCCCAAAGACGGGCTTCACGCTGGCCGCGCCGCGCTGCCTGGCTCGCGGCCGCAGCCATGATTCTCTGTGCCTTTTACCTGGGCCGCGACAGCATTTACAGCTTCCTCGCTCCGCACGATCCGGTCGCCGTCCTGGATTCCGTCGACGGCCAAATATTTCTGGTTTCCGGCGGCGCTCTGAAACCGGGCGGCTCTATTAGCCGGAACGATATCGTGCGCACTTCGCCCGGCACGCATGCGCGTCTGCGCCTTAAAGACGGATCGCTCGTGGACATCAATGAAAGCACCGAGCTTTCCATACGGAGCGCCTTGAGCGGCCGTTCCATTCAACTCAAACGAGGCGACATTATCGTTCAGGCCGCGAAACAAAGTCTGGGAAGGCACCTGCAGGTTCAGACGCGCGATTCGCTGACTTCGGTAAAGGGCACGGTATTTGCCGTTTCCTCGGGAATCAGCGGCTCCCTGGTCTCCGTTGTGGAAGGTTCCGTCGCCGTTACATATTCAGGCACCGATGTCCTACTGAGCCCCGGGGAACAGACAGCCACGAATCCCAGTCTCGAAAGCTCGGTGCAACAGGCGATATCCTGGAGTCCCGACGCAGATACGTACACAGGCATGCTCGCCACAATGGTTCAGATCGAGAAGCGGATAGCCGAACTGCCCCCCCCGCAGTTGCGCACACAGTCGCTGCTGATTCAGTATATGCCGCCGAACATGATAGTTTACGGCGCCGTCGCAAACATCGGCGACAGCCTGGATCAGGCAACCGCCATACTGGAACAACAGGCCATGGAAAACGCCGATTTCGGCCAATGGTGGGACTTCGTCAACAGCCAGGGCCTGAATGTTATGATCGATCGTATCCAGTCAATAACGCCGAACCTGGGCAACGAAATTGTCTTCGGAATCGCCTCGGCTCTTCCCGGAGCCGCGGAGAAAGTCCCCGTAATTCTGGCGGAAATAAAGCCGGGCATGCAGTCACAGCTGGAGGACGCCCTGCAGATGCTGGGCAGCGACACGGATCCGGCTCCGATACCCTACTACCTGGACGATACCCTGTTGCTTATATCCAATAATCAGCAGAATCTTGACTGGCTCCGTGCCAACCTGGGACAGGGCGCGGCTTCTCCCTTCGCTTCGGCTATTGCCGCGCGCTACAGCGACGGCGTGGGCTGGCTTCTCGGCGTTGACATGCAATCCATACTTTCCATGAGTGGGGATGTGCCCGATTTCGTGCAGGCCCACATGGTAAAACATCTGTTCTTCGATCAAAGGACTCCCCTGGGAGTACCCGAGAACGAAATGGTGGTCACTTTCAACGGCCCGCGCATGGGACTTTCATCCCTGATCGCGGACGCGGGCTCAGGAGGAGCCGCCGAGTACATCTCCGGAGAAGCCCTTGCCGCCGGCTATATCGCCACACGGGAACCGCAGCAGCTGTTCGACGAACTCACCGCTCAAATTGCCCGGTTCAACCCGGCAATTCTCGACAACCTGGCCCAGGCGGAATCCCGGATCGGGATCGATTTTTCCAACGATCTCGCCAGGACCCTGGGAACGGAGTCGGCCTTTTCCCTCGAAAGTATATCTACAGCGGGACCGGCATGGACGATGGCCGTCCTTGTGAACGATGCATCCGCACTGGAAGAATCCATCCTCAGGCTCATCGACGTATGCAATATGGAGTTGGAGAACGCCGGCAGGACAAACCGCATTTTGTATTCCCGGGAAGGGATTGACGGGCGAACATGGACGACGGTTCAATCGACGGAGCAGCCGTTTCAGGTAACCTGGACCATCGACCGGGGATACCTGGTGGCGTCATCCGACCGTGCAACGGCATTGCGGGCTATTGCCACACGCGACGCCGGCCTGCCCCTGATTTACTCTTCCGCGTTCCAGCAGCAGCTGCCGTCATCGACCGGGCTGCATCCTTCCGGATTCCTCTGGCTGAATACGCAGGGTGCTTTCCAGAACCTGGCGATTCTGGTTCCAGACCCCGCAATCCGGGAATTAATCATGGAGCGCGACCCTATTCTGGTGGTTTTTGACGCCGCAGCGGAACAAATCCGCGTTGTCAGTCGTACCAGACTATCAAGCGTCATTATGGATCTGATGCTGTTCCGGGGATTGGGCAAATCCCTGGCCGACCAGCAGCAGACAACCATGTAACAAAAGACCGCTGGAACACTGGAACGTTGAAACCTTGAGAGTTTGGCGTTCAACGTTCCAACGTTTAACGGGTAATCTATTTGATGACTCCACCGGTTGTAGAACTGGAAAACCTGAAAGTAAGGCTCGGCAGGCGGGAAATCCTCCACGACATTTCAAGCCGTCTCGGCACCACGGGCGAAGGAAAGGCAATCGGATTGCTGGGACCCAACGGAGCCGGCAAGTCCACGCTGATTCTTACCTTATTGGGTTTTCATAAACCTGCGGCAGGGCGCGCCCGCGTTTTAGGCTACGACTGCCGGCGCCAGGCGCAGGATGTTCGGGCGCGCATCGGCTACATGCCCGAAACGGAAGCGTTCGTGGCCGATATGACCGCGGTTACCACCCTACGGCTTTTGGCTGAACTTTCCGGCCTTCCCTCTAGAATGGCGCTCGAAAAGGCGCACGAAGCCCTGTTTCATGTCGGCCTCGGAGAAGCCAGGTACCGGGAACTGCGGACCTATTCACTGGGTATGAAGCAGATGGCCAAACTGGCCCAGGCTATTGTCCACGGGCCGGAACTTCTGATCCTGGACGAGCCGACCAACGGGCTGGACCCTTCGGCCCGGCAGCGTATGCTGCGTCTGGTCCGCGAAATGAAGGAAAGCCAGAAGATGAACGTGCTTTTATGCTCCCATCTTCTGCGCGACGTCGAACAGGTTTGCGATGAAGTCGTCATCATGAACGAAGGGAAAATCGTGCACGAATGCGACCTGGAGGCCGAACGCCGTTCCAACAAGTGCTTTGTCGAACTGGAAGTCACGGGAGACGACGCCGGTTTGCGCAACGGGCTCTCGGGAATCGGAGCGGAGGGCGTTTCGGAAGGAAACGGGAAATGGCGCATCGTTCTCGATCCCGGATCGGAGGTTGATTCCCTCTGGGGATTGCTGACGCAACAGAACCTCCTGGTCCGGAAACTGACCCATCGCCGGGACACGCTGGAAGAAATATTCCTGAAAGCCGTCGGTCATATCGCGCATACACCGGGGGAGCGTAATCAGACTCGGCAATGAATGCCCCGTATTATTGGAACGTTTTAACGTTGAACGTTCAAACGTTCCAGTAATGTATCAAAATAGCTGGAGAAACTGCATGGCGGTCTACAAGCGCGGATACCAACGCTATCAGGGCCCGATACGGGGACGCTGGGCACGCATTATGGTGCTGCCCCGTTTTGGATGGCGCCGCCTGTTTCAGCAGCGCCTGGTTGTCCTGCTGCTGGTCGTCTCCATGATCTGGCCGCTGTTGTGCGCCATTTACCTGTACCTGGGAAATAATATCGATCTTCTAAAGAATCTTCGCCTGGGGTCGGAATTCGTCGATTTTATTCAGGGAAACAATATGTTCTTCCTGGTTTTTATGAAAGTTCAGGCCGTATTCACCATACTGCTTGCAGCTCTCACGGGGCCGGGATGCATCGCGCCCGACCTGGCGAACAACGGCCTGCCCCTCTATTTCAGCCGCCCCATTACAAGAACGGAATATGCATTGGGCCGCCTCGGCACACTGATGGGACTGCTGTCGATCATTACCTGGATTCCCGGATTGATACTGTTTGCGATGCAGGCCGCCATAGCCGACCCTCCATGGTTTTCGGATAACTGGCAAATAAGCGCAGGACTCCTCTTGGGCTTCTTCCTGTGGATTCTACTTGTCAGTATGGTGGCTCTGGCCAGCTCCGCCTACGCAAAAATGAAGGCTGTCGCGGGAGGCCTGGTGTTTGGCTTCTTTTTTATCCTGGCCGGCGCGGCGGGCGTCATTAATCTTGTCTTCAACAGCCAGCGGGGATATATCTTAAATCCCACATGGACAACCCAGCGAATATGGTACGCCCTGCTTGGCGTCGAGCCTCCGGCCGGCCCGGGGGCGCTGCTCTGTTTCTTCATCCTGGCCGGCGGTATAACCCTGTTGGCCCTTATTCTCAAGCGCAGGCTGCGTCCGGTTGAGGTGATCCGGTGACAGTATCCAAGATCGTACTCAGCGACGTTTCAAAATTCTACGGGGATGTGCTCGGCGTCAACCGCGTAACGCTCGACATCCCCGCGGGCATCACCAGCCTGGTGGGCCCCAACGGCTCGGGCAAGACCACATTGATGAATCTGATGTCGGGCTTGATTCACCCGGACAACGGATCCATAAGAATGCGCGGCATTTCGCCGCGCGATCCCGAACATCTGATGCGTATAACCGGGTACGCGACCCAATACGATTCCGCGCCGCGCTGGTCGACAGGATTCAGTTTCATCACCACCGGTCTTCTGCTGTTCGGATACAACCGTTCGAAAGCGGAGAAAAAAGCCTGGACGGCTCTAGAACGCCTGGGCCTTACCGATGCGGCAAACCGCAAAATGGCTGCATATTCCAAAGGGATGCGCCAGCGCGTCCGCCTGGCCCAGGCTATCGCGCACGAGCCTGAGATACTCATACTCGACGAACCTCTCAACGGACTGGACCCGCTGGTCCGCGCCAACACTATCGCCCTTTTCCGAGAATGGGCCGCCATGGGAAGGCACGTAATCCTGTCCAGCCACGTTCTTCAGGAGGTGGACATCATCAGCGACCAGGTCATTTTGATAGCCAACGGCATGATCGTGGCCGAGGGCAGAATCCGTGAGGTCAGGGATGAAATCCGGGAACATCCCAGCCAGTTCATCCTGCGGTGCCCCGATGCTTCCCAGGTTGCGGCGCAGTTGTTTGAAGAAGACCATATTACGGAAATCCGGTTGAACGAAGACAGGCTGGGGCTGCTGGTGCTGACCCGGGACCGGGAACGTTTTTCCCGGGCGCTCGGCCGCATTGCCGGAAACGGGCACAAAATCGACAGCGTCATCCCGGCCGACGAAAACGTGGACGCCCTGTACGAATACCTGATCGGGGAGGAGAGATAGAGGCGGACGATGAACAAACTCCCTTTAATAAAACAAGCCTGGACCATTGCAAAAATCGAAATGCGGCGTGCGTTCTTTTCGAAACGCGCCTTCTGGGTTTACGGGCTTGCCCTGTTTCCGACAATCATTTTTCTGGGGCATTTCCTCCACGTTAAATTCCAGCAGATCCGCCTTTCCTCGACTGAAATTACTGCCCCGGCTCTGCTGGACAGCCTGCGGATCGGCGAAACGGAGGAAGCCGTCAACCAACGCCTCGGGAAGGCGCCCACGGATTACCGCTGGGAACGCAGGCAGCGGATTCGCAACAGTAAAGACGCGTCCGGGATCACGACTCACAGGATCGAACCGGCGTTCGAAGCCCGATACATCCGCTTGAATATATTCACTCCGACAGAGACCGGGGACCGTTCCGCCCGGATTGCAGGGTTTGAGGTTTACGGAAACGACGACGTCGATCTGGCACGAAATCGCCCGGCTATAGGCAGCCGGGCATGCAGCGACTCCGAGGGTCCAGAAAAAGCTTTTGACGGCAATCCCGGGGATTACTGGTGCTCGAGCGCAGGGAACAAATATCTGCAGGTGGACCTGGGAGGGACCTTCCCGGTCAGCCGCATCGTCCTGAAACACGCCAGTGCGGCGGGGAAGCCTGAGAATCTCAATACGGCCGCTTTCAGTGTTCAGGCCAGCCTGGACGATAAAAGATTCGAAACAATCGTCAATATAACCGGCTCACGCCTGGTGGACGAAATTACGCGATATCGACGCATGGCGTATTTCGACGGCAAACGGGAAGCTGTTCTGGATTTTACCGACGGCAAACTGGTCAAAAAAAATATCCACCTGCTGTTGAATTTCGAGGAGGACCGCTCCATATTCGCCGGGATTTTTCAGCATTTTTACCTGCGTCTGGCCATCTTTTTCGGCTGTCTCGGTATTTTCATGAACCTGTTCCGGGGAGAGGTGCTGGATAAAACCCTGCATTTCTGGTTCCTCGCCCCTGCAAGGCGCGAAGTATTGCTCTTAGGGAAATACAGCGCCGGATTGATCGCTGCATCCATAATTTTTGCGGGGGGCGCCCTGTTGTGCTTTGCGGTGTTGATGGGCTTCCACGACTCCGTCGGGGTCCGGGCATATCTCGGCAACGCCGGGATTCGGCATTTATTCTGGTATGTAACCGCCTCCGTTATGGGCTGTGTCGGTTACGGAAGCGTTTTCCTGGCCGCCGGGATGCTCTTGCGCAATCCGATTATCCCGGCAGCCGTGCTGCTGGGATGGGAAAGCATCAACAGCTTCCTGCCGGAATTTCTGCAGAAACTGAGCGTGCTGCACTACCTTCAATCTTTATGCCCGGTTCCCGTCCCGTTGGACGATACCGCGCCGGGACTCCTGCGGCTGCTGCTGGCGCCGGCTGCACCGGCCTCGCGCATCGGCGCCATAGCGGGGTTGATCCTATTGACGGCCTTTCTTCTCTGGATCGCATCCATCGCCGTCCGGCGCATGGAAATCTCCTACAGCACCGAATAGAATAAAAAATGGTGAAATTCCAGCCTGTCATCATTTTATAACAAGTCTTTTACTTGTTATCCCGGTCAGCCATAAGTAAAATCCACAAGTCTGTTCAGCCAGGTTTAACTTAAATCCCGGTCAGGCAATGGCTAAAGGCGCCGGGAAAGATTTATAGAGGAATAAGATGGCAAACAGTCTTTATATCGCTTCGGCGGAACCTTACAGCGGCAAAATTCTGGTTTCTCTCGGAGTCATGAGCGCTCTTCAGAAAACGACCACACATCTGGGATTTTTCCGTCCCATCGCGCGGCCCTACCGGCTGCAGGGAACCGATCAAACCGTACCGGACCGGGACGCGCACCTTATAAGGAATGTTTTCGGCCTGGAGCTTACGGAAAGAGAAATGTACGGACTGGACGCTACGGATGCCGAGGCCCTGATGGCTGATTCCAAGGGCCAGGCGCTTTACGACCGGATCCTGGCTTCTTTCAAGCGGGTCGAGGAGAAAGTGGATTTTGTAGTATGCGAGGGAACGGATTTCCTGTCCGCCGCCTCTTCGACCGAAGAAGACCTGAACATGGACATCATCCGTCATTTGAATACTCCGGTTCTCCTGGTTCTGGACGGTTCCTCGGGAGATTCAAGCGCCGTCTGCTCAAAGGCAAAACTTGAGGTTGAACAATACAAGAACAAGGGATGCGAAATAATCGCCGTCTGCATCAATAAGGTGGAACCGGGGCGTGAAAACGAAATCCGCGAAGCGGTGGAATCGCACCTGATAAAATTTTCCATTCCGATGGTCGTTTGCATCCCCTACGACGTAAACCTGTCAACCCCGCGAATGAGCGAGATCCTGGCCCATTTCGGGGACACGCTACTTTTCGGCCGGGATTACCTGCACAATAAGGTTTCGAAACCGATCGTCTGTTCCGGCGCGCTGGACACCATCATCCCCCTTTTGGACAACCAGGCACTGCTCATTACGCATCTCGACCGCCACGACGTTCTGTTTATGATCATGACATCGCTGTCCGCCCCGAAGGCCCCGAACGTCGGCGGCATCATCCTGACGGGGCACGGAGAGATCTCCGAGCCTGTCATCAAGCTGATCGAAGAGGCACCGGGCCCGAAGGTTCCGATTATCCGGTCGTACATGAACAGCTATGAAACCGTTATGGAACTGGTGAAGGTGAGACCGGGACTCGAGCCCGAAAACACACGTGAAATCGAGATCTCCCGGCAGCTTTTCGAAACGCACGTGGATGTTCAAAGACTTCTCGATGCCGCATACATCAGCAGGCCGAGACAGACGAGCCCGTCCATGTTCAAGTACGAAATCATTCACCGGGCCCGTCAGGACAAAAAGACGATCGTACTTCCGGAAAGCGGGGACGAGAGGATTTTAAAAGCCACGGACGCACTGTTGCGTCTCCGGGCCGTAAACATCATATTGCTGGGTAATCCGGACGACGTCTATAACCGCGCCGGCCAGCTGGATCTGGATTTGACAAACGCTCAGATAATATCGCCGTCTGATTCGGGATGGATCGAAGAATTTGCCGAGATTTATCATGAAGCCCGGTCCGGAAAAGGGAAAGGCGTCGCCCTGGATGCAGCCAGGGACATCGTGCAGGAGCCTCCCGTTTTCGGGACCATGATGGTGCATACGGGACGGGCGGACGGCATGGTGGCGGGCGCCACGCATTCGACGGCAATGACGATCCGACCTGCGCTGCAGGTCATCCGGACGCGGCCGGGTCACTCCATCGTTTCGTCCGTTTTCTTCATGTGCCTGGAAGACCGGGTGCTGGTTTACGGCGACTGCGCCATCAATCCGGACCCGAACCCGGAACAACTCGCGGAAATTGCCATTGTCTCCGCTGAAACGGCAAAGACGTTCGGGATCGAACCGATCGTAGCGATGCTCTCCTATTCCACGGGCGATTCCGGTAGGGGTGACGATGTGGACAAGGTCCGCCAGGCCGTGGAAATAGCCAACCGGCGCGCTCCCGACCTGATTCTCGAAGGCCCGCTCCAGTACGATGCCGCCGTCGACGCCGGCGTCGCGAAAACCAAACTGCCCGATTCCAAGGTGGGCGGAAGAGCCACCGTGTTCATCTTCCCCGACCTGAATACCGGGAACAACACCTACAAAGCCGTCCAGCGCTCTGCCCGTGCGATCGCTGTAGGCCCGATCCTCCAGGGTTTGATCAAACCCGTCAACGATCTCAGCCGGGGATGTCTCGTAGAAGACATAATCAACACCGTCGCCATCACGGCCATCCAGGCGCAGTCGCTCGGCCGGCCGGAATAGCACATATTATCTTACTTTCTATAAAATGATTTTTTAGAGTGCGCGTGCATGCAAGGCTTTCATTCTCGCATGCCGCCTTTGTTTCGATTGTGCATATCGAGGCGAAGGCGCAAGCAAGCCTGCGCGCTCCATAGAAGCTAAACGCGGGTCAGCAGTATGCCGGTCCCGCCGGAACCTGCCGCGACCTGATATAGAAAACAATGGATTTGTGTGCAGGCGATGCGCTTCGCCGCGCACCGGAACATGTCGGAAAATCCGGGAGCCACGAGAAAAATTCGCGGATGCGCGGAAAAATCAATCACGCGGCCGTGGTACATACGCCGGACGATGGGAACGTTGCGGACAAACCAGTCGAAGTGGCAGATCCCGCGCAAAAGCAGCGCATCATTGCCGGACAGGTCGATGTCGATGAGGCACAATTTATCGAACCGGTCCACGGCAACCAGATCGACCGGACTTGCAGAGTCCACGGGCACGTTCGTATCGATTGCCCTCAACCCGTCCTCGAGAATGCCGGTTTGGGAATTCAAAAGCGAAACCAGGTTGTCTTTCTGTGGTGCTTGAGGCGGTTCTTCTCTCAGGAAGACGGGGCACTCCCCGGAATGCGGGGGTTCCGGTTCTGTTGAGCCTCCGGCCGGTTTTTCCGGGAATCCGTTTTTGGCGTTTTCTTTGGACAGGAACAAATGGGACACGTCCTCCAGGCTCCTGGCAAGATGTTTATCCGTACGCACAGGGGCCTGCATTGGGCGTACCTTCCCTTCCTTCTCATCCTGGTTCAAGTTATAGCACCCTCTAGACTGCTGCTTTCACTTGAGGTCAATCACGGAGTCATAGTCTCCGTAAGGGCTGCGTTCCATCTCGGGATTCAATGGATCCGCTTTCCAGTCTCCATCCACAACATAGCGGTATTTGTATTTGCCCGGCGCCAGCGAAATGATCGCCCGCCATACGCCGTTGCTGAATTCCATTTCGTTTCCCGCCGGTTCCCAGGAGTTGAAATCCCCCGCTATCTGTACGCTTTGAGCCCCGGGCGCCTCAAGTGCGAACAGGACGCCTTCCGCTGTGGGAACCGGTGCGGATGGGACAGGAATATAGGCCTGTCCTGTATCGAAGTCTGTGGAATCCTTCGATTCCCCGATGTCTTCGGAGAGTACCGGCCTGTGTTCCTCCTGTCGGAGAATTTCCATAGTCACCATTCGATAGTCGTCGTAGCCGGCACAGCGCCTGCAGTATTCCACTATGGGAAGGCCGTGGCTCGCAGCCTCCGCGAGCTTGACGCTGAAGCGGACGATAGTGTCGAAGACCCTGTCGGGCAGGTGTTTCCGGATGTCGGCGACTACTTCCCTGACAAAATCGGTTCGGCCGGTATAGAGCGTTATCAGGGCCCGGGATTCCATGTCGTGGCCGGCCTTGCGCGCCAGTAGATCCAGAGTCTCCATCAGCTTTCCGACTCCGTGCAGGGAGAAAAAGCTCGGATCCATTGGGATGATCGTTTCCGAGCAGGCCATAAGCGCGTTGAAGGTCAGAAGGCCGATACCGGGAGGACAATCCACAATGACATAATGATACATGCCGTGGGCCTCGGAGAGCGCTTCTGCCAGCCTGTACTCCCTTCCGGGAACCGCCGAGAGTCTTTCCGGTATCCCGCTCAGCACAATGTCGGCGGGAACCAGGTCTAGCCCAGGTAAGATTGTTTGCCGGATATCCCGCAAACCGGGTCCCTCCCCCCTCGATTCCCTCAACAGAACTTCGCTTACGGTTGCGCCTGCCGGTACGGGATTGGTTTGCAGCCCCAGGGTCGCATGTCCCTGGGGATCCATGTCTATCAGAAGAACTCTTCGTTGTTGTTTGGCCAGAAAAGCCGAGATATTGATGGCCGTGATGGTCTTTCCACAGCCGCCTTTTTGATTCACAACGGCAATTGTTCGCATAGGCAAGCCCCCTTTCAGGAAGCCAATGCAAAGAAGACCACTTTGAGTTGTTAGTGCATGCTAACAGGTCGATCCACGGAAATCAACAATAAGTTGTATATAAAATTAGCCGGGCTACAATATGTTGTTGTTTGGATGTTTTACTTCTTTACGGATATCGCCGGAGCTTTAACGGTAAACAGAGCGGCGAAGACAAGCAGCAGCATGCCCGCAACAAGGTACATCGTACGATAACCGGACAGGTCCGAAATCCAGCCGAACAGGGGTGAGCCCAGGCCCAGGCCGGCGTCGAAGAGCGACGTGTACAGGGCGAGAGAGAAGCTCTTGTTCTCGTGTCCGAAAAAATCGATCAGGTAGGCGCTGAGCGCCGGAAATATCAACCCCTGCCCCAGTCCGGCGATGAACCCGCTGATCAGGAAACTTGTATAGCTTTCCATTCCGGAAATCCAGAACAGATTGAGGCTGATAACCAGGGCGGATGGGAAAAAGACGACCTTGCGGCCGTAGCGGTCTGCGAGGTCGCCTATGCCTACCCTGGCCAGAACAGCCGCGGCCGAGAAGGTAATAAAGAAGGGAGCGACGCGGCCAAACCCCACATCCTTGCCGAAAAGCGCGATGAAATTAAGGACCGATCCCCGGACGGCGCCGTGAACGAGAGGCATGATCAGAATTATGCCGATTACGGCCAGGGGATATTGACGGAGCAGCCGGAGCTTGGAAGTCCGGTCGGGATGACTTGTACGCGGCTTTTCTTTGACGGCCAGAACACAGGCCATGGCGACGACTACGAATACCAGGCTCATGTTGAAAATGCCGCCGAAACCGAAATACTGAATGATCTCTTCGGCCAGCATCGGTCCCACGGCGCTCGCCACGATTGCCGAAACGCCGATCAACCCAAGCGAGTGCGCCAGCCTGTTCTTCGGGGCCAAATCGGAACACATCGCCATGATGGCGACCATGCATGTCCCCCAGCCTACGCCCATCAGGGCGCGCAGCAGGATCGCCAGGAAGCCCGCGCTTTCGACCAGGTGAAACCAGGGAACGACGACCAGCATGGCGATCAGGCTGTAGAACGTTATCCTGCGCGCGCCCCATTCGTCGATGATGCGTCCGAAAAAGGGACGGACCACGATGGCCGTAAGGCTGTAAACGCCCATGATCAGCCCGACCCTGCTTTTTGAAGGATGAAACTGTTCGAGAAAAAGGGGAAAGAGATAAAAGAGCGTATGGCTTAAAAATGCGAAAAAAAGAGCAAGAAGGCCGAGTCCGAAATCCTTCTTTTTGTAGGTGTCACTCAACGAACGGTTCTCCTTCCCGCATCCCGTCCGCTCAATCCCTCAGCGGTCAGGACCGGCACATACGCCGACAGCATACTAACATTTTCTTAACGCAAGATCCTCATCCCACGCAGCAAGATTGCCTTCAGATTCACGGCAAGCGAGGAGAAATATGTGGCATCAGGGCTCGATATGAGATACTGATATACCATAAGAGTTACGGCGGCATAATCCACAATAAAGGTTTCTTGAGTTAAGCGCGGGTCCAAAGGCCAGGACTCATGGTTAAGAAATCGGAGGTTCACGATTGACCGGAACAGGAAAGCCGATCGACAGCCCGGCGTCCCTCACTGTAGTCATTCCCTGCTATAACGAGGAGCGCACCCTCAGGGAATGCGTGGAAACGGTCCTTTCGATTCGGGATGAAAGCCTCGATATCGACATCATCGTCGTCGACGACTGTTCCACCGATCGCAGCCACGCGATTGCGCTCGAGCTCAGCAAAGAATATCCCCGGGTCCAGGTTGTACGGCATGAACGCAACAAAGGCAAAGGCGCCTCCCTTCGGACGGGATTCAACAGGGCGACGGGAGCCTTTGTGGCGGTCCAGGATGCGGATCTGGAATACGATCCTAACGATCTCAAAAAGCTTCTGGCGCCCCTGATCCAGGACCGGGCGGATGTCGTGATCGGATCCAGGTTCCTCTCCACCGGAATGCACCGGGTTCTCTATTTCTGGCATTACGTGGGCAACAGGTTCCTGACGTTCCTGTCGAATATATTTTCCGACCTGAACCTGACCGACATGGAAACCTGCTACAAGGTGTTCCGCCGCGATGTTCTCGACAGAATACAAATTCGTGAAAACCGGTTCGGCTTCGAACCCGAGATCATCGCCAAAATCGCGCATATGCGGGTCAGGATTTTCGAAACCGGCGTGTCCTATTACGGGCGAACCTACCGTGAGGGGAAAAAAATCGGATTCAGGGACGGCCTGCGCGCCGTCTACTGCATATTGAAATACAACGGCCACCATGCCCCTCTCCCGGTGCAGTTTTTCCTGTACCTGTTTGTAGGAGTCCCGTCGGCGATACTGAACCTCTTCGTTTTCCTGGGACTGCTGTCTGCCGGCACAGGTCTTATAGTAGCCGCCCCGGCCGCATTTTTCGCGGCGGCCTGCCTGAACTACGTTCTCTGCATTAAGCTGCTTTTCCGGCATCAGGCACGGTGGGATTCCCTGATGGAAATTCTGATATACCTTGCGACGGTTTCGGTACTGTCGGGGCTGGACCTGCTGTTGACAGGGACGTTCGTCGGCTATTTCCTTCTCAGCCCCGCGGCTTCCAAACTCCTCGCCTCGGCTGCCGTGTGGATTCCGAATTTCCTGGCCCGCCGTTTTATAGTCTTTTCGGAACCTTCAAGCGGAGAGTGGCGGCCCCAGACATCCACGCATAAACTACAGGACCGCCCGGAAAAAACGGGGGCATAATTCTTTTTTCGCGGTAATAAGTATTATGCCCCCGTTTTTATTCTTGCAGCTCTGCGATAGCGTCTGCGGCGGCTTCAGCCACATCGGGATCGGGATCGCGGGTAAGAGGTTCGAGGTGCGGGATCACCTGCGGGTCGCCGATTTTGCCCAGCAGGTCGGCAACATCCCCCCGAATGCGTGCATCGGCGTGCGACAGCATGGGTACCAGTGACGGCACCATGGCCCGGACCGAATCCGGATCAATCTCGAGCGCCTTCTCAACGACAACCAGAGCGCTCAGGCGCCTGGAGAATTCAACATCCTTTAGACGATCCAGGACGACTGTGCGTCCCGCGTCACTGCCGAGGCAACGGGCCGCCTCTTCAATATTCTGCCTTTCTATCAACGATCCGATCCTCTCCTTTTCAAACTTCGGTGTTCCCCGGCTATGGACCAGCTCCATAATCCGTTCGGCCGTCAAGGTCCCTATCAGCACAATTTTCCCGTCAAGCACGGTGGCCGGAACCGACCGGATTCCGTACTCCTTTACAAAATCCTGAAACTGCATCACGTCGGCGATGCAGAGCAAAATCGACGGATCCGCGCATGCCGACATCCCCGCCGCTTCCACCACCAGCGGACAGCGGGGACAACTGTCGGAAATAAGTATCAGCAGTTCAGCCCGGGATTGGTCAGGCCCGGCGCTTTCGCCCGATGCCTGCAATTCGGCGGATCCAAGAGCTTCGAGGATTTTCAGAAACGGAGGGAACTGATGTCCGGTGGGCAGGGCCGCATAAACGATATTCGATCGTCCCCGAACACCCACCTTGATACATGGAGAGACTGGTTCGGCGGAGTCCGGATTCCCCTCAATCGTGACACACTTTCCATCGGAAATGCGGCATATATCGGAAACGCAGCTTTCCAGTTCCCGGCCGAATTTGCTTTCCCCTGTTCCGTGCAGGGAAAATTCAACCGTGCTCTTAAATTTTTCAAACAACTCCCGCAGTTGCCTGATTTCATCTTCCTTAAACATGGCACCACCTTCGTCTAAATATGTATAAAATACAATAAACACTTCAATATAAAATACTTACCCAATATTATACATAAAGCATTTCTGTATAAATATCTAATGTATAAACGTGCAACGATGCTTTTGTTTTTAACTTTCAACTTGTAACGTTCAACATGCAACGTTCAAAGATGCAACGAAGCAGCATCAAAATAATCTGTATTGCATCTCCGATTCGTGCCAAAAAGAGGTTATCACCATTTACACCAAACATATTGATTAATTTTTAGTGTGTGACCCGATAATATATTCCAGTCAAAGGAATTCTACATGCAGGAACAAATAATGAGTGCCCTCCAACAGGGTGAAACAGTAATTACCGTAACGCGACGGCTCGCCCGCACGCTGCGAAAGGAATACAACTCATTTCAGCAGGCAAAGGGACTTAAGGCCTGGGAATCGCCCAAAATACTGACATGGCCTGATTTGCTGACGGATTTGTGGCAGCAGAAGCTCTATAAGATTGGAGATCCTCTCACGCTACTGAACGGCTGGCAGGAGAAGATACTCTGGGAACGTATTGTTCGAGATTCTCCCGAATCCCGCGAGTTGCTGCAGCCTCACCGTGCCGCGTCTGTTGCGCAGGAGGCATGGCTTCTTGCCAACCAATGGCGCCTGGACGTATCGCTTTTCGAGGGAACGGGAGATGAAGATTGCCGTGCCTTCGTTAACTGGTCGAATCGTTTTCTCTCCAGGTGCCAAAAAGAGAATTGGCTGGATTTTGCCCGGCTTGCCGATGTCTTAAAGGATTCAATAAAACAGTTGCAGCTGCCCGACTGCATTCTTTTGGCTGGTTTTGATGAATTCACTCCCCAACAGAAGGATCTTCTCGATGCAGTTCCAGGATCCGGCTGCAGCATTAAAAAGCTGGATATTGAAGCACCGGAACCTGATGCCGGCACGGTTTGCGTTCCTTTTCCCGATTACGAACAGGAAATTGAGGCGGCCGCACGATGGGGGAGGGCGCTTCTTGAATCCGGAGTACCGGGAAGGATCGGCGTTGTCGTCATCGGACTGGCTTCCCGACGAAACCAGGTGGAACGAATTTTCCGCGGAATCCTTGAACCGGCCGCACAATTGCCGGGGCGAATTCAGTCGTCCAGACTAATAAATATTTCTGCCGGCAACGCTCTCTCATCCTATCCCATAATTAAAAGCGCACTCACTCTTCTGAGCTTTTCCCCGGGTGAAAATGAGTGGAGTGAAATCAGTCATCTCATTCGCAGCTCTTACCTGTTTGGTGCAGATACGGAACACACCGGCAGGGCGCTGCTCGATAAGCGCATCCGGAAGCACTGTGGAAACCGGGTGCCGGTCTCAAACCTGCTCCGCCTGGCCATGCAGAGTGACTCCGCCTGCCCGCTGCTGGGGCAGATGCTTGAAAAGTGGCTGGAAGTGACCGGCAAATCGTCGTCGGTTCAAACGGCGGCGGCGTGGAGTCACACATTTTCTGCCGTACTGGAAGCCTTTGGGTGGCCCGGCGAACGTCCGCTGAGCAGTATTGAATTTCAAACAATGCAGTCCTGGACCGAGCTTCTGTCGAACTTTGCCTCTACCGATTTGACCGGCGAAAAGATGACAAGAGGGGAAGCCGTTTCTGTGCTCAAACGCATCGCCGGCAATCTCATGTTTCAACCGGAGACCGGTGAGGCGCCTGTGCAGATTCTCGGAATGCTCGAGGCCTCCGGTCTTTACTTTGACCATCTCTGGGTTGCAGGTCTCCACGATGAAGCCTGGCCGGAAGCGTTCAACCCGAATCCGTTTCTCCCTATCACCCTTCAGAGAGAAAAGGGGACCCCGAGGAGTTCGCCGGATAGAGAGCTGGAATTCGCTACCCTGATAACCAAACGTCTTCTGTCAAGCGGAACCAAGGTGATTGTGAGTTATCCCGAAAGAACGGAGGACCGCGAACTGGATGCCAGCCCCTTGATTTCGGGTATTCCCTGCATCGAGGCTTGCGATTTGAATCTGTGGAGTGGCTCCTCAGTGACGGATGTAATCCGGAAATCCAGGAAAATTGAAACCTTCGTAGATGAAATCGCTCCCCCTCTGGGTGATACGGCGTGGCAACGGGGAGGAACCAGAGTTTTTCAATGCCAATCCGTGTGTCCGTTCCGCGCATTTGCCGAAATCAGGTTGAGGGCAGAGAAACTTGAGTCTCCTTCGCCCGGGTTGGATCCCAGGGAACGGGGCACCCTGGTCCACATCGTTCTCGAAGAAGTGTGGAAAGATTTAAAAACACACGAAGCCCTTTGCTCCAGCCGGAACCTGGGCGAGATTATTGATAATTCAGTCGATGTTGCAATCGCCCACCTTGAACGGAATCGTGGAAGCGCTCTTCCGAAAGCCTTCGCTGCACTGGAGAAAGAAAGACTGCGGCAATTGGCAATCGACTGGCTGGAGATTGATAAAAACCGGCAGCCTTTTGAGGTCATTAAACCCGAAGAGGAAAAGTTTGCGGAAGTCGCCGGCATCCGCTTCAAAGTCAAAATTGACCGCGTGGACCGGCTGACCGATGGAAGGGAAGTGATTATTGATTACAAAACCGGGGTGACAAGTCAAAGATCCTGGGACTCAGACCGGCCGGATGAACCGCAGTTGCCGTTGTACAGCACTATTCATGAAAAGCCCCTGGCGGGAGTTCTGTTTGCCCGGGTAAAGACCGGAGACATGCGTTTTCTTGGTCTAATGGATAGTGATTTGTCCATGAAGGGGTGCGATCCGGTGGATCTCGCAGCAAGGATAAGCGAGTGGCGCACCGTATTGGAAAAGATCGGATCGGATTTCAAAGCGGGACACGCGGAAGTGGACCCGAAAGATACGGCCAAACAGTGCCGATATTGCGACCTGGCTTGTTTTTGCCGCGTATCCGAGCTGAATGCACCGGGCGAGGAGGAGGCCGTCCCATGAAGATTTCCGACAGTGCACAGAGGAAGCAGGCGCTTGATCCGAACAGGTCATTCATCGTTCAGTCTCCCGCCGGTTCGGGAAAAACTGAGCTTCTCATACAGCGATATCTGACTTTGCTGGGCATCGTAAGCAGTCCAGAGGCAGTGATAGCGATTACTTTCACTCGCAAGGCGGCGGGGGAAATGCGCCGACGCGTCGTGACGGCACTGATAAATTCAGAAAAAGAATGTCCAGCCGAGCCGCACGAAGCTCTCACGTGGAATTTGGCCCGCAGGGTTCGCGAAAGAAGCGAAACCCGGAAATGGGATCTTTTGAAGAATCCCGGGAGGCTTGAAATCCAGACCATTGACGCACTTTGCGCTGCAATCGTGCGCCGGATGCCCTGGCTTTCCCGGCTGGGGGGGGCGCCGGAGATTGTCGAGAATGCAGAAGAGCTTTACCGGGAAGCGGCGCGTTCTACTGTTGAGCTTGTTGAGGCCGACGAATGGTCGGCTGATGTCGGAGCGCTCCTTTCGCACGTCGATAACAATTTCCAGGTTTTGGAACAATTGATAGCAGCCATGCTGGCCAGGAGAGACCAATGGCTGCGTCACATTGCTTCGGCGGACCTGGATAACAGCAGGGCTGTTTTGGCACGCGCCCTGCGCAATGTCGCACAGGATGCCGTTGCAGATATCCTGAAAGCCGTTCCCGAAGACAAGGCTGCGGAGATTGTCTTTATAGCCGCTGCCGCAGGGGCAAACCTTGTGAGCAACGATAAGGAGGGATTGGCCAGGGCATGCATCGATCTAACGGAGCTTCCGGGCGCAGACAATCTTGATGCCTGGCTTGGCATCATGGATACGCTCCTCACACAAAAAGGAACATGGCGGAAATCCGTCAACGTCAATAACGGTTTCCCTGCCGACGAAAAACTATTGAAGCGACGGTACAACCGGTTGATTGCGGAGATGGCCGAAAATGAGGCTTTACGCTCTTCCCTGGACGAGCTTCGATATCTTCCCGATATGAAGTTTTCCGAAACGCAGTGGAAAATCCTGGAATCGATGGTAAACATCCTGCCGATGGCAGTGGAGAAGCTGAGAAACGTTTTTCGGGCGCGGAATGCGGCGGATTTTGTCGAAGTTTCAATTGCAGCTCGAAGATCCCTTGATGATTCCAACGAGCCCCCCACTCCCAACCTCGATATTGATCGCCGGATCGAGCACATTCTGGTCGACGAGTTTCAGGATACATCCATCAGTCAGTATTCCTTCCTGGAAGCGCTTACCTCCAAGTGGAAAAGAGGGGACGGGCGAACGATTTTTGCCGTGGGCGACCCGATGCAGTCCATATACCGTTTCCGTGAAGCAGAAGTCGGCCTTTTCCCAAAAACCTGCCGTGAAGGCATGGGCGACATCGCTATGGAGTTGATCCGGATGACCGCAAATTTCCGATCGGACAAAGGCATCGTTGACTGGGTGAATGACTCATTCCTCAGCGTTATGCCTAACAGGGAGAATATTACGACAGGGGCAATACCGTTCAGCCGTTCGAGTGCAGTTCACGGATCGGGAACGGGTCCCGCTGTCACGATACATCCTTTTTTTGACCGCGACGATGCAGGGGAAGCTGCCCGGGTGATAGAAATTGTCCGTTCGGTACGGGAGAGGCAAAAGAAAGTGGCGATTCTGGTTCGCGCGCGTACCCACTTGACTTCCATCCTGCCGGCCTTGCGCGAGGCGGATCTGAGATTCCGGGCTGTCGATATCGATCCTCTGGCCGAGGTTCCTGTTGTCCGGGATCTTACTGCATTGACTCGGGCGATGCTGCACCCTGCCGACCGTGTAGCCTGGCTTGCCCTATTGCGCGCGCCCTGGTGTGGATTGACTTTGGAAGAATTACACAACCTTGCCGAAGATGACCCTGGGTCGGCAATCCGGGATCTCATGAGAGACGAATCCAGGATCCAATTACTGAGTGCCGCCGGCCTTAAGAAGCTTGCTCGTATCCGCTCGGTACTTGAAACCGCCTTCGAGAACAGACCCGTTTCATTGCGTTCCCGGATCGAGGGAGTGTGGCTTGCTCTCGGCGGACCGGCGTGTACGGAAAAAGCCGTTGAAATAGAAAACGCTACGGTCTTTTTTGATCTTCTCGATGAAATGGATGATGGGGGTACCCTCGATTTGGCCGCGTTCGAGCAGCGCATCCAGGATCTTTACGCCCGGCCCGATTCCGAGGCGGACGACTCCCTGCAGATAATGTCGATCCACAAAGCCAAGGGTTTGGAGTTCGATACGGTAATCGTGCCTGGTTTGGGTCGTAAACCAGGGTCCGACGAATCGCTTCTGTTGTTGTGGCTGGAGCGACCCCGTCTGAATGAAGCAACGGACCTTCTGCTTGCACCCATTCAGGCAACCGGCGCCGGCGACGACAAGACGTACAAGTACCTGAAGCGTGTGGATTCTTTCAAATCCGACCACGAATCCGGACGGCTGTTGTACGTTGCTGCGACGAGGGCCAAATCGGAGTTACATCTCCTCGGGCATACGGGATATCGTATTAAGGATGAAGAAATGGAATTGAAGGAACCGGCCTCCGGCTCCCTTTTGAAATGTATGTGGACGGTTGCCGCACCGGGATTTCAAGAGGCTCTGTCTGCATGGGAGCCATCCTTCGAAAATGATTTGTCCGAAAAAGAACGCTTACCCCAGACAATAAGCAGACTTACACTTGACTGGAATTTGCCGGATCTGCCTTCAAACATAGAAGAAGTGGAGAAAGCCGCTACAGTTGAATTGGAGGAAAGCGCCGTGAGTTTCCACTGGGTCGGCGACACGTTAAGACACATAGGCACTGTAGTGCACCAGGCATTGAAGCAAATAGCCGATGACGGGATCTCTCAGTGGGATGGGACCAGAGTCCGGAAAAACAGGCCGTCCTATTTATCGGCACTTGCATCCCTGGGAGTGCCGGCGGATGAATTAAATAAAGCGGCAAGCCGGGTTGAAGCCGCACTGTTGCATGCAATAAAGGATGAACGAGGGAAATGGCTTCTTGATAGGCACGACGGTTCCGCCTGTGAATACTCGATCTGCGGAGTCCTGGAAGGCCGGATAGTGAGCGCCAGAATAGACCGGACTTTCGTAGACGATCAAAACACGCGCTGGGTCGTCGACTATAAATCCAGTTTGCACGAAGGCATTGGGATCGAGGAGTTTTTGGACAACGAGTGTGCGCGGTACCGCGACCAATTGACGAAATATCGATTGCTCTTTGATTTGATGGAAAACCGGCCCGTTCGTACGGCTCTCTATTTCCCGCTCCTGAACGCCTGGCGCGAAGTTGAATAGGATAGTAAACGGGTAAACCATCGTTGCAGGTCGAACGTTTTAACGTTGAACTTGTAACTTCGAACGTTGAACGTCTAACGTGGAACGTATGAATCGTATCTCCGATACTGAAAGGTTTGACGGATTAAAGCGTCGTTGGAATGTTCGAAGTTAGATGTTTGACGTTCAACGTTTAACGTTACAACGTTCAACGGCTTTATTTGATGAGGTTTTCCCCGTACTTGTACCCGCTTTCAAAAGCCTTGAGATTCATGACTTCCGTCCCCTGAGGAACAGAGGCCTTTACGGCTTCCTTTGCGGATTCGTAACCGACAAGGCCGGTTACGGCTGTGAAGAAGCCTACCATGACAATGTTCAGGATCATCTTGCGACCCAATTCTTCCGCGATTCGCGTCGCCGGGATGCCGTACAGTTTCATATCCGGCTTCAGTCCTTCGGGTTTGACAAGTTCCTCCTCGATAATGATGGTGGCGTCGTCGGTTACTTCCGGTAGAAACTTATTGCAGGCCTCCTGAGACATGGCCATAAGAATTTGCGGGCGAGTCACATAGGGATACAAAACCCGGTCGTCTGAGACGATCAGTTGCGCGCTGCATGCGCTGCCGCGGGCTTCCGGGCCGAAGCTCTGAGTCAGTGTCGCGAATTTGTTGTCGTAAATGCTGGCGGCGCGCCCGAAGATTATTCCGGCAAGTATGACGCCCTGACCGCCGAATCCGCTGAATTTTATTTCGGTCGCGCTCATAATACACCCTCGTATGGTTTGTAGGAGGCACCCAGTCTGGACGCCATTCTCTCGTTATATCTTTCAAGAAAGGAGGGCCTTTCCCGGTCGATGAATTTTCCGCACACGATGCTGCCTTTAAAGTCCAGGCCGACCTCGCGCGTATCCGCGCCGTTTTTGACCGTGCTCTGCTCCTTGAAAGCCCGCATCATTTCAAGACCGTCGCCCAGCTTGTTCCTTCTTCCGTACAGGGTCGGGCAGGGGCTGACAATCTCAACAAAGGTGAATCCCGACTTCTGAATGGCTTCCTTCATGGCCTTTATCGCCTGCCTTACGTGGAATGTCGTCCAGCGCGCTACGTAGACCGCGCCGGCTGATTCCGCCAGGTGCGGCAGGTTGAAGGGCTCTTCGGAATTTCCATAAGGAGTTGTGGATGCCACGGCCTCAATCGGGGTGGTGGGCGTCACCTGTCCACCCGTCATCCCGTAAGTAAAGTTGTTTACGCAGATGACCGTTATGTCGGTATTTCTCCTTGCGGCGTGAATGAAATGATTGCCCCCTATGGCAAAAAGATCTCCGTCCCCGCTGCATACAATTACTTTCAATTTAGGATTGGCCAGCTTGAGCCCGGTCGCAAATGGTATCGGGCGTCCGTGGGTTGTGTGATAGCTGTCCAGCTTCAGGTATCCCGCCATTCTTCCGGTGCAACCGATTCCCGATACAACGCTGATCAGATCCCGCTCGATGCCGCAGGCTTTAATTGCGCGAACGAAACAGTTCACTACCGTTCCCAGCCCGCAGCCGGGGCACCAGATATGGGGGATGCGATCCATCCTCAGGTAATCCACAACCGGATTTGTTGGTTCCACGATTCTATCTCCTTGTGCCTCTTTTATTGGTCGGCTTCCATTATTTTACGGAAGATCACCTCCGGATCGTGCACGGTCCCGCCTCCATGGGGTACAAGGTGCGTCCGGGTTCTGCCTTCCACTACACGCTGCAGTTCCAGGTACATCTGGCCGTAATTCAGCTCAGGCAGGACAAAGGTCTTTCCCTGTTCGGCCAGCTGGCGGATACGGGTTTCGGGAAACGGCCAGACCGTTTTCAGCCGAATATGGCCTACCTTGACGCCCTTGGCCTTCGCCATGGAAATGGCCTTGAGGGCGACCCTGGAAGTAATTCCATACGATACTACTACCACGTCCGCATCCTCGATATCGACTTCCTTCAGGCGGACAATGGCGTCGGCGTTTTCTTTTATCTTGTTTACAATCCGGTGCACGCATTTCTCCTGAGCATCGGCGTTCATGACGGGATAGCCTCTTTCGTCATGCGTCAAGCCGGTGACGTGGAAATAATGGCCGTCGCCGGACTTGACCATGGGCGGCACCCAGTTTCCGTCCGTTGCATAGGGCAGGTATTCTCCGCGCTTCGCCGTGGTATATTTTCGCTCGACGATTTCAATCGTATCGGCTTCAGGAATAACGACCTTCTCCGTCATGTGCCCGACGCATTCATCCATCATCATCATCACGGGCACACGATAGGTTTCAGCCATATTGAAAGCCTCGATCGTCAGGTCGAAACATTCCTGCGGAGAGTTGGGGCTGAAAGCGATGACTTCGTAATCCCCGTGGCTGCCCCACCGCGCCTGCATTATATCCGCCTGGCCCGGCAAAGTGGGAAGACCCGTCGACGGCCCTCCGCGTTGAACGTTCACGAAAACGCAGGGCGTTTCCAGCATCACGGCAAGCCCGATATGTTCCATCATCAGGGAAAACCCTGGACCTGAAGTGACGGTCATGGCCTTCGCCCCCCCCCAGACGGCGCCTTGAATCGCAATGGAGGAAGCGATTTCATCCTCCATCTGAACGAACAGGCCCCCGACCACCGGAAACCGGGCGGCTATTCTCTCCACCACTTCGGTTGACGGCGTTATGGGATATCCCGCGACAAAACGGCACCCTGCTGCAAGGGCGCCTTCGCAGCAGGCATGATCCCCGTCCAGGAAATGGGCTCCCGTCAAAACTCCCTTGGGATCGGCTTTCAATGAGCCTCCTTTCAAGCGACTGCTTTTATCAAAACTCCAAAAATGGCGAAATCAGGGCAGTAAATCCCGCAAAGGTCGCATCCCGTGCAGTTCTCCGGTCTTGCAGCACTCGGCGGATGATATCCCTTGGCGTTGAAAGCATCTGAGAAATCAAGGACATTGGTCGGGCAGAACTCTATGCAGAATCCGCATCCCTTGCACAATTCCATATTAATGATTACTCTACCTCGAGGCCCTTTGGATTTCTTGGGTTCGGTCATTCCAACTCCTCCCGGTTTTTGTTGCCCCATAATCTACGCTTCCAAATTGAGAGCCGCAACATATATATTCCCAAAATCAAAGAAATTTCCCCTGTTTCGATTTATCCCGTGTTTTCAGCGCTCAATTTGAAAATTATACAATTTTGCATCAGGCAGGATCCCGGACTTTGTCCGCACCTCGATATTCATCTCCAACAGGATCAGACAGCCGTAAATGCAGGCTGCAAAACATCCGGACCACCACTCTATAAGGATAGAGGCTGTCACCGGTTCCCAAATCTCCTTCCTGAGACGCGTATCGGCAGCTGACGTCAAAGAAATGAACAAAACGCTTCTTTATTAGCATATCTTATAAAGCGATAAGGGCTTCGGTCCTTTCGGCTGAAGCCCTTTTCATATTGCAGTCTGTCAGCAGGTATTTTCGGCGGGAGCTGTTTCATAAATGGAACAGCCTGATTGAGGAATGTTTATGATGCCTGGATAATGACTTATAGCCTCCATTAATCGGGGCCGGCCTTCCGGCCAACCCCTTTTGCGTACATCGTTACTGATTTTCCCATTCGTGCCTGAAGCAATGAATGGAACCTTGTGGCGGGGATAGATGACCCTCAAATTCTCGACATTACCGGGGTCGTCTCTTTCTCCGATTCAATCCCGAAGATGCTGGAATCCTGTGAATCATCCCCGCCACGATTCCCTATTAAGCACGAAAACGATCGTCGAGACAATTCCAGGAAACACTCATTGTGCGGTGGGCAATTTCATGCAAGTTGCTGGTCGTAGAAATACCCAAAGGAATTACTGCTTCGTTGCAGGTTGAACGTTGCACGTTGCACGTTAAATACAACGGCTTCGTTGAACGTTATAACGTGGAACGTCGAACTTCGAACTTCGAACGTTGAATGTGCTAACGTGACCAGCTTTCGCTGATGTCGGTTGGGCTGTTGATGGATGAATTACAAAGGGGGCGGTCTTAGAATCGTAAATTAATTCCGCGGGAACGTGACAGGGTTTCATCCTATTGAATAGTGCCGTTGACGGATGAATGGGGGAATTGGCGGTTGAAGATAAGATTTCCTTTATTTGTTAAATGTCGGTTGCGGCAGAGCTTTTTTACCGTTTATACGTTCGCGCGATTATATGGTGCTATTAATCTTCGTCTTCGCCGCGGATGCCTTCTATGCCTTCGCGTACGATAAGAGGAACAAGTACCAGGGCGGCGGCAGGATCGGCCCACCACCAGCCGAAAGCTGCATTGAGGATCAAGCCGACGAGTGTCGTAAGCGAGAGCCAGGCGCAGGCAATAGTTTCATAAGCGTCTGCCCGTAACGCTTTACTCTCCACCTGCGCGGCCAGCTTCAGCTTCGCCTTCGCCAGAACCGGCATAATTACCAGGGAAACAATAGTCAGGACTATGCCTATCCGGCTGGAATCCGGCTCCCGGCCGTATCCGAACAGGCGCCGGCAGGAGTCAAACACAAGATAGAGGGCCAAAATCAACAGTAGGGCGCCTGTTATGCGGGCAGCCCATAATTCGGCCTTCTCGCTCTTGTCGCGGGACCGGCCGCCCATTTCGTAAGAGAACCGCCAACCGACGACCACGCCGCTCGTCGATTCTATAAAAGAATCGATACCGAAACCTAGAAGCGCAACCGAACCGGCGATAGATCCAAAAACAACCGCAATGATGCCTTCAATGATGTTCCAGGATACCGTGAACACGGATAAACAAAAACCGCGACGGACCTGCTTTGCTCGTTCAGTCATGTATCCATAGTAACATTACGGAATCTTCCGGGCTATCCGGAGCATTGCATGTTGAACGTTAAACGTCGCTCGTTAAAAGAAAACTGCTTCGTGGGAACGTTAAAAACAACGGCATCGTTTAACGTTAAACCTTGGAACGTCGAACATTGAACGTTGAACGTGCTAACGTGAAAAGCCCTCATCCAGGAATGAGGGCATCTGATAAATGAATGGTGTAGATGGTCTAAGGTTAAAAGTCCAAGGTATAAGATCTCTATATTCGTGACACTTGAATGATAAATCTTTTCGATTGGACTACGACGTCCTTGGAGTGTGGCAGCTTGCTGCCGCCTTCGATTCGTTATACGATATTGCAACAAAGGCGGCAGCAAGCTGCCGCACTCCAAGGGGCGAAGGCTTGTCACGTTAGCACTTTAGCACGTTAGGACGTTAGCACGGCGCTTTTAAATCAGGGTAACGTGTTTCACCACAACAGCTAATCCCGTTTCTTCTC
>CAZPHK010000049.1:24666-27219 GCA_964586015.1 uncultured Acidobacteriota bacterium | reverse complement strand
TATGATTCACGGTCACCGCTCCCTGCAGGCAATTCAAATAATTACGAAGACAGGCGGATGGAAAAGCGTTACCGGCTCGATACAGTTCCCGGGACGGCCGTGCCTGCATCCCCCGTCAAAATTCCTATAGAATATTTTTAATAATTATGCCGGGATTATATCACAGGACGTTAAGATTTAATAAATTACAATTACCTTCGTACAAAAAAGGGCGAACACAAGGTTCGCCCCTACTAACAACTTCGTACGAAAAAGGGCGGACACAAGGTTCGCCCGACCGAAAAGACCATAAAGCGTCGTTGCACGTTTCGGGCTAACCGGCAGGTCCATATGTCATGTTTTGACGTATTTGACGATTTGAATTAGCTTCTTTTATAAATTTTATGTTTGAACGTTCAACGATCTTTTTGTTTTTAACGTGCAACGTGTAAACGTTCAACATGCAACGGTTTTTTTATGGGATGTATTGATGGGATTATTCAATATGGTAAATCGTCCGGATATCGATATCCTCTCGAAGCGAATTATGCACGGAACAGTATTTTTCAGACGACAGCGATATCGCGCGCTGGACTTTTTCTTCCGCCAGGTTGTCCCCCTTCAAAAAGAGTTCCATAACAACCGAGTTCAGTCGCTGGGGTGGGGTCTCCGACCGCTTTCCATGGATTTTCATGGACATCGACGAGAGTTGGCAGCGCATTTTCTGGAGGATGGACACGACGTCGATGGCCATACACCCCGCCAGCGAGAGCAGCAATCCTTCCAGCGGCATGCACCCCATCTGAACGTTCGCGTCAAATTCCATGTCGTATCCCCGCTGGGTACTCGCGGTAAAAATAAGGTCCTGGTCCCACACCAGCCGGGCTTCCATATCGGCATCTACATGCTCCTTGTATCCTTCTATCGTGTCCGTCATAAAACTCAGCCTTTCCATAGCATAGATAATCTCGTTAACTCTTATATCTACAACAATTACAAGCCCCCAGCAGTTCCTGCCCGCTACACTTCGTGTGGAAAATTCAAAAATTTGAGGTGTTTATTTCCACGCGGTAACGTTCTATAATCCCCCCCGCGCCTGGTAATTTAGCGTAATAAGCCATTTTTTTAAACAGTTAACGTAGTAGAGGAACACTATGACAACAAGCAATGACACTGCAAAAGAACCCCTCTGGCTGGCAATGGAAAGAAAAATTTTCGAGCATGCCTCTCTGGACTCTTCCGGATCTAACCTGGAATCCGCCTTACAGACCATCTCCGAGGAGCTGGATCAGGCCGGATACAATGTTTCCCTTCACGGCGGGAATTTTCTCCAGCTGCGCTGGGCGCTGGAAGAAAAAAACAGAAACGGCCACCCGCTTCTGGAGGATCTGAACGGAGCCATCGATAAATTAACCTTCGAGGATGTCGAGAATACCAAAAAGGCTGCAGCCGATATCATCAATGCGGTAGGAGCTTCCTGGCCCAAATTGAAGGACTATGAAAGAAAGCCGGCTGTCCTGGAAATGATCGAAGAGACGCGTCTCGGATTCCGGATCAAAAAAGCGAAAGAGCTGTCCGAAAGCGAAGGAATCCGATACCTGATTGCGGTAGGAGTGGACCCCGATCACATCATGGAATCTCTCGGCATCACAAAGGAGCGTTATAACCAGGAAACAGCGGCGATTAAGGCCGAAAAGGTTGAAAAAGCACGGGTTCAATCGCTTCTTCAGGCGGTTGCGGGCAAACCGGATGAAGAGCGCATAAAGCACCTGATAAATAAGGACGTCTCCGATACGCTTATTATTGAGCTCGCCGGTGTGGATCAGACCGCCGTCGACGCCGCCAAGAAGTCCATGGAGGAGGAGCTGAAGGAAAAACAGAGGCTGGCGGAAGAGGAGGCGAAAAGAAAGGCGGAAGCCGCAGCCGGCCCGGCCCTCGAGGAAATCTCCATGGAAGACCGGTTGACCCATATCGAGGCGATCCGTGACATTATGGATCTGTGCGACGCGGAGAATGAAATCCGCCAGATGTGCGAACAGAGCAACGTACCCAAATGCCTGATCGATATCGCGGTTTCCGATCCGGACAGGCTGGATGCGCTCGAGGAGGAAGCCGGGGGTTAGCCCGCATCAATAATTGATATCGTCTATATTACGGTACCGGGCCGCGCAACAGGCCGGGCCGGCTTTCTTCCCGGTATTTTCACCCGCCGACACTTTCTCAGCCGGAATTTTACCGCCAATAACAGGCAAAGCGGGTCAATCCGCAGTCATGGACGAGCCTGCGTACCATGCGGTATAACCGCCGGGAGTGTCGGGAAAAAGAAAATCAAACGCCATGAACAAGGTTGGAGAACAAGCCGTTCCCTTTCACCTGATGGACATCGACGACAGACCATACAGCCAGCAGGACTATACTGGAACCTGGCTGCTGATGGTCTTTCACCGTCACCTTGGCTGACTGCCGTGCCGTGGGCACCTGTCGCAGTTGCGGCGATACGAGCAGGAGTTGGCGAGTCGCAATGCGCGAGTCGCCATCGTGACTTTTCAGAGGGGCCCGCTGGCGGAGGCGTAC
>CAZPHK010000049.1:0-24656 GCA_964586015.1 uncultured Acidobacteriota bacterium | reverse complement strand
TGGATCGGCTGGGAGTCAAAGTCGCCGTCATCACTTTCGAAAAAAGCTTATTCGCCCGGAACTATGTTGAGGAGACAGGGCTCCGGTGGCCTCTGCTTGTGGACGAAAAGCGCTCCGTATACCGTGCTTACGGCATGTTGGAGGCCGGCGTCCTGGACCTTTGGGGGCCGGCATCCTGGTGGGCCTACATAAAAGAAATGAGCAGGGGAAGATTCCCGAAGAAACCGACCGGAGACATCCATCAGCGGGGCGGGGATGTGCTGGTGGATCCGGCGGGAATAGTCCGGCTGCATCATATCGGGAAGGGTCCCGCAGACAGGCCGCCCGCTTCCGACATTCTTCGCCTGATTAAGGAAGGCATTTAGCCCGTTCACGCATCCGAACGGAAAAAGAGTATCGCCAGAGGGGGCAGCGTCAAAGTCAGCGAACAAGGCTGATTGTGGGACTGGATCGGCACGGTCTCCAGCCCCCCCATGTTGCCGTATCCGCTTCCTCCGTAAAGCTCGGCGTCGCTGTTCAGAGCCTCCCTCCAATGGCCGTGATACGGAACCCCTATTCTGTAGTTCTGCCGCGGGACAGGTGTAAAATTACAAGCAACCATTACCGTGGGCCGGCCGTCGCCGCCCTTTCGCAGCAGGCTGATGACGCTGTTGTCGGCGTCACTGCAGTCGATCCACTCGAAGCGCTCGGGATTAAAATCGAATCGATGCAGGGCCGGCTCCTCACGATACAACCGGTTCAGATCCTGAACCCAGCGCTGCAGCCCCCGGTGCGTTTCATACTGCATCAGATGCCAGTCCAGGCTCGCATCGTGAGCCCATTCATTCCACTGGCCGAACTCGCCGCCCATAAAAAGCAGCTTTTTCCCGGGCTGCGCGTACATATATCCCAGCAGCAGGCGCAGGTTGGCGAACTTTCGCCAGTCGTCTCCCGGCATTTTACGCAGCAGTGAACCCTTTCCGTAGACGACTTCATCGTGGGAAAGCGGCAGGAGAAAATTTTCGGTAAACATATAAAGCCCGCGGAAAGTAAGCTTGTTCTGGTGGTACTTGCGGTGAATCGGATCCAGCGACATATAGGAAAGCGTATCGTGCATCCATCCCATATCCCACTTCATCCCGAACCCAAGCCCGCCCACGTAGGTCGGCCGCGAAACCATGGGCCAGGCCGTGGATTCTTCCGCGATGGTATGGACACCGGGATGATCCCTGTAAATGCTCTCGTTCATGGACCGGAGGAATTGAACGGCCTCCAGGTTTTCCCGGCCGCCGAATTTGTTCGCGATCCATTCCCCTTCCTTTCGGGCGTAGTCGAGATAGAGCATGGACGCAACGGCGTCCACCCGGAGCCCGTCGGCATGATACCGGCCGAGCCAGAAATGGGCGCTGCTGGCCAGAAAGGCCTGAACTTCGCGCCGGCCGTAGTTGAATACAAGCGTATCCCATTCACGGTGCCGGCCCTGGCGGGGATCGGCGTGTTCATACAGGTGGGTTCCGTCAAAGTAACCAAGACTGTGTTCGTCCGTGGGAAAATGGGAAGGAACCCAGTCGAGGATGACGCCAATTCCGTTCTGGTGGAGCGCATCGACAAGGGCCATAAAATCCTGAGGCGTCCCGTAGCGCGCGGAAGGGGCGAAATAGCCCGAAGTCTGATACCCCCAGGAACCGAAAAACGGATGCTCCATAACCGGAAGAAACTCCACGTGCGTGAATCCCATTTCCTTTACATAGTCGGCCAGCTGCACGGCCATTTCGCGGTAAGTCAAAGATCGAAACCCATCTCCGGAAACCCGTCTCCAGGATCCCAGGTGGACTTCGTAAATCGACATCGGCCGGTTAAGCTGCTCGCCTTGCGCGCGGTTCTCCATCCACTCCCGGTCATTCCAGGTGTATTCGAGATCCCATATCCGGGAGGCCCTTTCAGGAGGCACTTCGTTGTAGAAGGCGAAGGGATCGGCTTTATCCACTCTGTAGTCGTGGTGCCGGGAGACGATGTGGAATTTGTATCGGTTTCCAGTCCCGGCGCCGGGGATGAATCCTTCCCAGATGCCCGACTGTTCGCGAGGGAACAGCCCGGACGCTTCCATGTTCCACTCGTTGAAGTCGCCGATAACGGAAACCTGAACCGCGTTCGGAGCCCAGACCGCAAAGTATGTCCCCTTCTGCTCCTTGCAGGTGCACGGATGCGCTCCAAGTTTGTCGTAAAGCCGGTAGTGCGTTCCGCTGTTGAAATAATGCAGGTCATCCGCGCTGAGACGCGTATAAGATTCCGTCATAGCAACTCTCCCTGTTCTTTGCCTTCTTCCAAAAGGTCCAGAATACCCTGCAGAGGAATCCCAACCCAGTCCGGGCGATTATTGAGCTCGTAAGATACTTCGTACACGGCCTTTTCTATGAGAAAAACATCCAGCAAAAGGCGCAGTTCCTCTTCAGACCCGGGAATAAACGGCGCGTCTCCCGCCGTGCCGAAATACCCCTTCAAATAAGCGGCGGCCGCATTCAGGTACCAGAACCGCATCCAGCGATCCAGGGGCTCCGGGGTATCCATGCGCGGCAGCAAACCGGGAACCTGGCCGAAACGGGCGGCCGAAGACGCATAGTGAAAGGAGCGCAGCATGCCTGCCACATCCCTTAACGGGGAGCGCTTGATTCGCCGCGCGCTGATCGGACGTGCCGGCTCTCCTTCAAAATCGATGATGTAGAAATCTTTTCCCGTATAAAGAATCTGTCCGAGATGAAAATCTCCGTGGTGTCGGATGCGCACGGCGGATATCCGCATTTTGCGCAGCCTGCCGACCCGGCCGCGAACCTCGGGCTCCATTTCTATCACCTGCTGAGCAAGGGACTGCGTTACTCCGGTCAAACGCTTTACATGATTCTTAAGAATCTGAAACGTCCGATCGACCAGCACCGCTATGCCGTGATACAGCCCGTTGCGGTAAAAATCCGTAAAAGGTTCCGGAGAGAACTCCGGGTTTGAAGAATCCCGGCAGAGGGACTGATGCAGTTCGGCCGTTCGCCGCCCCATCAAACCGGCATCATGAAGATAGTAGTGCATCAGGGAAACAGCGATGTCGGAAAACTCCCCGCGGGCAACTGTCAGTGGGTGATAAGAAGATATATGGAGCTTTTCAGTGTCGTAACCGCTGCTTAAGGCCAGATCCATGTACCGCCCCAACGAATCGAGGGTGTAATTCCAGGCATCGCCTTCGTTCGGGATGAATCCGTGAAGAATTGCAACCGTCGTAATCCCGCCGCTGCGGCTGCGGTATTCCATCGATCCCAGTACGGGCGGGCTGTTTCCGAAGGAAGCTTTTTCCGTAAGGAACTTTCCGACTTCAAGGTCCGGATTCGTGCCCTCTTCGAGGCAGCGGAAGAACTTCAAAATAGCCCTGTCTCCGGAAGCCTCATCCGAAAAAATGACGGAGGTATTGCTCTGCTCCGATTTCTGGATCCGCGATTCCAGTAAGGCGTCTCCGGTCGCCAGAGCCTGGCGGAAAGCCCTGGTAGGCACGGCCCGGAGTTCCCCGCCTTTTCCTTTGAAGCGGCGCCTTTGGCCGATGGCATCCAGAACGGCGCGGCAGAACCGGGAGTCCCACGTTCCGGAATAGGCCAGGGCCTCTTTACCGGAATTATCTTTCAGGCAGGCAACAACAGTGTGCGGCGCATCGAGCTTTATCCTGTCGGCTTCGGCAGCCCCGGCAAGGGAAACAGGAAGAACGTAATCTTCCATATGGCCGTCGCTGTAGCTGACCTTCAGGAACAAAACAGACGACCTTTCGGGCAGGATCGGAATTGTTTCCGTCACGTCGACCGACCGGATGCTGCGGGCTTTTCCGCGGAACCAGCGGCGTGAAATTAAATAGTCCGGGAGAAGGCGGATGAATTCCGGCGGAATATTAGATTGAACAATACTTTCGACGGAGGCCACACGGAGCTGCGGGAGCCTGGCACCGTCGACCTGCGTCTCCACCTCCTCGGAAATTTCCGGCTCCTGCAGTCTGAACAGATAGAAGGAATGGGGTGCCATCGTCAATAAATACGGCTCATCGCCTATGGAGGGGAAAGGGATGCGGCCGAACATTTCCACGGGTCTGAAACCCTTGAAAACGGGCATGTCCAGCTCCACCGGCTGAGAAAAGCGGGACAGATTGGCGACGACAAGAAGGCGCTCTTCTTCGTACGCCCGAAGAAAAGCGAGGACCTTGTGGTTGTCCGGTTCCAAAAATTCTATCGAACCCCGGGACAGGGCTTTGGACCGCTTGCGCAGAGCGATAAGGCGCTTCATCCACCACAGCAGGGAATGCGTATTGTTCTGCTGCGCTTCGACGTTCAGCGCTTCGTAGTGGTATTCGGGATCGATAATGATCGGGAGATAAAGACGCTGGGGATTCGAACGGGAAAAACCGGCATTCCGGTCGGCATTCCACTGCATCGGCGTTCGCACTCCGTTGCGGTCGCCCAGGTAGATATTGTCCCCCATGCCGATCTCGTCCCCGTAATAAATTACAGGTGTGCCGGGCAGGGTGAACAGCAGCGCGTTCATCAGTTCGATCCGGCGCCGGTGATTCCCCAGCAGCGGGGCCAGGCGCCTGCGGATGCCGAGATTGATCCGTGCCTGACGGTCGTTGGCATAGGCGCGGTACATGTAGTCCCGCTCTTCGTCCGTCACCATCTCCAGAGTCAGCTCATCGTGATTGCGGAGAAACAGGGCCCACTGACAGGAATCCGGTATCTGCGGCGTGTGCGCGAGGATATCGAGTATCGGATAGCGGTCCTCCAGCATATGGGCCATGAAAAGCCTGGGCATGAGGGGGAAATGAAAGGCCATGTGGCACTCATTCCCGTCGCCGAAGTAAGCAACCGCGTCCTCCGGCCATTGGTTCGCCTCCCCCAGAAGCATGCGATTGTCATACTTGGAATCGATATGCCGGCGCAGTTCCTTCAGAAAATCGTGTGTTTCTTCGAGATTTTCGCAGTCCGTACCCTCGCGTTCGAACAGGTACGGCACGGCGTCCAGGCGCAGACCGTCCACGCCCATATCGAACCAGAAATCGACGGCCTCCATTACCGCCCGGCGCACGGAGGGATTGTCGAAATTGAGGTCCGGCTGGTGTGAATAGAATCGATGCCAGTAGTAGGCTTTGGCGACCGCGTCCCAGGTCCAGTTGGAGGATTCGAAATCCTTGAAAATTATTCTCGCCTCCCGGTATTTTTCGGGCGAATCGCTCCAGACGTAAAAATTTCTCCAGCGGCTGCCGGGTTTTGCATTCCTGGAGCGCTGGAACCATGGATGCCTGTCGGACGTGTGGTTCAGGACCAGTTCCGTAATGACGTGCAAATTTCTCTCGTGCGCCGCCCGCAGAAAAGCCTGAAAGTCCCGCATGGTCCCGTATGCCGGGTGAATGTTGGTGTAATCGGAGATATCGTAGCCGTCGTCCTTCCAGGGGGAAGGACAGAAGGGGAGAAGCCAGATGGCCGTAATCCCGAGATCCTGAAGATAATCGAGCTTTCCGGTCAATCCCCGGAAGTCTCCCATCCCGTCTCCGTTGCTGTCGCTGAACGCCCGCACGTGCATCTCGTAAATGACGGCGTCTTTATACCAGAGCGGACCCTCGGCTAGGGTGGATGGTTTTTTGGATTTCGGCATCGGGCACGGTCTCCCTCGTTACATATAATAGTCGAACTGTCTCTCCGTTCTCAGTTTTCGCCGGAATACAAATACGTGAGCGGGCATGATGCGGGGATCCAGCTCTACATAATTTCTGGAGCCCTGCCATAGAAACCGGGCGTCGCTGAGAAGATCGTGGGCCTGGCAGGAGCTGCCGGGATCGAATCCCAGGGAGGCAAAATCCGGCAGGATCCATCCGGACTGCCTGTGATAGGGATCCAGATTGATCACCACCAGGACGGTATTGCCGCCGTCTTCAGCCTGCTTGCTGTAGCACAGCAGCTGTTCGTTGTCCACATCGTGAAATCTCAGGATGGAATTCTGCTGCAGCGCGGGATTGGCGCGACGGATTCGGTTGATGCTTCCGATAAGCTCCTTGAGACTGTCGGCCCGGTTCCTGTCCCAGTTCCGAATTTCGTATTTTTCGGAATGCAGGTACTCCTCGGTTCCCTGCTCCCGGGGCGTGTTTTCGCAGAGCTCGAACGCCGGCCCGTAAATGCCGTAACTGGATCCCAGTGTTGCGGCCAGAATCAGGCGTATCATAAAAGCCGGTCTCCCCCCGAACTGCAGATATTCGTTCAGTATATCCGGTGTGTTCGGCCACAGATTCGGCGTAAAATACTCGCGCAGCCCGGTCCGGGTCAGCTCCGTAAAATACTGCGTGATCTCCTGCCGTGTATTGCGCCAGGCAAAGTATGTATAGGATTGCGTAAATCCGATCTTCGCAAGGCGGCTCATAATCTTCGGGCGGGTAAAGGCTTCCGCCAGAAAAATCGTGTCGGGATACTCCTTTTTGATTCCGGCGATGACCCATTCCCAGAAACCGAACGGTTTTGTGTGCGGATTATCCACTCTGAAGATCCGGACTCCCTTTCCCGCCCAGAAAATAAAAATACTCTTCAGCTCTTCCCAGAGAGCGCGCCGGTCGCCGCATTCGAAATCGAAGGGGTAAATGTCCCGGTATTTTTTGGGAGGGTTCTCCGCGTACTGAATCGTATCGTCCGGCCGGCGGCGAAACCATTGGGGATGTTCCTTCACATAGGGATGATCGGGCGCGCACTGGAAAGCGATATCCATGGCAATCTCTATTCCATGTTTCGCCGCCTTTGCGATCAGTTTCGTAAAATCCGCCATGGTTCCAAGCCGCGGGTGGATCGATTTGTGCCCGCCTTCCTCCGATCCGACAGCCCACGGGCTCCCGGCGTCGTCAGGGCCCGCCTGCGCTCTGTTGTCTTTCCCCCTGCGGTTTATCCGTCCGACAGGGTGAACGGGAGGCAGGTAAAGAACGTCGAAACCCATCGATGCGACGTACGGCAGCAGGTTGATGCAGTCTTCGAGCGTTCCGTGCCGGCCCTCGGCCTGTGAGGCGGACCGGGGAAACATTTCATACCAGGCCCCAAAACGAGCTCTGGGACGATCGACGACTACCGCAAGCTCTCTGGAATAGGTCACACTCCGGCCGCGGTCCGGCAGGAGCCGCATCTGCTCAATCTTCTCGGGGTCCAGAGCCAGCCTGCGCCTGTTTTCGAGGCTCGAATCCTCCCGGCTTAATGCCGCCGCCCATTCCTGCAGGCGCTTGCGGGAAGGCCCTTCTGTTCTCGACGCAGCGTCCTCGATCAGCCGGGCGCCTATAAGGTAGTCCACCGCCGTATCTTCGGATGCGTCGATTCTTTTTGAGAGATCGGAGATCCAGGTGCTGAAGGCATCCACCCAGGCCTGCAGCGTGTAATACCAGCGCCCTTGCATTGAAACTTCGAAAGAGGCGCGCCAGCGATCGTTCCCCAGAGGCTGCAGCGGCGTTTCCTGCCATGCGGATTCCGATTCGTGCCGGAATTGCAGCACCCCGGCAATGGCATCGTGGCCTTCGGCGAATATATCCGCCTCCACCAGGACTTGATCTCCGACAATGCGCTTTATCGGGAACCGCCCGGAATCGATTTCGGGATCGACCGCTTCGATTACGATTCTCGAATTATAGTCCGTCACGTTCAGCCTCCAAGCATGGACCGGGCGGCAGGTGCAGCTCTGGAATCAGCGGATGGATTCCGGGCCCGACCGATCAATAGTAGTACCAGATGCTTTCATAATCGTCGGCATCCTCTCCGATGGATTCCAGACGGGACAGGTACTCGAGCAGCGGCACATCATAGCCGACATAGTGCGGCCGGTCGGCGATCCCCTTCTCCCATGGATGGAAATTATATACGCGGACGCCGTCCGGCATGATCGCCAGCAGATCCCGGTGCTGAAACGCTCTCAGGTAGTTTTTCCCGAGACCGGGAACGTTGTACACCGCTTCATCGGTCCTGCGCAGTCCGGGAAGCAACCGCGCTTCCTCCTTCTGCTCCTGAAGCAGCCGGGCCAGGGGAACGCGGTAGGCGCTGGTTTCCTCTTTCCCTTTGGTCATGAAGGTATAGTAGGGATCGATGCCGATTCTGCGCAGAATCATTCGAAGTTTAGCGGCTTCGAACCGGCGGGAAACATAAAAGGAGTAGACATTTTGATTGTAAACGGAAATCCCCTGTCTCTTCAGACGATTCACGGCAGCAACCATTTCGGGCGTGACCTCGTAGGGATGCTCCACATGAGTCACAAGGCAGATTTCGCGGCGACCGGGTTTGCGCAGCCTGCCCAGCCCCCGGGCCAGCGCCGGAGTGATGCGCATCGGCAAAGTTACGGGAGTGCGTGTCCCGATCCTGATCAGGTCTATGTGCGGGATCGCGGCCAGCCTGTTGAGAATGCCGAAAAGCGTTTCGTCCGGCATGCCGAAGGGGTCGCCGCCGGTAACCAGGATCTCCTTTAGTGCAGGGGTTCTCGCGATAAAATCGATGGCGGCATCCAGCTCTTCCGGACCGGCCAGGGCATCCGGGATCATTGCATCGTCTATTTCCCAGTTGCGCTGGCAATAAACGCAGATCTGCGGGCAGGTATTGTAGGGTTTCAGAATTGCTATCGCGGGATAGCGCCGGGTAACCAGATTGATGGGTGAGGTATCCCGCTCCAGCATGAAATCGAACGCGCATTCCCGGTTATCCCGGCTCTCAAGCATCCGCGCCACGTAATCCGGCGGAGGCAGCACCTGGGCGCGCAACGCGCGGTCCCGGTCCCTTTTTGAGCCTTCGTCAAACAGGCTGGCATAATAGGGCGTTACTCCGAACGGAAGTCTCCCGCGGGTAGCCTCCTTGATCGCTTTGCTCTCGACGGATGTCAGAGGAACATACTTTACAAGCTCTTCAGCGCTTCGGGCAATGTGTTCCACCTGCCACTGCCAGTCGCTGAAGTCCTTTTCTGTGCCGCCCAGGGCGGATTGTATCCGGGATCTCCGCTTCGCCCGGCGCCTGCGTGCTGCCGGCGTCAGCCCGTCTTCATAGCGGGACATTAACGTTTCAACATGCGCCCACAGCAGGTCCAGTTCTTTCGAACGATGAATGGCCGCCTCGCGGCCCTCGAGAGCGGTTGCTTCCGGCTCCATCGCTTCCGTCTTCAGCGGCGCGACCCTGCCTTCTATTCCTTTGCACAGGTGAATGAGTTCCGCGTAAAAACCCGGCTGCAGGTCGGGGCGATCGTTACCGCGGGCAATATCCCACAGTGCCTGCTCGACACTGAAGCCCGCCGCTTTTGAGGAACGTTCCAGAACCATCCCACGCAGGGCTCGTGCACAATCCCGAACAACGTGAAGAACGGTGTTGATGGAACTTGCGTCGGCTTCGTATTTTGTAAACTGATCCTCGGTAACATGGGAATACAGCCGCCGTCTCGCTTCATCCACAGATGACGCATCCCGGATGATGGAGAGGATCTTCTTCCCTTCTTCCTGGAATCTCTCCCTCGTGTATCTTTCTTCCATCGGCTTTTTCTGCACATTAAATCCTCCCATAATATTCTCCGTTCCCGGGCACACTAGACTGCGGTCCATCTCTTTTATATTAGTATTGCAAAACAACGCGACTGGTTGATTCCGGCACTTCCTTTTCCGTGAAGGATCGGTATTCCATTGCTGCCTTGATCTAATATTTTGCCATAAAATGAGCGATACCGCCACCATGCCCGGGAGGAACGGCTCGAATCCGGAGACGGCAAAGGGGCAAAACAGGGAGAGATGCCGGACAAAATATTGATTAACACCTGATTAAATTCGATTCAATCTCTGCGGCATTCGTTTCCCGTATATCATGCAGGTTAAGGCTCTAAAAGCGCCACAGGAAAGCTTTGGAAAACAGACGCGGCCGACAGGCCGGTTAAGCCCTCGCGCTCTTCAACGGCGATTTTTTCATTGGTAAAAATATTTCGGTAACAATCGCCCGCCTGACTGTTCGGCACCGGCAGCCAGGTATCCTTCCATACGGCTTCTCCGAATGGAGCCACTTCCCGTCCGCCGGTAAGACCGGTAATGAGACGTGCAACGGCTACAACCGCGGAATCGGACTTAAAACTGCGCATAAAGGAACAAATATGTCCTGATTTGATCCCTTTGGCGTTCAGGGGAACATAATCTCCATCTGTAAAAAGATCCTGTCGATCGCGCCTGTAGTGAAGAGTTCGATACAGGACATAGAATTTGATGCGGCCGTCCGCTTTTGCCTGCATTAAGGATTTCGAAAGTTCCCCGAGTGAATTTCCCCCGGAGGTCTTTTCCTCAGCCCCCTTACATGCGTCACGGAGTTCCTCCAGGATGGAGATTCTTTCATCATAGTCCACCAACCCGCGATTATCCGGATCGACCAGCCGCATGTCCCAGAGTTCGGATCCCTGGTAAATGTCGGGAATGCCCGGACAGGTTAATTTGAGAAGCAGCTGGGACATGGCATTCAACTCCCCGAAAAAAGCCACTCTATTCTGGAAAGAAAGAAAATCGCTCCAGAATGCATCCGACCTGCCGGCATCCAGGACCGCAGACACAAAATCCCGCAGGGCGGTATCGTAATCCTCGCTCGGATTCACCCAGCTGGTGTGCACTTTCGCTTCTTTCGACGCTTTATGCATGTAACGGATCATCCGTTCCCTGAAACGCATCACTTTTTCATCGAAGCCGTCCGACGCGCTATCATATGCATCCGGCGGCCAGGCGCCCAACAATGTCTGGTACAGCAGGTATTCATCGTTCGAATCCGGGGCGGACTCTCCGTTTACCAATCTTCTGAAAGAGGCATTCATTTCCGACCAGCGCGCAAGCCGCTCCGCCCATTCATCGGGCATTTCGGACAGGACGTTGATTGCAGCCCGGGCGTCTTCACTTCTCTTGGTATCGTGCGTTGTGGACGCCAGCATTGCATGGGGCCATCTATGGGAATGTTCGACATTGTGGCGGTGAAATGAAGCGACAGAGCAGCCGAAACGCCCGGGATCCCCCCCCACTTCATTCAGTGAAATCAGGCGGTTGAATCTGTAAAAAGCAGTGTCTTCCACGCTCTTGGCCATCACCGGACCGGTCATCTGTTGGAATTTCATAACCCACTGGATCAGCAGATTCTGTTCCTTTTTGTGAAAATCCCCCAGGTTCCGCAAAAGAAGCGTGTCACAGATAAAATTAAAAAGGGTATCGGAAGTGTTTGGATTCCGTCTTTTAGCAGCCGTCACAGCCGCCTCGATATATTGCCGGTCCCGCTGGGAGACAGAATTCGGCCCGGAGATATAGGTCCGGTAAACTTCGAGAGACGCAATCACTTCACGCACCGCAAAGGTAATCGAATTCAGCGTAAAGTCCCGGTACCGCCGGTTTCTCTCACTGATGCCGTCCAGCTGGTGGGACAAAGACTGGATCTCACTGGCCAACGACACCAGCATGATCATTTTTTTCATGGAATTCACCAGGGAGTTGTAGTCTGTAGACCTTCCGATAAAATCGGCGTAGATACCGGTGAATGCATCCCGCTGTTCCATGTCGACAAAAATGCCGTTCGCGACATTCAGAAAATCATAGCCTGTCGTTCCGCTCGTCGCCCATCCCGAAGGCAGAGGCTCTCCTTCCGACAGTATCTTTTCAACCGCCACATACAGCGGCCAGCTCGCCGCTGCGACCGAATCGGTCTCGAACTGCGTATCGAACCACTCCGACAACGCTTTCCCGCTTTTACTGCCATCGGCATCGGGCGGCAGCTTCGATTCCAGCACTCTCTCGAGATACCCGTACTGTATCTGTCGAAGATAGGAGGCGGGATCCCACAGGCCGTCGGCATGATCGATCCTCAGCCCGGTCACCGATCCGTCTGCAAGGAAGTTGAAGACCATTTCATGCGCCGCGCTGAACACTTCGGGCTTTTCCATGCAGATGGCCGCCAGATCGTTGATATCAAAAAACCGGCGGTAGTTGATCTCCTCGGCCGCCACCCTCCAGAAAGCCGGCCGGTAGGCCTGGTCGTTAATAAGCGCATCCAGCCTGTCAAAGCTTTGCGGATCCCCGACAACGCCGTTGTACTCCACGATGGTCTTTTCGACAAAAACGCGGACTTCGTCGCTCGCCTCGCAGAGGGATGCGATACGTCGCTTGATAACTTCCTTCTCACGGCTTCGTTCCGCGATTTTTTCCGGATCCCGTTCCTCCCGTGAAGGCAGATAGCTGATTGCAGTAAGGATGCTCTCAAGCTCCTGCATGGACTCATTATCAGGCCCCAGGGATTCGGACAGTTCGTCCAGGCGATGCATCAATATATTCCTGTAGGAGCGCGGCGCCACCGGCAGCCTGATGTCGCCGCAGTAGATGAAGAAGGATCCGTTTTCAAGGGCGAGCCTGAATTTCCTGTTTTCGAGCGCTTTCCCGTACTGATCTTCCAGGATGGGAAGGAGCACTTTGTCCTTGAGTTCTTCCTTGACCGGGTTCCAGTCGATGTCGAAAAAGGGCGCGTACTGGCTGCTGGGGCCGTTTTCCAATACATCGGCCCACCACGTATTGGACGCGTCAAAAATGCCCATATGGTTCGGAACCAGATCCAGGATGAGTCCCATTCCGCTGTCGGACAACGCCTCTTTTAATGCCTCCCAATCGCTTTCATCACCGAGTTCCGGATTGATCCGATTATGGTCGCAGACATCATAGCCGTGCGCGCTGCCGGGTCGTGCCTGCATAATCGGAGACAAATAGAGATCGCTGATCCCAAGTTCTTTCAAATAGGGCACTAATGCTTTGACGTCGCTGAAACGAAAAGACCCGTTCAGCTGCAATCGGTAGGTTGCACAGGGAATACGGCGCCGGGACAGGATATCCTGAACCACAGCGGTTACCGCAGGCATGGACTCCGTTTCTTTTGTCATTTTTTTCAACTCTTCGATATTGACGTGCAGTTGTTCCCCGAGGGATGAGAAGTATTCCATCCACTCCTTGGCCTCGGGATCCCCGAGCCCGGCGCCGTCCAGCATGCCGTGTTGGAAGGAACGCAATATGGAAAAATATATGTTCTGAACTTTCCAGAAATCGATCATAAAAGGCAGGCTCTTCGCAGTCCGGACCACCTCCTCGATTCTCTGCAGACGCGAACCGTTCCAGGGCTCGAGCAGCAGGTCTCCAGCAAGCTCTTCGATGGTGTTTTTCAGCGAAAATCCCAGGCCGGCGGCATCCAGTTTCACCTGCCATGTTTCCACTTCTTCGAGAAGAGCCTTTGCCAGAGTCAAATCAAGCGATTCCAGCTCGACGGCTCTTTTCAGGCGATTGTTCAGAACGACTTCAGCCACCGTTCGCAGAGCCTGGGGCAGAGGCAGGCCCAGATCCTTGAGCACCCGCGCCAGGGAAGCATTGTTCTCATACACCTGACGATAGACATTTTCAGCGTCCAGCAGGGACGCCTGGACGATTGAGTCCACAATTTTCAGCTGCTCGTCGCGGAACAGCGAATGCAGCGAACGGTCTGAATTGCCGAAAAATTGGTCCATCAACCGGATTACCTCGGCGTAATTCGCGCGGGAAAAGGCATCGGCGGCCTGAATTCGGAGGCTGTCACAGGACGCATCCTCCCCTGCCCTGCAGACGCCGCAGTTAATGCTGTGCCCGCCGAGATAAAGAACGCCGAAGCAGAACCCGGCGGTTTCTCCGGTAATATCGGAGGTTATTTGGGCCTTCCCGATTATCAGCCTGATCTTCCCCGAAAGGGATACCAGGGGAACTTCTCTATCGACGGTATAGGCGAATATGCCGGCGCTTGCCGGGTAGGCTTCAAAAACGGAACTGATGGCATAGTGGGCGCAAACCTTCTCAAGATCGATCGCAGCGGGCTTGACGTAGCTCAAATATATCTGCATTCCGTCTTTTTGTTCGGGAATATTGCTGGAGGCCCGCTTTAATTTCCCCAGGAATTCCGATTCGAGATCGAGCTCCAGCGCCTCCTTCGCCAACTGAACCACACGGCCGGCATAGCGGATCACCTGCACCGTTTCAATGCCCGACAGCTCATCGAAAAACCAGCCGCAACTGGTGTACATCAGCATGGCGTGGCGCTCCAGTTCCAGCAGGTTCAACGCCTGCACCCGCTCGTTTTCGCTCAAAGGATGCCTGGCGTGCCGGCTGAAAAAATGATCCATATTCTCCCGGGAGCGGTCGAGTATCACCGTGATGTAATCATCGCGAACCTCCCAGGGATTTCTCATCAGCATCCCGCACCGTTCCTGGAACGGCCCGGATACCGTGTCTCGAAGCCAGTCGAACGCCTCGCGCAGGGGACCGCGCCAGGACTGGTTCCAGTCCGGAGACACACCGGCCCGGCAACCGCAATCATCGAACCAGCGCCCGACGCCATGCGCGCAGGACCAGGATGTGTTTTCAAAAATCTCGACAATTTCAGCAGGCGGGTGCATTTCCAGGAATTCCCCGTAATTCGTGAGGCACACTGAATCCATGGATTCAATCCGGTCCAGCGCGTAAGCCAGAGCCATATCCCCCCGGCTCTGATGATGTCCGTAAGTCTCCCCGTCCGAGGCAATATGGACCAGCTGGGGTCGTTTGCGGGTGTTGCTGAACCCGCCGAGCAATCGCGCAACCAGGTTTTCGCCCCGCGAAAGAAGGGATTCAAACGCCACGGCGCGGGAAATCGGCCCGTCATAAAAAAAGACCGCGATCCTGCGACCTGAAGGGAGAAGAACCAGGTACGGGCGTGATGGATCGATTTGCCCCCGGGAAACGTCACGCCAGTCCTGTTCATGGATGCCGCGCACCCGTTTTGCCTGGTGGGGCGACAGGATGGTGAACCGGAGACCGAGTTCGGCCATGATGTCCAGGGTTTCCAGGTCTACAGCCGTTTCCGGCAGCCACATGCCCTCGGGAGCCCTGTGAAACCGTTCCTGAAAATCCGATATGCCCCATATTACCTGGGTCCGCTTGTCGCGAGGGTTTGCAAGCGGACAGATCATATGGTTGTATGCCTGGGCAAGCGCGTTGCCGTGCCCCGAAAACCGATCCTGACTCCAGGCATCGGCATATCGTACAGCCTGATAGGTTTCCGCCGCGTTCGCTTTCAACCAGGAAAGCAGCGTGGGACCGAAATTGTAACTTATCCTCGCATAATTGTTCGCAACGGCAGCGACACGCCCCTCGTCATCCAGAATTCTGGACGCGGAATTCGCCGCGTAGCATTCAGCCGTAATTCGCTCGTTCCAGTCATGAAACGGGTAGGCGGAGTCCTGTTTTTCAACTGCCTCCAGCCATGGATTTTCCCGGGGCGGTTGATAGAAATGACCGTGAATGCAGATGTATCGTTTCAAGAGATCCTGCCTCAATTCCGATGCCGGTTTTCTTGGATAATTCGATCTCTTCGGATTTCATTAGATTAACACGAGGAAATCCATCCTCGAAGAAGTAGAGACAATTACAGGCGAACTTTTGAATTTTAAATAGGAACGGTATCTACTTAAAAGCTCAATCCCGTTTCAGGAAAAGCACCACGGCTCTTGCTGCTATCCGAATTGTGGCCTCGCCCGCAAATTCCGCTATTGCTGCCGTAATGCTGCCCGGCCCACCCCAATCAGGTTCCGAGGAATCGAGGATTTTGTCCCATCGCCCCGGGGACAGGCGCAGGCGGATGGAAGCGCTTTCCCGGTTGAAATTGAATACGGCAACCGCTTCATCCATACCGCCCGGATATCTCAGTGCCAGAACCTGCTCTTCGGCATGTTCGACCGCCTCCAGGATCTCTTTCCGTAGTAGCCCCATGGCTTGTATTTTTTTTCTGAGGCGTATCAGCTCCCGGTAGTAACGGTGAAGAATCGCATGCGAACCGCCGGATTTCAGCGCGTGATTCAGTATGCAGCGGGAAAAAGTATCTCCGGACTGCGGATCCGGGACCTCCCCCTTCCACGCAAAATCGGCAAATTCCCTGCGCCTTCCCGTGCGAACCGCCTCGATCAGTTCGGGATCCGAATGGCTGATGAAATATTGAAACGGCGCGGTCTCGCCGTACTCCTCCCCCATAAAGAGCAGCGGGACGAACGGCGACAGCAGCACCGCGCCGGCTGCAAGCTTCAGGTCCTCGAAAGAACCGAGAACGGACAATCGTTCTCCGAGCATCCGGTTGCCGACCTGATCGTGGTTCTGCATGCACACCACAAGCCGGGATCCCGGAACATCCGCGGAAGAGCTCCCGTGGCGTCTTTTCCTGAAAAGAGAAAACTCTCCCGAATACACGAAGCCTTCCCGGTAGGCCTTCGCCAGTTGGCGAAGCCGGCCGAAATCGATATAGTAGCCGTCCTTCTCCCCGGTCAGCAGACCGTGCAGCGCATGGTGCAGGTCGTCGCTCCATTGCGCATCCAGACCATACCCGCCGCGTTTCTTTGAAGAAATCAGACGGACATCATTCCTGTCGCTTTCCGCCATCAGATAAGCCCGCCGGCCCGAGGGCGTATCGGCCGCATGGACCGACTCGGCCAATTCCTCCAGGAAAGTACGGGCTGAAAAGTCGTAGATCGCATGGGTGGCGTCCAGACGCAATGCATCCACGTGGAAATCGGAAATCCAATAAAGGGCGTTTTCAATAAAAAACCGTCGGACGCCATCGCTATCAGGACCGTCGAAGTTCATCGCGGCGCCCCAGGGGGTTTTGTATCGATCTGTGAAATAGGGGGCGAAATCCCGGAAATAATTCCCCTCCGGCCCGAGATGGTTGTAAACGACATCGAGTACCACCGCCAGTTCGCATCGATGGCATGCATCCACGAAGCGCTTCAAACCTTCAGGCCCGCCATAGGAATTCTGCACAGCGAACGGGTATGCACCGTCATACCCCCAGTTCCTGTTTCCGGGAAACTGGCCGACCGGCATCAGTTCTATGGCGGTAATTCCCAGTTGCTTCAGTTCTTCAAGACGGGAGATAACCGCATCGAACGTTCCTGCCCGGGTATATGTACCCACGTGGATCTCATAAATTACATATTCCTCCAGAGGCACACCGGCCCAGTTGCCGTCTTTCCACTCGAATCGGCTCCGGATGACCTGTGAAGATCCATGAACGCCTTTCGGTTGGAAACGGGATGCCGGATCGGGACGATCCCTTTCCCCGTCGAGGCGATAGAGATAGGCTGTTCCCGGCGGAACGCCTTTGACATCCGCGGAAAAACAGCCGTTGTCCTGTTTTTCCATCGGCACGATACGTTCTCCGGGAGAGACAATATGCACATCCACGGATACGGCCGCAGGAGCCCATACAGAAAAGCAACAGGACGTTTCACCGGTAGGAACGGCGCCGAGTCTGCTATTCATGCATTTTCGGACCTCGGGAATAAAGCTGCAGTTCACAGCCACTTTTTTCTTTTGAAGAATGCAAATAATCCGCCGCTGATCAACAAAGCCATCACCCAGAATAATATATACCCGTAGCGAAATCCCAGTTCCGGCATATTCCACGAACTTGCAGAGGTGTCGAAATTCATCCCGTATATCCCGGCCAGGAACCCCAGAGGAATAAAGATCGTCGCAATAATGGTCAGGACTTTCATCACCTCGTTCATCCTGTTGCTGACGCTGGAGAGATAGATGTCCAGAAGGCCCGAAACCATATCGCGGAATGTTTCCACAGTATCGATGACCTGGATCGTATGTTCGTAAAGGTCCCTCAAATATGCGTGCGTAGGTTCGTGAATGAATTCAGGCCCTATGCGCTCCAGCCCGCCGATGACCTCCCGCAGGGGCCAGACCGCCTTGCGCATATATATTAATTCCCTCTTGAGTTCGTGGATGGATTCCAGGTTCTCGGGGCCGGGATCCTCGATCAGTTCCGTCTCAATGGCTTCGATCCTTTCGCCCATCGTCTCCAGGATCGTGAAGTAGTTGTCCACGACGGCGTCAATGAGGGTGTAGGCAAGATAGTCGCTGTCCATGAAACGGACGCGGGGCGACGATTTCCGTATCCGGCTCCGGACCGGCTCAAAAACGTCTCCGATCCTTTCCTGGAAGGAAATGACGAAATTTGTTCCCACGACAAAACTGAGCTGCTCCGTCTGTATCTTTTTGTTTTCGGGATTGATCGTCAGCATTTTCAGAGCGATAAAGAAGCCGTGGTCGAAAGAATCCAGTTTGGGCCTCTGTCCCGTATTGGCGATATCCTCCAGGATCAGGGGATGGATATTGAAGTATTTGCCTATCTTCTCGATCGGATCCACTTCATGGAGGCCGTCAATATTGATCCAGGTGATCGTCGGCTTTTCTTTAAACGGATAGCACTCCTCAATGGAGAAAACGGTCTTCTCTTCGATGTCGGTTGCATTGTAATCGATAATTCGTATATTTGTTTTATCGATTTTCTTATCACCGACAAATACCACGGTTCCGGGCATAAGCCCGCGCGTTTTCGAAAGTTTCTTTATTAAACGAGGCATTGCTTTTCCCCCTGCTGGTTTTTATGGCTGCTGCCGAAAAGGAGAACCCGCATTCCACACCGGCCCCCGACTGTATTCCCGATTCTCATTACGCCGATCCCCCCGGAGCTTTGTTGCCGGTCCGACATTCCTTTCGACCCACTTTAGAATCGATTGTACCTCCCGAAAAAGGAAATTCTTTACTCTTGCCCGATTTTTTCATAGTTTTTCAGTAGCCCGGCATAAGCGAATTCAATCGCATCGGATCATCGGCGTATTTCTCTAAAGACCGCCGCATGGCCGAAGCAGGAAACCGACGACCGTTTAATGGAGTTTAGCGATGGCCTCCATCCGTCTTGAAAAGGTATCGCGCATCTTTCCGAAAAACCTGCGCGCCCTGAAAGACGTATCATTCGAAATCAAAGACAGGGAAATCGTCACGGTCCTCGGACCGTCGGGCTGCGGCAAATCGACTCTTCTCCGCATCGTCGCCGGACTGGACCAGCCGTCCTCGGGCGAAGTATGGATCGGAGGCCGGCAAGTCAACGGCGTTCCTCCCAAGGATCGGGACGTCGCCATGGTGTTTCAATCCTACGCGCTCTATCCTCATATGAGCTGTTACGAGAACCTTGCGCTCAATCTTACGCTGAAAAAAATGCCCCGCCCTGAAATAGACCGGCGGGTGCGCGATACCGCACGGTTGCTTGAAATCGACGACCTGCTGGATAAAAAGCCGCGCGAATTGAGCGGCGGGCAGAGGCAGCGTGTCGCCGTCGGCAGAGCGCTCATACGCAAACCCAAGGCATTCCTGTTCGACGAACCCCTCAGCAATCTCGACGCCATACTGCGTGAAAAGGTCCGGCACGAACTCAAGTCGCTTTTCGCGCGGATCGAAGCCACGGTCCTGTATGTAACGCACGACCAGGTCGAAGCGACCACTCTCGCGGATCGCACCGTTGTTCTGGACCGCGGCGTCATCCAGCAAATCAGCGATCCCGAAACTCTTTACTCGAATCCGGGGAACCTGTTTGTCGCCTCATTCATCGGCTCTCCTGCCATGAATCTCTTTGATGCAACTCTGCAGGCAGGCTCCCTCAGGATCGGGCCCCGGGCGATCCCTACCGGACTGGATATTTCAGGTCCGGTAAAGATAGGAATCCGGCCTGAAGCCGTCAGGCTGGGCGGGGAAGTTCCCGCTACAATTGCCTTAATCGAAAACCTGGGAGCCCGTTTTCTGATTGAAACCAGAGTCGATGGAAAACCGTTGATGGTGCTGTCGGATCAGCGCCCGGAAACAGATTCCGTGTCATTGCATATCGATTCCGGAGACATTCATGTCTTTGACGAAAATACCGGCCGGAGCCTTCGCGGTACTGATACTGGGAGTGCTCGGAATTTTCAGCATTAGAACGCCTGGATCCCGCGATGGAAGCGAACTTTCGATCTTAATAGAGCCGGACGGAACCGGCATCTACCATGAATTGACCGCCGAATTCAACGGGCAGGCTCCGGGCGCCCATGTAAGTCTCGTCGAAGGGCCGCCTTCAACCAACGGGAGGGAGGACCTGTACTCCACGTCGTTCCTTTCCGGGAAATCGGCTTATGACATCGTGCTGTGCGACGTTGTCTGGACGGCCAAATTCGCCGCAGCGGGCTGGCTGCTGGATTTGTCCGCCTACCTGTCCGGGGAAGAGGCGAAGGAATTTCTGGAAGCCGACCTTGAAGCGGGAAGATTCCAGGGGAGGCTGTACAGGGTTCCCGCCTACACCGACGCCGGTCTGCTCTATTACCGGAAGGACCTTGTCGCGGAACCGCCGAAGACCTTTAAAAATTTGATTGCACAGGCGCGCAGGCACCAGACGAAAGAAAGATGGGGATTTCTCTGGCAGGGGAAACAGTATGAGGGCCTGGTTACGGTGTTTCTGGAGGTTCTCTGGGGATATGGAGGAGAATGGATCGATTCAGACACGAGACAGGTTTTTTTGGACCGATCCGAAGCGGTCGATGCCCTGCGTTTTCTGAAAAGCACCGTCGGCGGCATCTCGCCTCCCGGTGTGACAACCTACATGGAAGAAGACACCCGGCTGCTGTTCCAGAACGGACGCGCCGTATTCCTGCGCAACTGGCCCTATGTCTGGACCCTTCTGCAACGGGACGCCCCGTCCATGGCGGAACGCGCAGCGTATACATCCACGGTCGGCACATCCGCTCATCCGGGCACGTCCACGCTGGGAGGATGGGGATATGCCGTATCAAGCTTTTGCAGGGAGCCTGAAAAAGCATGGGCTTTCATTGAATTCATGACACGCCCGGAACAGTTGCGACGAATTCAGAGGAAGACGGGACTGATCCCCGCCAGGAAAAAGCTGCTGCCCGGCGAATACCTGAATGCTACCCGGAACGTTCGGGCACGCCCCCTCATACCGGAGTACGCACAGGCCTCCGATATCCTCCAGAGATGGCTGAGCGCGGCTCTGACCGGGCGCGTTTCCTGTGAGAAAGCCCTGAAAAAAGCGGCGGGTGAAACCCGCGCTCTCTTGAAAAGATAGAGGTTCGTAATTCCATGCGCGGTGCGACATCACGAAAAAGAGACATGCTCTGGTTCCTGCCGGCGGCCGTGCTCGTGCTTTTATTTTTTGTATATCCGATAGGCAGAACGCTCATTCTCAGCTTCCAGCACATGAATCTAAGCACCGGCTTTCATTCCGGGTTTGCCGGACTTGACAACTTCATCCGACTGGCGTCGGATTCGAGGTTTCATGATTCGCTCAAGGTCACAACCCTGTTCACGGTCCTGTCGGTCGGCATGGAATTTTTCATCGGACTTTTTCTGGCACTGGCTGTAGAAAGAATCAAAAGAGGCCGAAGGGCCGTACGTACAATGCTTCTTATTCCCTGGACTCTCCCGACTGCAATTATCGCCGTACTGTGGACGTGGATATTCAACGACCAGTACGGCGTTATCAACTCGCTTCTGCTGGATGCAGGCATACTGGACTCTCCATTTGCGTGGCTCGGATCTCCTCCCGCAGCCTTGACGGCGATCATACTGGCCGACGTATGGAAAACATTCCCCTTCGTCCTGATCGTCCTGCTCGCCGGAATCCAGAGCATCCCCAAGGAAATGTATGAAGCGATAGAGATCGACGGCGGAAACGCCTGGCACAAGTTTCGGTACGTCACCATCCCGCACCTGCGGCCTTTCATATTTCTCGCGCTGATCTTCAGGATCGTGCAGGCGTATGCTGTCTTCGACCTTGTATACGTGATGACGGGAGGAGGTCCCGGAGGCGCTACGGAAACAGTTTCCGTTTACGGTTACTTCACATTCATGCGTTATCTGGATTTCGGTTACGGCGCAGCCCTCGTCGTTGTCGTCGTTGCGCTGCTGGCGATTACCGCCTGGATACTTTACAGGTTACTGCTGAACAAGTATGAAATGGCCCGTTAGAATCATCATCATTGCATCGTGCGCTTTTGCGGTAGCTCCGCTTTTCTGGTACGGACTGGCGTCGCTGAAGACGGCCGCTGAATTCGCGCAAATTCCCCCTTCCCTTCTCCCTTCGCACCCTACGCTTCGAAATTACGCGGACCTTTTCGAGCAGCGCCCCTTTGCGGCCTACTACCGCAACAGCATCGTCATCTCGTCGCTCGCCGCTCTTCTCTGCATCGCCTGCGCTTCAACCGCCGCCTACAGGCTTGCCCGTGCCCCCAAACGAATCCGGTCCCTCGTGGCCGCTGCTCTCCTCATCATGGCTTTCTTCCCGCCCATAGTGCTTATCTTTCCCGTCTACGAACTCGTGCGCCATGCGGGCCTCGTGAACCAGCCCTGGGGCCTGATTCTTCCCTACGCCGCCCTGAATCTCCCTTTCGCCGTCTGGCTGCTGACAGGATATATGGAGCGGATCCCGTACGAACTGGAAGAAGCGGCTGCGGTCGACGGGCTGACGGATTTCCAGACTTTTCGCAAGATCGTCCTGCCGCTGGCAGCTCCGGCATTAGCCGCCGCGTTTCTGCTGATTTTTATCTTTTCCTGGAACGAATTCATGTTCGCCCTGACATTCATGAACCTGGAAACATCGCGGACGGTCACGGTAGGCGTAGCGACGCTGAGCGGCACGTTCGCCTATGAAATCCCCTGGGGTCTCATAACGGCCGGGATCGTCGCGAGCACGATTCCACTGATCATCGTCGTTTCGCTCTTTCAAAAGCGCATCGTCGCGGGACTGACTGCCGGAAGTGTAAAGCAATGACACGATTTAATTTACGGGCGTTACGCCGCGGGCATCCATGCCGTCGAATGCGTCTTATGCTGTACTAATCGCTCTTCAGCCTATAGAATGGATTCTTAACAGGGGCTCTGAGCGCTGGCATGCATCGGAGTCAATGAACCGCACATAAGGACTTGAATGCATTCAGGCGGCCCCGGGAATCCCATGGTTTGACTGAAGATAAGAATAACGATTGGCGAAACAGGCAATGGAATGATCTGAGGCCAGTCCGCGTTTATAAAAGGAGCATGCCGCTTTCCCCGCGAAGAAACGGCATTGCCGGCAACGCATATGATCCCAGAGGATAATTTTAGAGGGAAGCGAACCGTCATCGCATCCAACAGGCTCCCTTTTACCGTCAAGGGGAAAGAGGGAGATCTGCGTTTTATTCCCAGCGTAGGAGGGCTTTCAACAGGGCTGAGTTCCTATCTGGAACAGTACGGCAGCGATTCCTGGAATTCTCCGGATTATATCTGGGTCGGATGGCCCGGAAATATTGTCGACCCTGCCTGGAAAGATGAAATAAAATCGAGATCCCTTTCCGAGTTCAACGCCCTTCCGGTATTTCTCTCGGAAGAGAATATCGACAATTATTACCACGGCTTCTGCAACAAGACGATCTGGCCTCTCTTTCACTACTTCCAGGTGTATACGAAATACGAAGATGAATACTGGAAGCATTACGTCAAAGTAAACGGGATTTTCTGCCGGACCCTGCTTGAACTGCTCCATCCGGAAGACGTCCTGTGGATTCACGATTTTCACCTGATGCTGCTTCCACGAATGATTCGGGAAAAGATGCCTTCGGTCACAATCGGTTTTTACCTCCACATTCCCTTTCCCAATTTCGAAATCTATCGGCTGCTGCCCCGCAAGTGGAGGAAGGAGATACTGGAGGGCCTTCTGGGCGCCGACCTGATTGGATTTCACACCAACGACTACAAGCAGGATTTTCTCAGATGCATCATTCGCATCCTGGGGCACGAATCGCACATAGGGGAAATTGTAATCGGGGATCGAATCGTGAAAACGGATTCCTTTCCCATGGGCATCGACTATCGCAAATACCACAACGGGGCAACAAATCCCAAAACACAGCAGGAAAGCTCAAAACTGCGGGAACGGCTTTGGGGCACAAAGATTATTCTTTCCATTGACCGCCTCGATTACACAAAAGGAATCGCCAATCGCCTGGAAGCCTTCCGGACTTTTCTGGAAATCTATCCCCGATGGATCGGCAAAGTGGTGCTGATTCTGATCGTAGTCCCGTCCAGGGTTGAAGTGCCGCACTATGAGCAGATGAGAAATCAAATCGAATCCCTGGTCGGCAAAATCAACGGAAGGTTCGGCAATCCCGGATGGACGCCGATCGTCTACATGTCGCGTGCGCTGACATTCTCCCCTCTGGCAGCCATGTACGCCGCTTCCGATGTAGCACTCATTACGCCGCTGCGGGACGGAATGAATCTTATCGCAAAGGAGTATCTCGCCTGCCGCGCCGACAAAACAGGCGTGCTGGTGCTGAGCGAAATGGCGGGCGCTTCGAAAGAGCTGGTGGAAGCCATTATCATCAATCCCAATAATCGTGAGGAAATAGCGGAGGCGCTGCTGCAGGCACTGGAAATGCCCGTGGATGAACAGATAAAGCGCAACAGCGTCATGCAGGCTCGGCTGATACGTTACGACGTAGTTCGATGGGCGTCGGATTTCATCGACGAATTGCTGACGGCCCAACTAACCCGTCAGAAGCATTATATGAAGATTTTAGGCCCTCAAATGCGTCAAAAGCTCCTGGACCAGTACAGCAACAGCAAACGGCGGCTTCTTCTTCTGGATTACGACGGAACCCTCGTTCCCTTTAAAACCAGGCCTCAGGACGCGGTGCCCGACGCCTCTCTCCTCCGTTTCCTGGCCGCTCTCGCCGAGGATCCGCGAAATGAGGTTGCA